>JAFZKU010000056.1 GCA_017551785.1 Bacteroidales bacterium | reverse complement strand
GAGAACATTACAGGATTTCTTCAGCTACTGCTATTACTTCATCCGCCAGAGCTTCTGCCTGTTTCTCGGCAGGAGCCTCGGCGTAGATGCGGATAATAGGCTCGGTGTTGGACTTACGCAGGATGACCCATTTGCGTTCCGCTTCGAAATCGATGCGCACACCGTCGAGGGTATTTATCTTCTCAGATGCATATTTAACCTTCAGTGCTTCAAAGATCTTGTCGGCCTGTGCGGGATCTGCGAGAGATATTTTCTTCTTTGCAATGAAATAGTCGGGATAAGTCTTGCGGAGTTTCGATGCGCTGAGACCCTTCTGCGCCATATTGCTCAGGAAGAGGGCGGTGCCGATGAGGGCGTCGCGGCCGTAGTGGAGCTCCGGGAAGATGACGCCGCCGTTGCCTTCGCCGCCGATTACTGCACCTACTTCGCGCATCTTGGTGGTGACGTTCACCTCACCTACCGCTGCGGTAAAATACTCGCAGCCATGAGCTTCGGTAACGTCCCTGAGAGCTCTGGATGAAGAGATGTTGGAGCTGGTCGGGCCCTTCTTGTGGTCAAGCACATAGTCGGCCACGCTCACAAGGGTATATTCCTCGCCGAAAGGCTCTCCGTCTTCGCAGATGAAAGCCAGGCGGTCCACATCGGGATCGACCGAGATGCCGAGGTTGGCATGTTCGCAGTTCACAGTGTCGCTGAGGCCCTTGAGGTTGGCGGGCAGCGGCTCGGGGTTATGGGCGAACTGGCCGTTAGGCTCAGCATTGATGGTGATGCACTCCACGCCAAGCTTCTCGAGCAAGCGGGGCATCACTATCGCTCCGACCGAGTTGATGGGGTCGAGCACCACTTTGAAATGGGCTTTGCGGATGGCTTCCCTGTCCACCAGATGGTTGGAGAGAACCTGCTCAATATGGATATCAGTATAGTCTTTGTTTGTTACAGTGCCCAGCGAGCGGACTTCAGCGAAATCGAAGTCTTCGGCAGCTGCAGTCTCGAGCACCTTTGCGCCGTTTTCTGCAGAGAGGAATTCGCCGTCGCTGTTGAGGAGCTTCAGGGCGTTCCACTGCTCGGGGTTGTGGCTGGCGGTGATGATTATTCCGCCGTCGGCTTTCTCGCCCATTACGGCCAGCTCAGTGGTCGGAGTAGTAGCCATTCCTATATTGACTACGTCAGCGCCGCAGCCGACCAGGGTGCCGACCACGAGGCTCTCGACCATGCTGCCTGAGATGCGGGCGTCACGGCCTACTACCACTTTTGCTCTCTTGCCTTTCTTGGGAAGGCATTTAACGTATGCTGCTGTGAATTTTACTATATCTACAGGGGTCAGGGCATCGCCGCAGTTGCCGCCGATGGTGCCGCGGATGCCTGAAATTGATTTAATTAAGGTCATATCAATGTGTTTTGGAGCCACAAAGGTACGAAATTGATATAAATAGATTTGCAAGAAACGAGAATGTTTGTATCTTTGCGTCCCCAAAAGAATTTTAATAATAATTAAGCATAGTCATGAAAAAAGGAATTCATCCCGAAAGTTACCGTCTTGTTGCTTTCAAGGACATGTCGAATGATCACGTGTTCCTGACCCGCTCATGCGCAAATACCAAAGAGACCATCGAGATCGACGGCGTCGAGTATCCCGTGGTCAAGGTCGAGATCTCAAACACTTCTCACCCGTTCTACACTGGTAAGATGAAACTTGTCGACACTGCCGGTCGCGTAGATAAATTCTACAACCGCTACGGCAAGAGGAATCAGAAATAACAAGATACACTCAAGCTTTCTATAAAGAGACTGACGCGGCGCGCCAGTCTTTTTTTATTTCTTGACAATATCAGATACCTCCGACAGACAATTTGCTGACAAGGACTGTGGGCATGCCGCAGCTGACGGGGCAGTACTGCTCCTTGCCGCAGGTCCACTTTCCATTGTCGATGATGCAGTCATCGGCCACGGCCACGATATCGGCCAGAGCCTGCGGCCCGTTGCCGATAACATTTATATCCTTCAGCGGCTTGGTGAGCCTGCCGTTCTCGATGAGCCAGCCGCTCTTGACATAGAAAGTGAAATCGCCGGCGCCGATCTGCACCTGACCGTTCGAAAACGTGTCGAGGAACACACCTTTCTTGACAGACGCAATTATGTCATCCTTGCTTGCGTCGCCGTTCTCCATGTATGTGGCCCGCATGCGCGGGATAGGATTGTAGCGGAACGACTCGCGGCGGCCATTGCCGGTGGACGGCACACCGTAGTGCTTTGCGCTGACGCGGTCGTGAAGGAATGATGTCAGAACGCCGTCCTTCACCATATAAGTCTTCTGGGACGGCACACCCTCGTCATCAATGTTTATGCTGCCTCGGTTCAACGGAATTGTGCCGTCGTCCACCACGGAAATCTTCTCGCTGCATATCTTCTTGCCAAGACTGTCGGTGAAAATGGAAGTCCCCTTGCGTATGAAATCAGCCTCGAAGGCATGGCCTATGGCTTCGTGAAGCAGGATACCGGAGCCGCCGGCACCCATTACCACTGGCATGTCGCCGCCCTTTATGCTGCCGGCATTGAACAGCATCGAACATTTGCCTGTTACCTCATTGGCCATGGATGTGGCCAGGTCGTCGGTGAGAAATTCGCTGCCCATACGGAAACTCCTGGACAAAGAAGCCGTCTCCCTGCGGGAACCCTGCTGCGCCACTATGCTGACGGCCAGAGACGACATCGGTCCGCTGTCCTGCGCCAGCTCTCCCAGAGAATTGAAGAACAGAGTCCTTTCGTAAGAACTTGCCAGAGACTCCATGACATTAGTGATGCGGGAATCCAGGCCGTAGAGCATGTCGTTCATGCGCTGCAGGTAGTCGATCCTTTTAGCGCTGTCGAAGTCTTCCCAGCTGTTCCCGGCGGGATAGTAATGCGCAGCCTTGACCTCAGTGACGGAGACGGGGCAGGGGGTCTGCACCAGACCGTCGGCAATCGCGGCGGCGGTAGCGGCAGCCTTGGCCATCTTGTCCCACTCAGTACTTTCCGAGTATGCATAGCCGGTCTGCTCCCCCTTCAGGACGCGTATTCCGACACCGTAGTCCACATGCTGGCCTACCGATGCGACCTTGCGGTCGCGAAGCTGCATCTCGTCGAGGGAACTGAACTCGAAGAAGAGATCGGCATAGTCCCCGCCGCGGCTCATCGCGATGGCAATGAGCTTCTGCAGCATTTCTATATCTACTTTGAAAAAATCCATCATATCATATACTGAAAAGGGCAACCTGACTGGTCGCCCTTTTCAAGTTGGCAGAGATTACTTGTTTTCCAATTGTCTTGCATCTACCTGTACCACGTTTCCTTTGTTCGAGAAAGCGAGAGGTTCATTTTTCCGCTTTTTCTGCTCGACCAATTTATCGAACGTGATATCCAGCCCTTTGAGAAGATCCTCTCTAAGCTGTCTCGTTTCTTGTTCGCTCATAGTTGATAAGCAGATTGTAAATGGTTTTGTTGTGAAGTTTAGTACTAACATCTTTACCGCCCTCGGCAATCATTGCACTCGGCGTATTTGAGTTATCCACGATCATCCAGTAATCTACAGCGGGGATGTACAGATCGAAGAGATTCGTTATTCCCATGTGATACCTTCTCAGGATGGTCCTTTCCGGGACATTGTGGCCTCCGGACGCGACCCTGAGTTTGACCCTTTGCAGGGCAAGCTCAGGAACATTCAGCCAGAAGAAGATGAGGGTCACAACATAACCGCTCATCTGAGCTTCCTTAATGATATTAATCAACGTCCTTGTCGCCAGCGTTGTCTCTATTCCGAAATCGGCGCCTTGCTCTATCAGCTCGTGCATTCTTTCGAGCATGATCCTGCTGGCCCTTATGGCCGCAGACTCCGGATTGTCCGGGGAGAGCCTCATCGCGATCTCGTCGGAATTGACAAAATCGTGGCAGTTGAACATATCAGGGAGAATGGTGTACGAAGCAGTGGTTTTGCCTGCCCCGTTGCATCCTCCTATGATATATATCTTCGGCATTAAGCCTTCAGCCTCCAGGCTTTAAATCATCAAAGCTGCAACGAGGGCAAGGATGGCATAGAACTCAGGAAGGGCGGCGTAGATCATGGTGTTGGTCATAACGTCGTGGCCCTGAGAAATACCGATGATACCGTTTGCGCAGAGCTTGCCTTGACGGATGGCAGAGAAAAGGCAGACTACGCCGACGCCCAGACCCACTGCGAACAGCTTGAAGCCGTCAGCTGCGAAGTCCTTGCTGATCCACATCAGGAAAGCTACGAAACCGTAAAGACCCTGGGTGGCAGGCATGGCTGACAGCACCATGTACTGGGAAGATTTGTCAGGATTTTTCTTCAACGCTCCTTCAGCAGCGTTTCCGGCAATAGTAGTTCCGATACTACTGCCGATTCCGGCCAATGCGAGCATCAGGCCGAAACCAAGATAACCAAGAATTAATTCTAGCATGATTAAATAATTAAATATTGTTATTGTTTCTTATTAGTCAACGGTTTGTAAAGTTTCCCCTTGCCTTCGTATCCGGAATTCTTGAAGTATTCCACGAACGTCAGACGCAGAGGGTGCACAAACGCACCCAGGCAGGACATCGCCAGGTTGAGTGCATGTCCGATGGCCAGGATAATGAAGAGCACCAGATAATTGACACCCGGCACGCCAACGCCGTTGAAGGCCATCATGCCGAGGTTGTTGAAGGCGCCGCCGAGCATGCCGCCGGCCAGGCCGAGGGCATACAGACGGATGTAGCTGAGCACGTCACCGAGGATACCGGTCACTTTGTTATAGGTGTCCCACAATCCGGCTCCTACATTGAGGAGCGGGTTGCGTCCGGGCGTGTTGAAAATGAATATGCCGAGGGCGGAGATCACTCCGACCGCAATCACGGCCCACTTGGTAACCTCGGAAGGCATAACCTTGAGCAGCGACAGGGCGGCGATCACGAGACCGCCTATGATCAGGAGAACCCAGCCCCAGGTGCTGACAGCATGCCTGAAGCCGTATGCCTGCGTGTAGACGACGCCCTTGATTATCATCGCAAGGATTATGTGGAACACACCGATGCCCAGAGCGAGAACCATCTTCGAGTCGTAACCCATTATCTGGTCGTGGAAAATGAATCTCTTAAGCGGCTCCGGATACCAGTCTGCGGTGTAGAGGTCGATGCCGAAGAAAGTGCCCAGGACGAGGCCGATGACGAAGGTAGCTATGCCCAGAGTCGTCACCAGCGGCCCAAGCTTTGACAGCCCCATCTTCGAACGTCCGAGCAGGATGCCGATGATGATGAGCATGATGCCGTATCCGGCATCACCCATACACATGGCGAAGAACAGCATGAAGAACGGGCCGAGAATGGGAGTGGGGTCGAACTCGTTGTAGTCGGGCATGCCGTACATTCCGGTGAGCACCTCGAACATCTTCGTGAACTTGTTGTTGCGAAGCTTGATAGGAGGGTTGTCCTCAACCTTTGCCTTGGACGCCAGATAAACCACCGGAGCCTCGTCGAGGAAGGCCTTCACCTTCTCGTCAGCCTCGGTGGGGGCGAAGCCCTCGATTATCGACAGAACCTCTTCGGCCTCTTTCTTTGCTGAATTGGAAGCGAAGTAAAGGTCGAGCTCTCCTGCGAGCTTGCCCTGCTCGTCTTCAAGCATAGGAATGCAGGATGCCAGAGCTGAAAGATCATGACGAGTCGCATCTATCTTCTGCTCCAGATCCCTGGCTTCGGCCTCATACTCTGCAGCGGACTTCTGAGGGAAGTCGCACTCTGCATAAGGGAAGTCGAAAGGCTCTCCCTTGGTCTGCAGGGCGATCAGGTATACAGAATCCTCATCCTTTGCAATTATCTCGCAAGGATAATCTGCCAGCAGGTTTTCGTCGAATTTCTTGTTCTTTATATGGTAGAATCTGGGGACGAGGCCCAGCTTGTCCAGACGGTCAATGTCAGAACTGTTGAATTCGCCCCATACTTCCGCACGCCTTTCCAGCGTGTTGCATTCTTTGAGAGAGGCTTCCAGCTCCGTAAGCTCGGAGAGCTTGTTTTCGGTGCTTTTGACAACCTCGGAGGGAGATGCCAGAGCCGCGGCCGGAACATCCGCATCCGCATAGCTCTTGAGCGCCTTGCAAATCTTGTTGATATGTTCAATCCGGGTGAACTTCTCGCCGGAAGCTCTGTCGAAAGGCTTCTGCTTGCGGGTCACATCCACCAGCCCCAGATTCTGAAGGTCGGAGAGAAAGCCGTCCATCTCCCCGCTCATGAGGATGATGGAATATTTAGTCATTTGTGTGATCATGCTTTGTCCTCCTCCTCTTCTTCAGCCTGATGACGGCTCTTTACAATCTTCTGGGACGCCTTGGACAGATTCTCTTCGTCCTCCATGTATCTCTTGATCTTACGGATGGCCTCCTGATACCCGGGGATCTGCACCTTTTCGTAGAGGTTCACCTTCTGGGTCGTTTTCTTGCGCTGGAAATCGAGGATGCGGGCCTTCTCGATGCAGACCTCGCTTTCGATGCCCAACTGAGCCAGCCTCTTGAGGATCTCCACTCCGTCGGTATACCACATCGGCTTGGAGAAAGTGTCGAACGGCTTGACGCTGTAAATGACTTCCTTAAGTTCGGGAGTCTTGATTCCGGCCACTTTCACAGTCTCAAGGATGACGTCGTCCACACTTATCAGATTGGGCTCGAACTCGTTCCACAACCCGGACATATAATTATAGCTCTGCAAAGCCTCTTCCAATTCTTCCTTGAGCTGCTGCGCACGGTCCTTGGCGAGCTTTGACATAACCCTCAGAGCAGACTCTTTGTTCTTGAGGGTAGGCAAGGCGCGCAGACGAACCTTCAACTGCTTGTTGAGCTCGTTCATGGAAGTCTTGTTGAATTGGAACTTGATGGCCATGACTGCTAATTGTTATCTTTCCAATATTTAGCTATGAGTGAGTCACGAAGACCGGTCTCGGCCTTGGTGAAGTATTTGGCGAACAGCTCCCAGGCCGTGTCGAGCATCTCGTTGATGGAGATGTTGACGTCGATGGCCAGAAGTCTGTTCGAGTATTCCTTCGCATAGTCGAGGCAGCGCAGGTCGTAGTCGGAGAGGTCGAAACCGTTCTCCAGTTTGGTCTTGGCGTTCGAAGCGTCGGCGTACAGACGAACTGCGGTGTTCATCACCTGGCTGTGATCTTCGCGGGTCTGCTTGTTGATTACAAGCTGTTTCAGACGCGACAGGCTTCGGAACGGGTCTACGATGACTTTTCCAGTGTCGGTGTCGGTGCGGAGGAACAGCTGGCCCTCGGTGATGTATCCGGTGTTGTCGGGGATAGCGTGAGTGATGTCACCGTCGTTCAGCGTGGTGACGGCGATGATGGTGATGGAACCGCCGCTGGGCAGCTGCACGGCCTTCTCGTAGATCTTCGCGAGGTCTGAATAGAGGGAGCCGGGCATTGAGTCCTTGGACGGGATCTGGTCCATACGGTTGGACACGATACTCAGGGCGTCGGCATACAGCGTCATGTCGGTCAGCAGCACAAGCACTTTCTCGTTCTTGTCGACAGCGAAGTACTCGGCAGCCGTAAGCGCCATGTCGGGAACCAGCAGACGCTCTACAGGCGGCTCGTCGGTAGTGTTCACGAAGCTGACGATCCTGTTGAGGGCACCGGCGTTTTCGAAGGCCTGCCTGAAATAGAGGTAGTCGTCGTTGGAAAGGCCCATGCCGCCGAGGATGATCTTGTCGACGTCGGCGCGAAGGGCAACCTGGGCCATAACCTGGTTGTACGGCTGGTCAGGGTCGGCGAAGAACGGAATCTTCTGACCTGACACCAGGGTGTTGTTGAGGTCGATGCCGGCGATACCGGTGGGGATCAGCTGGCTCGGCTGCTCCCTCTTGTAAGGGTTCACAGAAGGGCCTCCGATCTGGCGGCGTTCGCCTTCCACTGCGGGGCCGTCGTCGATAGGCTCGCCGTAGGCGTTGAAGAAACGGCCTGCGAGCTCGTCGCTGACGTTGAGAGTAGGGGGTTCGCCCTGGAAGATTACTTCAGCGTCGGTAGGGATGCCTTCCGTTCCGGCGAAAACCTGAAGGGTTATAAGGTCGCCCTTTATCTTTACTACTTGAGCAGCGCGGCCGGCAACTGTTGCAAGCTCGTCATTGCTGACACCGCTGGCCTTGAGGGTTACAGTAGCTTTGGTGATAGCCTCAAGCTGGGTGTAAATTCTCCTGTATGCGTTAGTTGTTGCCATTGCTCAATAAGTTTTTAACCTGTTCAAAATACTTGTAGAACTGTTCGCTCTTGTATTCGGAGTAGTTCATCTGCTTGAAGGCGTTGATGATTTCCTTGTAGAAATTACGGCAGTCCTCGAAATTCTCGAAGTTGAACTCCATGTCGCAGACGTTCAGGACTTCGGTCAGCATGAATTCCTGACGGTCCATCGGAGTTACGCAGTCTATCTTGTCGAATGCATCCTGCTGGAGGATGACGAAGTCGACCAGTTCAGACTTCCAGAAAGCCTCGTGGTAGCTGATGGGCACACCGTCGTCGCCGAGGATGTTGATCTGCTCCGCCATCTCCTTGCCGCGGCGCACCAGATTCTTGGCCTTGAAGACTTTCTCCACCCAGTGAGGGTCG
Organism: Bacteroidales bacterium; assembly: GCA_017551785.1. Taxonomy (GTDB): domain Bacteria; phylum Bacteroidota; class Bacteroidia; order Bacteroidales; family UBA932; genus Equibacterium. The sequence goes on along the minus strand of JAFZKU010000056.1, from coordinate 5,800 downwards.
ACCCTCTGGTTGAGGTAGTCGACGATCTCGGGGTATTCCAGATACTTTGAGTATGAATCCAGCGGGTCTACGGCCGGGTAGCGCTTGCTGTCCGCACGGGCCTGGGCGAGGGCGTAGAAGCATCTTGCTGCTTTCTTCGTAGACTCGGTGACAGGCTCCTTGAGGTTACCGCCGGCAGGGGATACCGTACCGATGAAGGTTACGGAACCGGTCTTGCCGTTACGCAGGTTTACTATGCCGGCGCGGGCGTAGAAGTTCGATATGATAGCCGACAGGTCGACAGGGAATGCGTCGGCGCCGGGCAGCTCTTCCATACGGTTGGACATCTCCCTCAGAGCCTGGGCCCAGCGGGAAGTCGAGTCGGCCAGCAGCAGCACCTTCAGACCCATCGCGCGGTAATATTCGCAGATGGTCATGGCGGTGTAGACAGAAGCCTCACGGGCGGCAACAGGCATGTTGGAAGTGTTGCAGATGATGGCTGTCCTTTCCATCAGCATGCGGCCGGTGTGCGGGTCAACCAGCTCGGGGAATTCCTTGAAGATCTCAACCACCTCGTTGGCACGCTCGCCGCAGGCAGCCATCACGATTACCTCTGCGTCACCCTGCTTGGCGATGGCATGCTGCAGCACGGTCTTTCCGCAGCCGAAGGGGCCGGGGATGAAGCCGGTGCCGCCCTCTGCGATGGGATTGAGGGTGTCGATGGTGCGCACGCCGGTCTCCATGATGCGGTAGGGACGGGGTTTGTCGACATATCCGCCGATGGCGACCTTTACAGGCCATTTCTGAACCATCGTCACAGGAACTTCGTCGCCCTGGGCGTCGATGAGGACTGCAATAGTGTCGTCAATCTTGTATTCTCCGGCGGCAACCACGCTCTTGACGGTGTATTCCCCCTTGAATGAGAAGGGCACCATGATTTTGTGAGGCAGCCAGCCTTCCTTCACCTCGCCAAGCCAGTCGGCGGCCTGAACCTTGTCGCCCGGCTTTGCAATGGGAGTGAATTCCCACAGTTTGTCGTGGTCGAGAGGGGAGGTGTATTCGCCTCTCTTGAGGAATACATCTTCCATCGTTTCGAGGTTGTTCTGCAAGCCGTCGTAGCTGCTTGAGAGCAAACCAGGGCCGAGAGTGGCTTCCAGCATGTGGCCGTCGAACTCCACCTTGTTGCCCTGACGCAGGCCGCGGGTGCTTTCGAAGACTTGCACGAAGGCGTTCTTGCCGGTTACCTTGATGACCTCGGCCATCAGTCTGACACCACCCAGATCGATGTAGCAGATTTCATTTTCTGCCACATGCCCGTCGAACTCAACCGTGACGAGGTTCGAGATGATGCCGGTAACTATACCTGTTGTTTTTTTCATATGTTGTTTTTGTTTTTCGATGCGTTGTAAGTGTCGTTGACCTCTTTGACGAACTTGCGGAACAGCCTCTCTCCTGAAGTGCGGTCGAGCCTGTTCCAGCGGGAAATTATGTTGGCCTTGGCGAGGAATGCGAGGATTATGTTGAAATCGAGCACGTCGAAGAGCACGATATCCCCGATCTTGTTCCACATCAGCATGTCCAGCTCACGCTCCCTCTCGAGGATGTTCTTGTTCTCGAATATCTTCAGCAGCGCGGCCTTCTCGTCGAAATACTCTCCTGTAGCGTCCTTGTTGAGGAAAGCTACTTTCTCCGTGCGCACCTTGTGGTCGAAGTCGAAGTATTCACGTATGAACTCGTTGCGGCATTTGCGGCAGGTGCGGTAGAAGTGGGGAGTGAGGTTGGCGTCGTCGAAGCCATATTCCATCCACTCGACCATCCTGCGGTCCAGAGGCTCCAGGAGTTCATAAATGCTGTCCCTCACCGAACGGTAGTCGCAGTCCTTCTGCTCGAAGTCCAGGACATAGTCCGGCAGGCTCGCAATTATATAAGGGTAGTTGTTCATTACGCTTATTCTGAGAACAGTATTTTCTTGGCTGCGGGGCGGAGGTATTCGCTGAACATCTTCTCGAAGTCGCCGTCAGCGAAACTTATGAAATAGCCGCCGTCCTTAGGGGCGATCTTGAAGCCGCCCGCAATGTTCTTGGCGTAATCAATAGTGACTGATGAATTAAGCTCTTTGGCAAGCCCTGCCTCGAGCGCCTTGCCCAGACTGGCCTTCATGCTCTCGGGAATAATGACGTCGAGACCGGCGGGGGCGATGTCGGCGGCATTGAACGATTTGATGACTGTCTCGATGAGCGGCTTTACAAAGCTGGCATCCTGGAGAGCGGACTTAACTTCACCTCCGACAACTTTGGCCATCAGGGTCTTCTCTATCTGCTGTTTGAGGGCAGATATGGACTGTGTGGAAGCCATCTTGACGTCAGCCGTCACTTTCGACTTCAAGTCGTCAGCATCTTTCTGGGCTTTGTCCAGGATCTCTGCAGCCTGAGCTTGAGCATCTTCAATGATTTTGCCGGCTTTCTCCTGCGCCTTTGAAAGGAGCTGTTCTGCCTCCTGCTTTCCCTTTGACAAACCTTCGTTGTAAAGCTTATCGGTCAATTCTTGCAACTTATTCTGCATTTTATGAAAATTTTAGGGTCAAACGTAGCAAATATACTAATAAAAATTTTTGATATAAATAGTTTTGAGATAATTTTGCGGCACTTTTCAGCGGTATCAGATGACCCCGTAGAAACCCTCTGGATATGATTAAAAATATAATACTGGATTTCGGAGCCGTCCTTGTAGACTGGAACCCTCATTATCTGTATGATGACGTTTTCGGCAGCAAGCGCAAGGCCGACTGGTTCCTCCATAATATATGTACCCAGGAGTGGAATGAAAAGATGGACGCAGGTGCCTCGTTCCGTCGTGAGGTGGTACTGCTTCAACACAAATATCCCCAGTGGGCCGCTGAAATAGAGTTGTACGACACCGGCTGGTGGCGTATGATGCGCGGCACGATTCCCGGAATGTTCGAACTTGTGAGAGAATTCAAGGAAGCCGGCTATGCGCTCTATGGTCTGAGCAATTGGAACGACAAGAAATTCCGCACCTACGTGCAGTCATCTTATCCTGTGTTCGGCCTGCTGGACGGAATGGTGATCTCAGGAGAAGAAAAAATCATCAAGCCCGATCCGAGACTGTACCAGATTCTTCTGGACCGCTTCGGTCTGAAAGCCGAAGAGTGCCTGTTCGTAGACGACAATCCTGCCAATACGGCTGTCGCCGAAAAGATGGGATTCCAGACTATCGTATTCAAGAGCGCAGAAGACCTGCGCCACGAAATTGTCTATTATCTGTAATTGTAGTGGCTTCTGAGCGATTCGAAGCTCGCCGGATCCGAACGCAGCGCGCGGTCGTCGGCCATTATGTCGTATCTCGTCAGTGAGAACGGCTTCTCTGCCGAAGGCAGGCTGAAGGCCTTGAGCTCCGGTATGCCGAAGAATTCTCCGGTGGCACGCACTACGGCGGTGGTGCCGTTTATCTTGCCCTGCATTGAGTAACCTGCGATGTGAGGGGTAGCTATGTCGGCCGCAGCCAGCATGGCCGGATTGATGTCAGGCTCGTGTCTCCACACGTCCATTACTACTCCCGCGAAGCGGTTCCGGTTGCGCAGGAATGCTTCTTCTACAATCACTTCGCCGCGCGATGCATTGACGAATATGGCTCCGTCCTTTATGCTGTCAAAGAAATGGTCGCCCGCGAAGTCGAGGTTGTTCTCGAGGGGGATGTGGATGGTGACTATGTCAGACTCCTCCAGGAGCGTGTCGAGGTCGACGAAGCCTTTCGGGCCTTCTGCAGCCATCCTTGGCGGGTCGTTGCGAAGCACCTTGAAGCCCAGATTCTCTCCCATGGCCGCAATCTTGCTCCCCACATGGCCAACGCCCACTACGCCGATGGTCTTCAGCAGAAGATCCAGGTGTTTCATCTCGGCGAGCTTGTAGATGGCGGTGAAGAAATATTCCATAACTGCAGAGCTGTTGCAGCCAGGTGCGTTGACCACCTTGATTCCTGCTTTGCGGCACCAGTCCATATCGATATGGTCGCAGCCTATGGTGGCGGTGGCGACCAATTTTACCTTGCTCCCGGACAGCAGTTCTTCGTTGCAGTGTGTGCGGGTGCGGATGAGCAGCACGTCGGCATCTGCCGCCTTGGCGCGGTCGATGTCTCTGCCGGGCAGGTATTCAACGTCGAAATAAGGCTCCAGTACGCCCTGGATGTAGGGTATGGCATTGTCGATGATGGCTTTCATGTTATGTGAATATTAATGATTTTACTTCTTCTTTGCCGAGTATTTCGTTTATGGCTTTCAATATCTCGTCCTTGTTGGCGCTCAGGTGCATCCTGAACATAGATGAGGAAATCTTGCAGCGCAGGGCACCGTCCTTATAGGTCAGTTTCATCGTAGCTTCCGTGGCTGCGGCCCCGACGACCTGCCGGTATGCGGAACTGACCTTTGCGGTCAGCAGTCCTCTGCCGAGCGTACTCTCCGGGGGAATGTATGCATCCAGGATGTCCCCGATGCGGACTGACTGCTGCCTCCTCATCCCTCTATCCTCGTATATCTTCCGTCTTCGACGTCGAACATGGCGCATTCTGCGTCCAGGGCGGCAACGGTCTGGCCGAGCCGCACCTTGTTGCTGTCGGTGATGAATATCTGTCCGAAATCTTCTCCGGCCACAATGGCCAGCAGCTGCGCCACTCTCTTCGAATCCAGCTTGTCGAACACATCGTCCAGCAGCAGGATGGGAGGGAAGGAGTAGCTTTCCTTCATGATGGTGAACTGCGCCAGCTTCAATGCGATCAGGAAGCTCTTCTGCTGACCCTGGGAGCCGCACTTACGCAGCGGGTGGCCGTCGAGCAGCAGCAGGATGTCGTCGTGGTGCACTCCTGCTGTGGTATATTTCAACACCCTTTCCCTCTCAGCCTCTTTGCGCAGGATGTCTTCCAGGGAGCCGTTGTGGAGGTCGGATACATATTGCAGTTTCACCTCCTCTGCGTCGTCCGACAGCATGGAGTGGTACCTGGCAACCAACGGGGTCAGTTTCTCGCAGAGTTCGGCCCTCTTGTGGTAAATGTAGTCTGCATATTCGGCCAGCTTCGCCGAGAATACGTCCAGAAGGTCTGCCGGAACGGTCTCCTGCTTCAGCAGTTTGTTGCGCTGCATCAGCAGCTGGTTGTAGTCCTGGAGGTTGCGCAGATAGGCCTTGTCGGTCTGCGACAGGAAGGTGTTTACAAAGCGGCGCCTTTCGCTTCCGGCGTCGTTCACCAGAGCCGTGTCGGTAGGGGATGACATTACTATCGGTATCAGGCCGATGTGGTCCGAGAACCTTTCGTAGGCCTTCTTGCCGCGGCGAACCTGCTTGGGACCCTGCTTGTCGAGCAGCACCGTGATGGTCTCCTCGGTGTCGTCGGCAGAAACATATGTACCCTGCACGGAGGCTGTCTGCTCTCCGTGCCTGAAAGTGAAGCGGTCTGCGGCGTCGAAATAGCTTTTCGTCATCGACAGGTAGTAGATGGCGTCCAGCAGGTTCGTCTTGCCCTGACCGTTGTTGCCATTGATGCAGTTCATCCCGCTCGAGAACTCGATGGAAGCCTCGGGAATGTTCTTGAAATTGGTCAGGTTGATCCGCTTAAGGTACATATGCATCAGTTGTGTCGGGTGGCTATTCCTGGCTGCGTCTCCAGGCGAAGTATTCGTCCAGGACTTTCATGGCAGCCTCGGACGGAACGGGAGCAGCGTGGCAACCGCTGCCGGTGAGTACCATTGTCTGAGGGTTGTCGTTGCGGAAACGGGGCCATGCGGGCAGGCCTTCGCCGTTCGGGTCGCCGGTCT
>JAFZKU010000055.1 GCA_017551785.1 Bacteroidales bacterium | reverse complement strand
CTCTACTACGGCGACGAGATGATGTTTCTCGAGCGCAAGGACGTGCCCAGCCACGACGGCGCCAAGCGCATCGACTTCCCAGGAGGATGGGAGGATGACATTATCAATCTATTCGACAAAGAAGGCCGCGAAGATGCTCCGTACAAATACAATTACGCCGCCGACCTGCACGACTTCACCGCCACTCTCTTCAACTGGCGCAAGGGCTGCAAGGCTGTCCAGGACGGCAAGACCCTGCACTTCCTCTCCCGCGCCAATGTAGGAGCCAGCAACATCACCGACAATACCTACGCTTATTTCCGCTATACCGACACCGACGCGGTGTTCGTATACATCAACAATACCTTCGAGCCGCGCACTCTCGACTGGAACCACTACCGTGAGTTCGTAGAAGGTCCCGTCACCGGCCGCAACGTGATGACCGGCGAGACAATAACCCTGCAGGACGGCGTCACCATACCTGCCAAGAGCGCCCTTGTAGTGGAATTCAAGAGATGACAAGAAGGATAGCCATAACTCTCGCCCTGGCCGCCGCGCTGCTCTGCAGTGTGGGCAGCCGTGCCGCAACCCCCTCCAGGAGCGAAAGGCTCCTGCGCGACTGGACCTTCAACGGCAGCCAGAAGGTGCGCATTCCCCACGACTGGGCCATAGCAGGACCCTTCAACGGCAGTTATGACTTCCAGACGGTAGCCGTAACGCAGAACGGCGAGACCGAAGCCACAGCCAAGACCGGCCGTACAGGAGGCCTTCCCTGGATCGGCGAAGGCAGCTATGAATGCACTGTCGACATCGAAAAGGTTCCCGGGAAGAAATGGACTCTGCTGTTCGACGGAGCCATGAGCGACGCTCACGTTTATGTAAACGGCGCCTTCGCCGGACAGTGGCCCTATGGCTACAATTCTTTCTACTTCGACATTACCGACCATGTAAAAGACGGAGCCAACACCATCAAGGTGCTGCTGAACAACCTTCCCGAGAGTTCGCGCTGGTATCCGGGTGCCGGTCTCTACCGCAACGTCCATCTGATCGAGACCCCCGAGGTCCACGTACCTGTCTGGGGAGTATACATCACTACACCCTATGTGAGCCGTGACGAGGCCGTTGTCAGTGTCAGCACAGAGATAGAGGGGCTGGAGGATAACGCACTGGTGACACTCGAAACCGTCATCCTCGATGCCGCCGGCCGCGAAGTGGCCCGCGACACTTACACCCGCAAGCTGTGGAAAGGCGTTCCGGCCACCCAGCGCTTTACCGTCAAAGACCCTGATCTCTGGAGCCCTGACAGTCCTGTCCTCTACACTGCCCGTACCACTGTGATGACCGGAGCTTCTATGGAGACCACCAGCATCGGCATGTGGCGCAACCGCTACGAAATCACTGGCGGAACCGATGCTGTCGACGCTGTAGAAACCCGCTTCGGCATCCGTTCTATAGAATTCCGCCCAGAACAAGGCTTTTTCCTGAACGGCGAGCGCACCATGCTCAAGGGAGTGTGCAACCACCACGACCTCGGTCCTCTGGGCTCAGCAGTCAACCGCTCCGCGCTGCGCCGCCAGCTTATCATTATGAAGGACATGGGCTGCAACGCCATCCGTACATCCCACAACATGCCGGCGCCGGAACTGGTGGAGCTCTGCGACGAAATGGGCATAATGCTGATGGTGGAGCCTTTCGACGAATGGAATGTCGCAAAATGCGCCAACGGTTACCACCTCCGCTGGGACGAATGGGCTGAGAAAGACATGGTGAACATGCTCCGCCACTACCGCAGCAACCCTTCGGTTATTATGTGGAGCATTGGCAATGAGGTGCCCGGACAGGGAGACGCCCAGGGCGCTGAAGTGGCCGCATGGCTCACCTCCATCTGCCACCGCGAAGACCCCACACGCCCCGTCACCTGCGGCATGGACCAGTTCGACGGAGTGTTCTACAGCGGATTCATAGCAGCAATAGACATCCCCGGCTTCAACTACAAGCCTTACCGTTATCTCCAGGCCCGCGAACTCCTCCCCCAGGGCTTCATCCTGGGAAGCGAGACGGCTTCTACAGTTTCCAGCCGCGGAGTATATCATTTCCCTCTGTCATCGGGCATGAACATCAAGCATCCCGACCACCAGAGCGACTCTTACGACCTGGAATACTGTATATGGTCAAACGTCCCTGACGACGACTTTGCCGCCGACGAAGACTACCCCTGGATGCTCGGGCAGTTCGTCTGGACGGGCTTCGACTATCTCGGCGAGCCCACTCCCTACGACACCGACGCCTGGCCCAACCACTCTTCTATGTTCGGCATAGTAGACCTGGCCGGCCTGCCCAAGGACCGTTTCTATCTCTACCGCAGCGTATGGAACGAGACTGAGAGCACTCTGCACGTGCTGCCTCACTGGACCTGGCCGGGACGCGAGGGGCAGACCACTCCCGTATTCGTATATACATCATACCCCGAGGCCGAACTCTTCATAAACGGAGAGAGCCAGGGCCGCAGGAGGTTCAACAAAGAGAATCTGCTGGAGCGCCACCGTATGATGTGGAACGATGTCGTCTATCAGCCCGGCGAACTGAAGGTGGTGGCTTACGACGACTTCGGAAGAGTGGCTGAGGAAAAGACAGTCCGTACTGCAGGCAAACCCTACGCCCTTCAGTGCAACTTCGACCGCGGAGTGCTGGCAGCCGACGGCGACGACATGGCTTTCGTCACTGTGACAGTTGTCGACAAGGCCGGCAATCCCGTGCCTGACGCCGCCAACCTCATCAATATACAGGTGAGCGGAGCGGGCAGCTTCGAAGCCGTGGCCAACGGCGACCCCACCTGCCTGGAGAGCTTCCGCCATCCGCAGATGCACCTTTTCAGCGGAGCGCTGTGCTTCATTGTCCGCAGCGAGGAAATCCCCGGCTCTGCCACCTTCACCGTTACTTCCAAAGGCCTTAAGAAATACACCGGAACAATTACTGTACAATGAAAAAGATATTCCTTCTGATCGCCGCCGCCGTCGCGCTGGCAGCCTGCTCGGGCAACTCGAAGACCCCGTTGCACCCTGAATGGACCTACAACACCGTTATCTATGAGGTCAACATCCGCCAGTTCTCCCCTGAAGGCACCTTCAAGGGCGTAGAGGCTCAGCTTCCCCGCCTCAAGGACCTGGGAGTCGACATCCTCTGGCTCATGCCCATGTATCAGATTGGCGAAGTGGAGCGCAAGGGCTCTCTCGGCTCTTACTATGCAATCTCCGACTACACCGCCGTCAACCCTGAGTTCGGCACCATGCAGGACTTCGAAGACCTGCTGGCCGCAGCCCACAAGGCCGGCTTCAAGGTTATCCTCGACTGGGTGGCCAACCAGACCGCTCCGGACAACGTGTGGATGACCACCAAGCCTGCTGATTTCTACGAGAGGGACGCCGACGGTAACGCCATCTGGGAATATGACTGGACGGACACCCGCAGCCTCAACTACGAGAACGAGGCCGTATGGGCCGCCCAGGACGAGTGCATGCGCTTCTGGCTGGGCAAAGGTGTCGACGGCTTCCGCTGCGACGCTGCCGCCGAAGTGCCTGCCAAGTTCTGGAAGGCCATTCTTCCCGGTATAAAGAGGGATTATCCTGACATCTACCTCCTCGCCGAGGCTGAGAGCCCCGCTCTGACCAACCCCAAAGAGACCTTCGACGCCTCATACGCATGGGAACTCCATCACATGCTGAACGACGTAGCCCAGGGCACAAAGAATGTCAACGACATAAAGAAATATGTGGCAAATGACAACAAGAAGATGGGCAAGGCCAACTTCCGTCTGATGTTTACCTCGAACCACGACGAGAACTCTTGGTCGGGCAGCGAATTCGAGAGGATGGGCGACGCCGCCAAGGTGATGGAAGTGCTCTGCTTCACGCTTCCCAAGGGCCAGCCTCTGGTCTACACAGGTCAGGAAATCGGTCTGGAGCGCCGCCTCGAATTCTTCGAGAAGGACCCCATCACCGACTGGTCTGAGAACGAATACACTTCATTCATCCGCGAGCTCGTTGCCTTCCGCCACGCCCACCCCTGCCTTGCAGCAGGCGAGAAGGGCGCTCCCGCCAAGTTCATCAAAGGTCTGCCTGATGGTGTGCTCGGTTTCACCCGCGAAGCCAACGGCGACGCTGTTACCCTAATTGCAAATCTTACCCCTGAGCGGGTTGTAATCTCCACAAAAGATCTGGACATCGCCCTCGATCCCTGGGACTGGTTCATCAAATAAGCTTGAAGATGAAAACAAAGACCTTAACTCTTCTGTCCGCCTTACTGCTAGTCGCCTGCACCTCCGCTCCTGAACTCAGCCAGCAGGCAGAACTCACTTCCCCGGACGGCACTCTCAAGATGACCTTCAGCATGGATGCCAAGGGCGCTCCGTATTATGCCCTGGAATGCGACGGAACCGCCGTGGTGCTGCCCTCGCAGCTCGGCTTCGAGATGAGGGGCGCCGTGAAGGCCACCGAACTGACCTACGACGGTGCACAGCCCGGCAAGGAAGACGCCCAGCCGCCGTACTCGCTGCATGACGGATTCGATATAACCGGCATCGAGACCGACAGTTTCGACGAAACCTGGGAGCCCGTCTGGGGAGAAGAATCTCAGATCCGCAACCACTATAACGAGCTGCTCGTCCATCTCTCAAAAGATGGTGGCGACAGACTGCTCGACATCCGCTTCCGCCTCTTCGACGACGGTCTCGGCTTCCGCTATGAATTCCTCGGCGGACAGAAAGAGTCATATCTCTGCATCAAGGAGGAGCTCACCGAGTTCGCAATGGCCGACGACGCCACCTGCTGGTGGATCCCCGGCGATTATGACACTCAGGAATACGAATACACCGAGTGCCGCATCTCGGAGATAGGCAAGCATTTCCGCGACAAGATGCGCGGCAACTCTTCCCAGACTCTCTTCAGCCACAGCGGCATCCAGACTTCAGTGCAGATGCACATGCAGAACGGCCTGTGGGTCAACATCCACGAAGCAGCCCTGGTGGACTTCCCCTGCATGCACCTCGACACCGACTGCGCCCGTCACTCTTTCCGCGCCTGGCTCACTCCGGACGCTCAGGGCTACAAGGGCAACGTGCAGACTCCGGACGTTTCTCCGTGGAGGACTGTGCAGGTGGCCCGCAGCGCTACCGAGCAGCTCGCCAGCCGTCTGGTGCTGAACCTCAACGAGCCCTGCGCCATCGAGGACGTAAGCTGGATCCATCCCGTGAAAT
>JAFZKU010000054.1 GCA_017551785.1 Bacteroidales bacterium | reverse complement strand
GCCTTTGGCAGCGGGCTTCACGATGAGGACGTTGCCCGCATCGTCGACTTTACACTCAAGGGAACGGTCTGCAGCGAATTTCTGCAGATAAGCGCGGATATGCTCTTCGTGGCCTGACTCCCTGGGGATGCACACGATCTCCCGGAAGAAGGCAAGTACCTTGTCAGATTTCATATTTAGGATTTAGTTAGTTCGACACCAGCATCTTCTCGATATCGGCTACGTACTGGCGGAAAGTACGGTCGGTATCAATGAGGTCACAAACTGTATTGCAGGCATGGAGGACAGTAGCGTGGTCCTTGCCTCCAATCTGGGCTCCGATTGAAGCCAACGAGACTTTGGTGAGGCTGCGGCTCAGATACATAGCAATCTGGCGGGCCTGGACAATCTCTCTCTTGCGGGTCTTCGCGAGGATGGCGTCGTGAGGAAGATTGAAATACTCGCATACGGCATCCTGGATCCTTGATATCGATATCTCGCTCTGGCTGTCAGTCACAATCTTGTCGATAAGCTCCTGTGCAAGCTCGAGAGTCATATTGCGTTTTGCAAAAGTAGACTGGGCGATGAGCGTGAGGAGTGTGCCTTCCAGCTCCCTTATGTTTGATTTGACCTTTCTGGCGATGAACTCGAGCACCTCGTCCGGAACAACTGCACCTTCACGGAAACTCTTGTGCTTGAGGATGGCGAGCCTGGTTTCATATGACGGAGGCAGAAGCTCGACCGAAAGCCCCCATTTGAATCTCGACAGAAGCCTCTGCTCCAGACCCTGCAACTCTACGGGAGCGCGGTCGGAAGTAAGAACCAGCTGCTTGCCGCTCTGGTGCAGATAGTTGAAAATCTGAAAGAAAGCATTCTGCGTGCCCTTCTTCTCCGCGAACTCATGGACATCATCGATAATGAGCACGTCCACTGACTGATAATACCTCAGGAAATCGACCAGGTTGTTGTTCAGACCGACAGCATTCATGAACTGGGTCTGGAAACGGTTGGCGCTTACATAGAGGACTATCTTGTCCGGGAACTTCTCTTTGATGGCGATGCCGATGGCCTGGGCGAGGTGAGTCTTGCCGAGACCGGGACCGCCGTATACGAAAAGGGGATTGAAAGCAGTCTTGCCCGGCTTGTCGGAGATGCTGAGACCTGCAGACCGGCCGAAACGGTTGCATTCACCTTCGATGAAGTTCTCGAAAGTATAGGCTGGATTGAGGTGAGAGTCGATACGGACCTTCTTGAGACCCGGGATCAGGTAGGGATTGCCGTTGTATTTAAGCGAATCGCCTTCAAGGCTGATCTCGTTGTTCTCAAGAACTTTGCGGTCCTGCTCTGGAGCAACCAGCACGCTGTCCCCTACAATGCGGACATTGTAGATGAGACGCGCGCCTTCGCCCAGCACCCTGTGAAGAACCAGACGGATCAGATCGATGTAGTTGTCTTCGATATGATTCCTTACATAGTCGGACGGCACCTCTATCGTCAGGGCCTTGTCTTTGAGACGGACCGCTTTGACAGGGGCGAACCATGTCCTGTAATTCACCTCGGAGATATTGTCCTTGATGATTTCAAGACAGCTGTTCCAAACCGTTACCGGATCTAGTTCTTTCATATAAAAAATCTGCAGAGATTTGGGAGCGTACCTTGCTCCCTCGGTGCTTTACAAAATTGGGTGAAAAAAAAGTGATAAAAAAATTAATTTTCTATTGCAAAATTCAATTCCATTATAACTGCCTAATATTCACCGAGATATTTTTTAAAAATTTTTATCCGCTGATAATCAGATATTTAGCGGATGCGCAATTGCTATCTTGCTGAATATTCACAGGTTGCATCTCACAAAAAAAATCAACTTTTTTTTATCGCACTTTTTCGACATTTCCACCGTCCACTTTTACCACGAAAGCGTCCTTGAATTTGCCCCTCACAGAGGGCAACGCAGCCTGTGCATCCTGCTCGGTTTTGAAATGTCCTGTGGTATACTTGAATATGCTGCCTGACTTAAACTTTTCAATCTCCTTGAGACCCTTGAAGTCGCTTGATCCGGATGCGATATTTCTGGAAACGGCGAATATCTGGATCGCATAGAAAGAATTTGAATTATCAACAACCGGCTCTTCGTTTTTAACAACCGGCTCCGGATTCTGAACAGTTTCTTCCTTGACTGTAGGCGTCACCTTTACCGTCGTGGTCTCCACCTGCTCGGGCTGAGCGGAAGGAACTGTGTCGTCATACTGCTCCTTGAATTCCTTGAAAGCCGAGAACACACGGCTTGCCAGCTGAGTCCTCTTCTCCTTGGTGGCCAGAGTGCTCCGGTCGGACTTGTTGGTAATGAAGCCAAGCTCCACCAGCACCGAAGGCATGGTAGTCCTCCAGAGAACCAGCAGTGCGCCCTGCTTGATGCCGCGGTTGGTCGAGATCGGCCCTTTGCCAAGGTGTTTCTGACACAGTTCAGCCATCAGCAGACTCTGCTCGAAATAAGCGTTCTGCATAAGGTTGAAAAAGATGAAAGACTCTGGATTGTCAGGGTCATATCCCTGATATGTAGTGGAATAATCGTCCTCCATCAAGATCACGGAGTTCTCTCTCTTCGACACCTCCATATTGGATTCGCTCTTGCTCATACCCATCACATATGTCTCGCAGCCGCTCGGCGCAGTCTTGTTCTTGGGGACGGAGTTGCAGTGCAGGGAGATGAACAGGTCAGCGTGATTCTTATTGGCTATGTCGGCCCTGTTATTCAGAGGGATGAAAACGTCCTTGTCTCTGGTATAGATGACTTTCACATCGGGATATTCGTCCTTGATCATCTTGCCGAGAGTAAGAGCTATGTCGAGGACTACGGCCTTCTCCTGAAGCTTCCCGTCGGTAGATATCGCTCCAGGGTCATTGCCGCCGTGACCAGCGTCGATGACCACTGTCCTGAGGGCGACCCCTCCACCCTGGGCGGAGGCAGGAATGGCTGCCGACAGCACTGCAGCCAGCATCGCAACAAAAGACAATAAGGATATAAAAGGCCTTTTTGGCATATTAGTTGCGGATTTTTGCTACCTTTGTAACTTTACAAATATAGCACATTTTTGTGAAATATCTGAGGTCAGTCATATCATTCGCCTCTCTCGTAGCGATTTCTTTGTTCAACGCAGCTCATGCCCAGTCGCTGCGGGACAGCATTGCAATCGTTCAGGACAGCGTCGCAATGGTGCAGGACAGCGTCGTCAGAGACTTGCCTGCCACACTCATCGCTGATGACGACGCCTTAGCTTATCCCGACAGTCTCGGCATTGACCCCTATATGGCAGATTTCATGCCTGAACCGCTGGATTCCATACCTGCTGTAAAAAGTACGCTCGAACGCCCGGCATTTTCTTCTGCCAGAGACTCTGTCATCGAAGATATGCGGGACGGCCGCAACATTATATATTATTATGGTGATGTGACCGTGACTTACGGCGACATAGCCATCACTTCCGACTATATGGCCTACGACATCGACAACAACATAGTCTTTGCCAGAGGCACCAAAGACTACAACGGAGAGTGGGTCGGCCAGCCCAAGATGACCAACAAGGGCAACGAGTACACCATGGAGGAGGTGTACTACAACTTCAACTCCAAGAAGGCGAAGATCAAGAATATGATCACCAACCAGAAGGAGGGCGAGCTTCGCGGAGAAAACCTGAAGATGCTTCCTGACGAGTCCATCAATATCGCCGGCGGCGTCTATACCGTGTGCGACGCAGAGCATCCTCACTATTATATGAAGATGACGGCCGCCAAGATTACCGGAAACTCCAAGAAGACAGTCTTCGGTCCGGCTTACGTAGTTGTTGCAGATGTGCCCCTGCCCATCGTCCTTCCCTTCGGTTTCGTACCCGAGATGCCCGAGAGGGCCAGCGGTATACTGATCCCTACTTTCGGAGAAGAGACTTCCCGAGGCCTGTACATGCGCGACCTGGGTTATTACTTCGTCATCGGAGACCATTTCGACGTGTCTCTCACAGGAGATGTTTATTCATATGGTTCATGGGCCAGCAAGCTGACTACGCGTTACAAGAAAAGATACGCCTTCGACGGCTCCATGAGCGTGAATTACTCAGTGGATATTGTGGGCGAGGCCAATTCCCCGGATTACCGGGAATCCCGCAACTTCGGCTTGAACTGGTCGCACTCCCAGGACTCCAAAGCCCGCCCGGGAACGTCGTTCAGGGCCTCGGTCAATTTCTCCAGTCCTAAGAACAATACCTACAACTCAACCAGCATAGCAGAAGCCGTTCAGAACCAGACCTCTTCTTCAATCTCTTATTCGAAGACATTCTCGTTCGGAAGTATATCCATAAACGCCCTGCACAGCCAGAACTCGAGGGACAGCTCGTACACCATAACTTTCCCTAACATCACCTTCTCCGTAAACCGCTTCTACCCTTTCAAACGCAAGGTAAGAGTCGGCAAGGAGAGGATTTACGAGCAGATCTCGCTAAGCTACAACACCACCCTGCAGAACAAGATTGCGTTCAAGGCCAGCGAGATCCACGACCCCGGTCTGCTGAACAAGCTGGACAACGGTATGACGCACAACTTCGCCATCGGCCTCCCGCAGTTCACCCTTCTGAAATACTTCAACTTCTCGCCGTCAATTTCATACGGCATGAACTGGTATTTCAGGGAGAACCTGAGGGAATATGACCCGGAGGCACAGAAAGTGATCTCCAAGATGACCGATCAGTTCAGCACCTTCGGCATCACCCAGAACTACTCAGGCGGCATCTCCATGAGCACCCGCATATACGGTATGTTCAACTTCAACCCCAAGGGCAAGCTGCAGGCTATCCGCCACATGATTACCCCGAGCTTCAGCTTCTCTTTCCATCCCGAGCTCGGCACTGCTGCCAACGGCTACACCACTCTCGAGTATGTCAACGCCAAAGGCGAGAAAGTTGTAGAAGAGTACAACAAATACAGCGGCATGATGTATTCTCCGCCTTCTAAGGGCAAATCCATGTCGCTTGGTTTCTCTTTCGGCAACAACCTGGAGGCCAAGATAAGGGACGACAAAGACTCAACAGGAGTGGCGACCACTAAGGTCAAGCTGCTCGATCAGCTGACCTTCAACGGAAGCTACAACTTCCTGGCTGACTCTCTGAATCTCTCTACTATTTCTGTCTCAGCGTCGACCACGGTATTCGGAAAGCTCGGCATCAACGGAAACATGACTCTCGACCCTTACGCCATCAACAACGAGGGACGACGCATAAACACCTTCAACATCATCAAAGAGAAAGGATTCCACATCGCCCGCATCACCAATGCCAGCGCCTCTCTCTCCTACTCTTTCAACGGAGAAGGAAAAATAAACGGCAACGACGGCAAGCAGGATGCCGACCCGTCCAGCTCTCCGGACTACTACAGAGTCTACTACCATCCTGTCACCGGCGAATATATCCCGGGAGGCTGGCTGTATTACCTCAACCCGTCGTCACCGTGGTCTGTGAGTCTCAACGCCAACTTTGCCTACCAGGCTCAATACAAGACAGTCAACGGAGTGCTGCAGAAAGTCAACAACTTCACCAGCACTATCAGTGCGTCGGCCAACCTGAAGCTGACCAAAGCCCTTAATTTCTCTCTCAACACCGGTTTCGACCTGACGAAGCTGGCCCTCACCACCACCCAGCTGAGTGCGACATACGACCTGCACTGTTTCAACATCTCGGTGTCATGGGTGCCGCAGGGAACTTGGGAAAGCTGGAGCTTCCGAATAGCGGCCAATGCATCTGCCCTGGCAGACCTTCTGCAGTTCAAGAAGGCGTCCAGCTACTGGGATAAATAATTTGCCATATCCGATTTTAATGCTATCTTTGCGAAGCATTCCACGAAGGACTATGCCGCTTCTGGCATTCTCTCCTTTCAAATCACCAAATATCTTTTAATGTACGATATTCTCGAATTGAGCGCTAAAAGTCAGGAAGACTTGTACGCTATCGCAAAAGAACTCAATATCAAAAAGCCTGAAAACATCAAGAAGGAAGACCTCATCTACGTCATCCTTGACGAACAGGCTATTCAAAGCAACGAATCACCCAAGCCCCGCAAGGCCCGTCCGAGGATAGCCAAGCCGACTGCACAGAAGGTGGCGGCTACCGCACCGGCAGCCCCTGAGGTTAAAGAGCAGCCTGCATCAGCTGAAGCTCCGGCCGAAGCAGCACCTGCGCCTGCCAAGAAGAAAGCCGGAAGGCCTAAGAAGACTGCCGCACCGGCAGCAGAAACCCCGGCCGAAGCAGCCCCTGCAGGACAGGAAAAGCCTGCAAAACAGCCCGAACAGCAGAAAGAGGCCAAGCCTCAGGATCAGGAGCAGCCCAGGCAGCAGGATGCAAAACAGCCTGAAAAGAAGAAAAGAGGCAGACCTCAGAAGCAGCAGAACGCTGAGGCTCCCGCAGAGCAGGCTCCCGCCCAGCAGCAGCCCCAGGCTCAACAGCAGCAACCCCAGCAGCATCAGCAGCACCAGCCCCAGCAGCAGGGTCAGCCCCAGCAGGGTCAGCAGCAGCATCAGCAACAGCCGCCGAAGCCCAGGATTGAATTCGAGGGCATAGTAAAGGCCATCGGCGTGCTGGAAATCATGCCAGACGGATACGGCTTCCTTCGTTCTTCTGACTACAACTATCTGAACTCACCTGATGATATATATGTATCCCAGTCGCAGATCAAGAACTACGCGCTGAAGAACGGCGACACCATCCTCGGTGAGATCCGTCCTCCTCGCGAAGGCGACAAATATTTCCCTCTGGTGAGAGTCGACCGCATCAACGGAAGGCTGCCCGAAGAAGTGCGCGACCGCGTGCCTTTCGACTTCCTCACCCCGCTCTTCCCCGATGAGAAATTCAACATCACCGGCAACGGCCACAACGACAACATTTCAGTGCGCGTCGTTGATATGTTCACCCCTATCGGCAAGGGCCAGAGGGGTCTGATCGTAGCTCAGCCCAAGACCGGTAAGACAGTGTTGCTCAAAGACATAGCTAATGCCATTGCAGACAACCACCCCGAGGTATTCATGATCGTCCTGCTTATCGACGAGCGTCCCGAAGAAGTGACCGACATGCAGCGCAGCGTAAAGGCCGAGGTTATCGCCTCTACCTTCGACGAGCCCGCCGAGAGGCATGTGAAAGTGGCCAACATGGTTATAGAAAAAGCCAAGAGGCTTGTCGAGTGCGGCCATGACGTAGTAATCCTCCTCGACTCCATCACCCGCCTTGCCAGGGCATACAACACCGTGCAGCCCGCTTCCGGCAAAGTGCTTTCCGGCGGTGTGGACGCCAACGCCCTGCAGAAGCCCAAACGTTTCTTCGGAGCCGCCCGCAACATCGAGAACGGCGGTTCGCTCACCATCCTGGCTACAGCTCTTACCGAGACCGGTTCAAAGATGGACGACGTGATCTTCGAGGAATTCAAGGGCACCGGCAACCTGGAGCTCCAGCTCGACCGCAAGCTGTCCAACAAGCGCATCTTCCCTGCTGTCGACGTTACTCTCAGCAGCACG
>JAFZKU010000053.1 GCA_017551785.1 Bacteroidales bacterium | reverse complement strand
TGTGAAATTCGAGAGCAGCAGGTCGCTCATAGTCTCGCGGTAGTCGCTGATTATACGCGCCGACACATCGTCCCGCTCGTCGCTGAAGAACTCGGCAAGATGGTCTTCCAGCCTGTAGCCGCGCCTGCGGGCGAACTCGTCAAACATGGCCGGCGTCCAGTCAGCTCCGTAGACTTCGTATGAATCGTTGAAGAAATTATAAGGGGCCCGGACTCCGCTCTGCGCGAATGCCTTCGTGAATCTGTCCAGATAATTGGCGACGGCAGTGCGGCTGAAATGGTCGATAACCAGTCCTTCTCCTCCCGGGGCGGCGCGTTTCACCATCTGGCCGGTCTTGCCGATGGAAACTGAGATGCCCTGCCCGTCAGCGCCTGAATCATCCCGTATAAGCTTGGTCGCAGCATCTTCCTCGCTCACCAGCGGACCGCCGAAAGGCCAGCCGGTGCCGGTGTTCATATCTATCCTTATGCCGACCCTGTCGCCTATGGTATTACAAACTTGCAGGGCGTGCATCCATTCCGGCGACAGAAACGGGATATCGGCAGCATCATTGCCCTGCACCCCATAGATCGGAGTTATTTCAAGCTCGGTAATGCCTGCCGCTGCGTATTCGCTCATCAGGGCATCGAGATTTACAGAGTCCACAGCGCTGCCCAGCCACCACCAGCGGGAGGCCGGATGCATCTCGGGCTTCACCGCCGGCCAGTCTTGAGCAGACGCAGCGGTTACACACAGCAACAGTATAGCAATGAAAGAATATTTGATTTTCATTGGATAGAGTGGTTGGTCCTTACAAATTTAAAAAGAATAGTCCTGTCTTCCACGAGGAGGACAGGACTAAATCTTTTCAGAAGTGCAGACTTATCTTACTGCAATCTCCCTGACGGGCTCGAGAGGAGCCAGCACGTTGTTGACCTTCCAGTTCTGGGCCTTCTTGAGGCTGTAGGTGGCTGTGGCGCGGACATCCTTCACTGAAGCAGAGAATGCTACGGTGTAGTTGCCGGCTGCGGCTTCCCACTGTGAGGTGGCCTCGTTGAACGATGCAAGAGCGTAGTTGTCGACAGTCATGGTGAGGGTCTGGCTCTCGCCGGGAGCGAGCTCGCGTGTCTTGGCGAAGGCTTTGAGTTCTTTAGTGGGTTTCTCAAGTCCGCCTGCGGGGGCTGTAACGTAGAGTTGTACAGCTTCGCGGCCTGCTACCTTGCCGGTGTTGCGCACGGTGATGGTGGCAGTGAAGCCGTTGGCGGTGGCTTTCACGACGGGTTTGCTGTATTCGAAGGTGGTGTATGAGAGGCCGAATCCGAACGGATAAGAAACCTCCTTGCCGGCAGTCTCGAAGTAACGGTAGCCTACCCAGATGCCGTCCCTGTATTCAGTATAGTCCACATCCTTGACAGGCTGGGGCTGCCTTCCGCCAGGGCCGCCCATGCCGCCGAACTGGTTGTTGTTCTGGGGACGGGTGTAGTTGTACGGGAAGTCGCGTGATGACGGGTTGTCAAAGAAATTCATGGGGAAGGTGGTGGCGAGCTTTCCTGAAGGGTTGGCCTTGCCGACCAGGACGTCAGCTATCGAAGCGCCGGCTTCCATACCGGGCTGCCAAGCGAGCAGGATGGCGTCGGGCATGTGTTTCCATGAAGCAGTCTCGATGGCGCCGCCGATGTTCAGCACTACGATTACCTTCTTGCCTTCTGCGTGATATCCGCTGCAGAGAGCTTCGAGGTTGGCGCGCTCGCTGGCTGTCAGAGCCCAGTCGCCGGCCACGGCCTTGCGGTCAGCACCCTCGCCGGCGTTGCGGCCGATGGTGATGATGGCTACGTCGGTAGCGGCGATCTCACGGGTCACATAAGCCTCGGGCACTTCCATCTCGGCCAGAGGAGCGCGGCCCCACATTCCACCGCCGCCGGCATTACGCAGCTGAGCGGCATTCTGGTAGTCTACATATTTGGCGTAGAGGTTCGCCAGGTCAGCATCAACCGTAAAACCGTCCATCTCGAGGCCTTCCTTGAGGCTGCGGACATATTTCTTGTTGACAGCGCCTGAGCCGGTACCGCCGGGGATCATGTCGTATGAAGTCAGACCGAAGAGGGCGACTTTCTCATTGCCCTTAAGAGGCAGGGTAGCGTCATCGTTCTTCAGCAGTACCATGGTCTGGGTTGCGGCCTTGCGGACAAGAGCCTCGTGAGCTGCCAGATCAGGCTTGTTGGAGAACTTGTAGCCTGCGAAGCGGGGGGTGCGGACTATGTATTCCAGCATGTTGCGGACGTTGCGGTCGAGGTCGGCCTGAGAAATGGTGCCGTCCTGGACGCCCTTGATGATACGCTCGATCTCAGAATCTGCGCCGGGCTCCATCAAATCGTTCTGAGCGATGACGGCCTTAACTGTGCCTTCCTTGTTGCCCCAGTCGGTCATCACGATGCCGTCGAAGCCCCATTCCTCGCGGAGGACGGTGGTGAGCAGATCGTGGTTCTGCTGGGTGAACTGACCGTTCATCTGGTTGTATGATGACATCACAGTCCAGGGCTTGCCTTCCTTCACGCAGATCTCGAAGTTCTTCAGATAGATCTCGCGGAGAGCCCTCTGGCTGATGAGAGCGTCGTTCATGTTGCGGTTGGTCTCCTGGTTGTTGGCCATGAAGTGTTTGATGGATGTGCCGACGCCGTTGCTCTGGATGCCGCGTACGTATGCCGCAGCCATCTTGCCGCTAACCAGCGGATCTTCTGAGAAGTACTCGAAGTTACGGCCGCAGAGCACATTGCGGTGGATGTTCATGCCGGGGGCGAGGAGCACGTCGACTCCGTACTCGCGGACTTCCTGGCCCATAGCTGTGGTCAGCTCTTCCACCAGTGCGATGTCCCAGCTGGAAGCGAGCGAAGTGCCTACGGGGAATGCTGTGCAGTAGAATGTCTGGTCGGTGTCTCTGCGGGTCGGGCTGATGCGCAGTCCGGCAGGGCCGTCGGCCAGCACTGTAGCAGGGATGCCGAGGCGGTCGATGGCGCGGGTCCTTCCGGCAGCGCCGTCCACCATTGAAGTGGTTCCCGAGGTGACGCCGTTCACTATGGCGGCGCGGCTTCCGCCAACGAGGAGAGTGGCCTTCTCCTGCAGAGTCATAGCCTTGATGACTTCGTCAATGTTGTCCTTCGTCAGCTTGGGCTGGGCAAAGGCTCCGGCAGCTATAAGGAGCGAAGCTGCAATTAATAATATCTTTTTCATGAAGTGGAAAAATAAGTAAAACAGTTTAATCTGTTAAAGTTAAAAGAATATTGCGACAGCCGCAATAGCACTCAGCAACAATTCGTGCCAATTAACAAAGACTTCTGCCTGATGGTCGGCATCACGGCCTGGCGGTCGTAATCTGGCCAGTTGAGAAATGGAGATTACTTCTTTTTGATTCCAAACACCGCCCAGCGGACGAAGGGGATGCGGCGGAGGAGTTCGTAGAGCAGGGGAGAGAGCACGAAGACGGCTACGGTAAGGATGGCGTACATCGCTACCGGCGGAAGGCCGGTGTAGATTTTCATCATGTAGCCGAGACTGGCGATCACGAGGTAGTGGACGATGTAGAGTCCGAAGCTGCTGCGAGTCATGTAGCAGGCGAAACGGCCGGTGCGGTCGAACTTCGCGCTGAACCACCCCATCATTGCCAGACACATCAGCCAGCCGTAGATGCAGTTCAGAGGGCTGCCGAGGTACTGCGGCGAGGTATTGTCCTGTCCGAAGGTGGTTGCGATGAGTGCTATTCCGGCCACTGCGGCGCAGGCTGCCAGCGGAATCCATGCCTTCTTCACTTTCTCCTGAACCTCGTCATGCGAGAAAACGAAGTAACCCATCAGGAAAGGAATAATATAGAACAGGGGCTTATACAAGTTCCAGAGGCCGTCGGCGCTGTCCGGACGCGGATTCTTTATCAGAGTCTGTTCGCCGACCCAGAAAAGCACGCCCAGCATGATGATCCAGAAGATGCCGGCCTTGCCGCACCAGTTCCAGAAGCGGTCCTTGCGGTCCAGGACGCGTACAAGCAGCAGCACGAGGCAGAGCAGCCAGAGCACCTGGATGAACCAGAGCGGTCCGATGCCGCTGATGGCGCACATTATATATTTACCAGGTCCGGGCACGGCTGCCAGATCTGAGCCCCTGCCGGCCACGACGGTATTGAAATAACCGGTCATCCATTGGAAGACGAACAGGCCGATGGTGCCGGGAACCAGCAGCTTGCGGGTGCGGGCGCGGAACCATTCCTTACCAGACTGTTTCTGAAGCGCATAGCGGGAACTGATGCCTGCCAGCAGGAACAGCAGCGGCATGAAGAAAGGGTAGAGGATGTACATCACCACGTCCTGATACTGAGGACACTCCGGGTAGCTGCCGAAACCGCCGATGCCTCCGAAGACACCCTTGTTGTTATAGAAGTAGAATACGTGATAAAAGAGCACCAGGAGCACGGTTACCCAGCGCAGATTGTCAATCCAATGTTTTCTCATTTCGTGAGCCCTCTCATAACTCACAAATATAGCAATCCGGTTCCGTTATTCAAATAGTAGTGTGGGCTGCAGCTAGAACCGCTGGTATGTGATGTCGCCGATTTTGACCTGACCGTCAGGCAGGAATGAGATGGGACTTCCTTCGTCGAATTCGCCGGAGCCTTCGTCCAGAACTTCGGGAGAACAGTTTATGAACGCACCCATAGGCCATTCACGGTAGAGCTTGCCGTTCTCAATTTTGTACAGGAGAGGTTTTCCGATATCTTCCTTCGGAGTATCCATGAAGAAGGTTATGAAAACATCCTCTCCGTTTTTCTTGAAGAAGCGTATTCCCGCAATCTTTATGGGCTCTTCGTATTTCACATCCGGGTGCTGGATACCAACTCGCAACATCGGGATGCATCCGTGCTCGTCGACTGTGCCGTCGCAAGAATATCTGGATACTGCATCTTCGTAACTGATGCTGGCGTATACTGGTTTCCACCGGCCCTGCAGCCCGTCTTGCGACATCTTATCGCAACCGGCCAGGATAAGCAGGCATATAAGTAACAGCGCGGATAAGTGAAGATTCTTTTTCATGCCTCGAAATGTTTATACACACTAAACACCAAACGCATCCAAATACGTCTCCAAAATTATAACTTTTTGCAACAATTTCCTCATTGGAAGGGGCACCGACAAAAAAAGCACTGCGTTCGCAGTGCTTTTTTTGTCGGGTGCCAGGTGGGACTCGAACCCACGACATTCAGAACCACAATCTGACGCTCTAACCAACTGAACTACGGGCACCATGTCTGGACACATATCGTATCCGGCGGCAAAGGTAACAATCTTTTCCGTTTTGGAAAAACAATTTTTATATTTGTCCGAATTTCCCGCAGTATTCATCATAACAACAAATAATACAATATGGCAAGAGAAATAAAGTTCTCTCTGGTATACAGAGACATGTGGCAATCGTCCGGCAAATACACCGCCCGCGCCGACCAGCTCGCGGAGATCGCTCCGGTAATAATCGACATGGGCTGCTTCGACCGCGTCGAGACCAACGGCGGCGCCTTCGAGCAGGTTCAGCTGCTCTATGGACAGAACCCCAACAAGGCAGTGCGCGCCTTCACGGCCCCGCTCCACAAAGCTGGCATCCAGACCCACATGCTCGACCGCGGCTTGAACGCCCTCCGTATGTATCCCTGCCCGGTCGACGTGCGTAAGCTCATGTATAAAGTCAAGCATGCCCAGGGTGTCGACATCACCCGCATCTTCGACGGACTCAACGACGCCAACAACATCATCCCCTCTATCAAATACGCTATCGAAGGAGGCATGATTCCCCAGGCATCCCTGTGTATAACATATTCTCCCATCCACACCGTAGAATATTACACTAGCCTTGCAGAGAAACTCATCGAGGCCGGCGCACAAGAGATCGCCCTCAAGGATATGGCCGGTATCGGCCGTCCCTGGTCTCTCGGGCAGATCGTGGCTGGCATCAAGAAGCGCCATCCCGAGACAGTGATCCAGTATCACGGCCACAGCGGCCCCGGTTTCTCCGTAGCATCTATGCTCGAAGTAGCCAAAGCCGGCTGCGACGTGCTCGACGTTGCCATCGAGCCTCTCTCATGGGGTAAGATCCATCCCGATGTAATCACCATCCGCGCCATGCTCAAAGATGCCGGTTTCCAGGTCAAGGACATCAACATGAAGGCCTACATGGAAGCCCGCGCCCTCACCCAGAAGTTCATCGACGACTTCCTGGGCTACTTCATCGAGCCGACCAACCACCATCTCACCTCGCTGCTCGTGGGCTGCGGCCTGCCCGGCGGTATGATGGGTTCAATGATGGCCGACCTCAAGGGCGTCCATCCTGCAGTCAACATGTACCTGCGCAACAACGGCAAGCCTGAAGTCGCTCTCGACGACCTGGTTGTCAAGCTCTTCGAAGAAGTTGAGTATGTATGGCCGAAGGTCGGTTATCCGCCGCTGGTGACCCCGTTCAGCCAGTATGTGAAGAACATCGCGCTGATGAACATCATGGCCGAAGCCCAGGGCAAACCCCGCTACAGCCTGCTCACTGACAAGAGCATATGGGGTATGATCCTCGGCCGCAGCGGTGTGCTGCCCGGCCCCGTAGCTCCTGAAATCAAGGAACTCGCCAAACAGCAGGGCATGGAATTCTTCGAAGGAGACGTCCAGGCTCTCTACCCCGACGATATGGACCAGTACCGCAAGGAAATGGCTGACAACGGCTGGGAGCTCGGCGAGGACGACGAAGAGCTCTTCGAGCTGGCTATGCACCCCACTCAGTACCGCGACTACAAGAGTGGCGCCGCAGAAGCTCGTTTCACCAAGGACCTCGAGGCAGCCAAGGAAAAGGCCGGCGCCCCGATCATCGTGAAACGTCCCGTTGTGGAAGTTCCCAAGAACGACGCAGGCAAGTTCCAGGAAGAGCACCCGAAGGCTCACGCCGTTCAGGCAGAGGC
>JAFZKU010000052.1 GCA_017551785.1 Bacteroidales bacterium | reverse complement strand
TACGTATGGCCGAAGGTTGGTTATCCGCCGCTGGTAACCCCGTTCAGCCAGTATGTAAAGAACATCGCGCTGATGAACATCATGGCCGAAGCCCAGGGCAAACCTCGCTACAGCCTGCTCACCGACAAGAGCATCTGGGGTATGATCCTCGGCCGCAGCGGTGTGCTGCCCGGTCCCGTAGCTCCCGAAATCAAGGAACTCGCCAAACAGCAGGGCATGGAATTCTTCGAAGGAGACGTCCAGGCTCTCTATCCCGACGATATGGACCAGTACCGCAAGGAAATGGCTGACAACGGCTGGGAGCTCGGCGAGGATGACGAAGAACTCTTCGAGCTGGCAATGCACCCCACTCAGTACCGCGACTACAAGAGCGGCGCCGCAGAGGCACGTTTCACCAAGGATCTCGAGGCCGCCAAGGAAAAGGCCGGCGCCCCTATAATCGTGAAACGTCCCGTAGTGGAAGTTCCCAAGAACGACGCAGGCAAGTTCCAGGAAGAACACCCGAAGGCTCACGCCGTGCAGGCAGAGGCCGACGGCCAGGTCATCTGGGAATACGATGTAGTCGACAAATCGATGGCTCCGCGCGTAGGCAAGGCCGTCAAGGCCGGCAGCATTATCTGCCACATCCAGACTCCTTACGCCCTCGAGACAGTCAAGGCCGCCTACTCAGGCAAGATCGTAGCCGTATACCCCGCCCAGGGCGACAAGGTAGCCAAGAACGAAATAATCGCGTTCGTGGAGTAATCCTGCACTACTGTTTCTTATATAGCAAACGCATCTTTTGGGATGCGTTTGTTGTTTATATGTTTCACAATAGATACTCTTCAACCAGTTTCTTTTTCATTTCATCTGCCATGCGGTTGAAACCGGCATCCATGATCATTTGCCAGGCTTTTCGCTTTGGCGTAAAAACATACTTCACGTCTCGTCCGTCAATGGTGGCAAGCAGGTGGATATTGCCTTTCTCCGTGCGCTCAAATCGGATGTCGGAAACACGATGGCCGTCATCGGTGGTGTAAGA
Organism: Bacteroidales bacterium; assembly: GCA_017551785.1. GTDB lineage: Bacteria > Bacteroidota > Bacteroidia > Bacteroidales > UBA932 > Equibacterium. The sequence continues at coordinate 2,641 of JAFZKU010000052.1, read as the reverse complement.
GAGCTGCTCTTGAACTTGGGCACATAGCTTCTTTCCTTCAGGCCTCAGCTCATTCAGGCGATTGGAGATTAGTTCTATGTGAAAACTGTCCACGCCGTTGCTGATGGCAAGTTCCTCGAAATTCTCCGTGCCTTTGAGTACGCAGTCAATCACTTCTTCCGGTTTTTTGACAGAATTGTTCCGGCCAAGTTGTATCAAGTCTCCGGCGGTGATGTCCGTATACTTGCCGCCAATAGACATGCAGTGCGACTTTTCGGCCTCGATGCCGTTTGTGGCTAATATAAAGGTCAGGTCGTAGGCAGGGGCCAGGTGCCACTGGCCTTCCGGCGACATCAGGAAGGAAAAGTTCTTTTCGTGGTCGTCAGTATTGTTGGTGAGCACGTTGAAAACGGCTCTCTTGAACAGTTCGTCAATTTCAGGCTTGGGAATCTCCAGCTCACGGCACGTACGGAACAGATCTTCATAGCTGTGGGCGTCCGGATCCATGGCTGCAAGGGTCTGCATGAATAATTTCTTTCCGTCCTTGCGGTCAAAGCGCTGAGTGAGGAAATGTTTTGTGCCTTCCACTTCGATCAGGCGGCTGTCCATCATTGTGATGCCGCACTGGCGGGCCATCTGGAAGTATGTCATTTCTGTCTCGGACAGGGCGTGTTCCGGGGTGTTGAACTTGATGATGCAGTGTTCCAATTCCGGGTTTGCGCCGGTCTGTCCTGAATAGATGGTACCGTCCGGGGCTATGGCAATGATGGCTTTCATCTGGCGGCCTCCGGCGGAAGTTCCGATTGCCGTGAGCGCCCTGCGTGTGAGCGGCTCTCCGGCAGGGATGCTCTTGCCGGCCAGCTGCTGCTCTATCAGTTTTGCCTGCTCGTACAATCGGTCTATCCGGACCTGTTCGCTGTCGTAGAATCCGCTGTCCAGGACCGGATGGAACTCAAGAGCTCCCATTGCGCGCTTCCCGATGAAGGAGAGCTTGGTCAGCGGGGTCTTGTCTTTCTCATGGAGCCCTTCTTCCTTGAACCAGGCGTCGAAAACGGCATTACCCCAGCGGTCCGGCAGGGAATCGGCCAGAAAGGAGGGGAGACCCTGATATATCTTAGGCTCTTTGATGCCGGGTATTGCAATGGCGGGACTTTGCAGAGCTTTGGTGTGGGCTATGGGGGTTATGTCATATCCTGACGCGAAATAATCCGGAGAGAACCAGAACAGGCTGGACTGGGTGCGCTGGTCCCACTGGAGCGTTCCGATGTCAAGCCCCCAAAGCGATACCGTCAAGGTCTGGATATACTTACTGCTTCTTGTTGCCATGGTGTCTTACTCTCTGTTTGTTGGTAAGGTTGGAATAAGGTGACTCCGGAACTTCCGGAATGAGGGCGTCAAGATTCTCGATGAGGCCGGTGTAGCGCATCAGCGAAATGAGCGTCGAGGCTGTAACGTTCCGGGCCGTTCCAGTTTCAAACTTATGGATGGTCATCATTGATATGCCAGCCCTGGCAGACAGCTCTGCCTGGGTAAGGCCCAGTGCCACGCGGTACTGCTTGAATCGAAGCCCCAGCATCTGGAGGATTTCGGCATCTGAGAATCGTTTTATCATACGTTTTTCTTTTACAGTGCAAATATAGTAAAGTTTATATTAAATACTAATATTGTCGATAAACTAAACTTTATTTTATGTAATGCAACACCGAGGGCTGCCCGTTTCCGCAGAGGGATTGACAAGGGCAGCCCCGGTAGTGATTATATTGAAATATGGCTGTTTCTTGAGGAAAAGCAGCCGGAAGCTTAGCTAGATCGCCGCCTTCACTTTATACGTCTTCCCGGCTTTGGTGTCTAGGTCGTATTCGTAGACTTTCTGGAGCTCGGGCATCGCGGCGGTGTGGCCTGGTGCTACGAGGGGTGTGGCGATGTCGGCGCTCTCCATGAGCTTGTTGGGGTTGTCGCCGGTGGCTTCGGTCAGGCCTGCGCCCTCGAGCGGGACGTATGAGCGGATGCGTACCTTGCCGCCTATGAGCGACTTGATGGTGGCCTCAGCGAGTTTGGCGCCGTCCCAATTGATGGCGACTTCATAGCCTCCACGGGCCTTGAGACCTTCAACGCTTCCTTTCGCCCATGCGTCGGGAAGGGCGGGCAGGAGGTGGAGAGCTCCGTCGTGGCTCTGGAGCAGCATTTCGGCGACGCCTGCTGTCAGGCCGAAGTTACCGTCGATCTGGAACGGGGGATGGGCGTCGAAGAGGTTGGGATAGGTCCTGCCTGAAGCGCGGCCCCAGCCTTCCGAGGTCTGCAGGGTGAGCATGTTGTTTATGATCTTGAGAGCGTGGTTGCCGTCGAGCAGGCGGGCCCAGAGGTTCACCTTCCAGCCGATAGACCAGCCGGTGGCCATGTCGCCGCGGTAGATGAGGCTCTGCTTGGCGGCCTGGAACAGCTGCGGGTTCTTGTATGGAGATATCTGGTTGCCCGGGTAGAGGCCGTAGAGGTGCGACACGTGGCGGTGTTCGTTCTTCGGGTCGTCAACATCTTCGAGCCACTCCTGCAGCTGGCCGTACTGGCCTATCTGCATCGGAGGAAGCTGGGCCATCGTTTTCTTCAGCAGGGCTATGTACTCAGTGTCTTCGGGATGGACCATTTCGGTGGCAGCGATGGAATT
>JAFZKU010000051.1 GCA_017551785.1 Bacteroidales bacterium | reverse complement strand
GGCGGAGGTACGCCTTCGCTGCTGTCTCCCGCTCAGTTCTCGGACATCTGCGCGGCGCTGGCCGACAGCTTCGACCTGGGCACGGTGGATGAAGTCACCGTCGAGGTGAACCCGGACGATATCTGCCGCAGCGGCGGGGCGGATCTTCTGAAGACATACCGCGACTGCGGAGTGAACCGCATCAGCGTAGGCGTCCAGTCTTTCCATGATTCGCACCTCAAATGGATGAACCGCCGGCACGATGCAGGCCAGGCAGTGAAGGCGGTAGAGCTTCTCACCACCAACTTCGACAACGTGTCGCTAGACCTTATCTTCGGCTATGCCGGCCTTACCGCAGAAGAATGGGAGGCCGACATCCGCAAGGCGGCGGGGCTTGGAGTGCAGCACGTCTCGGCCTACCAGATGAGCCTCGACGCCGGCAGCATGCTGAGCAAGCTGGCCGACAAGGGCCGCTACGCCGAGCCGGACGAGGATGTCTGCCGCAGCCAGTATTTCCTTTTGCAGGATGTGCTGGACGAGACGGGTTTTGTGCAATACGAGATTTCGAACTTCTGCAAGCCTGGCTTCCACTCCCGCCACAACAGCGCCTACTGGGCGCGCGAGCCCTACCTCGGCCTTGGCGCGGGGGCGCACTCTTTCGACGGCGACAGGCGCCGCAGCTGGAATGTGTCAGATCTGAAAGCCTGGCTGGACGGAGCGGCGAAGGAAGGGGAGACGCTGAGCGATGCGGATATATATAATGAAAAGGTCATGCTTGGTCTGAGAACCTCCGCCGGCGTTGAAGCCGCCCTGATCGGAGAGTCAGATAAACACAACCTTTCATTTGACGCCGCTGCCGGCCGTTACTCCATAGGCCGCAGGGACATGTTCGTCTCGGACTCTATAATCCGGGACTACCTCATTACAGATTAGGCGAGAAGGCCGTTGGCTTTGCAGCAGGCAACGATGGCGGTAACAGCGAAACCGGCCATGAGGATCGTTACGTATACCACGCCGATAGCTTTGAGCCTCTTGAGCCAGAGTTTGTTGTTCCAGCCGAGGGTCTGGAGGGCGCTCCAGAAGCCGTGGCTGAGGTGCAGCCAGAGGGCTGTGAACCATACCAGATAGAGGATGGTGAGCCAAACATTTCCGAAGGTCTGGCCGAGCAGCATGTTCGGGTCGGCAGCTTCCTTACCGGTGAACTCCTGCAGCTGCATGTCTGCCCAGAAGTGGGTGAGGTGGATAGCGATACCAAGCAGCACTACGATGCCGAGATAAATCATGTTCTTTGAAGCCCACGAGTCGGTCTCCGACTTGGTGGCCACTTCATACCTCTTGAGGCCGCCGCGAGACTTGAGGTTGCTGGCGGTAAGGATAGTGGCGTAGATGATGTGGATCACGAAACCGAAGGCAAGGACGGGAACCATGATGCTGACGATGGGCAGAGCCATGAAGTCACAGACACCCTGGAAAGCTTCAGCGCTGAACACAGAGGTAAAGTTCAGAACCATGTGCAAAGTGAGAAAAAGCACGAGGAAGATACCTGAGATGCTCATTATAAGCTTTTTCCCGATAGAAGATGAAAATATGCTCATACTGCTTGTATTGTTATTTTGTTGAGATTACAAATATAAAAAAATAATTGAGATTAATCGCTCTGGCCTCTGTCCCTTTCCCTGCGCATGTCTTTGTCCTTGATGGTCTGCCGCTTGTCGAACTCGCGCTTGCCCCGGGCCAGCGCTATGTCGAGCTTCGCGTAGCCGTTGTCGGCGATGAAAAGCTTCACGGGGACTATGGTCAGGCCCTTTTCCTGGACGGCACGGGCGAGCTTGCGCAGTTCCTTGCGGGTTAGCAGCAGCTTGCGGTCGCGGCGCGGGTCGTGGCGGTTGTAGGTTCCCCACCAGTACTCGGCTACGTTCATGTTCTTGACGTAGAGCTCTGTGCCCGAGAAATAGCAATAGCTGTCGACCAGCGAGGCCTTGCCTGCACGGATCGACTTGATCTCCGTGCCGGACAGGACGATGCCGGCGACGAAGCGTTCTATGAATTCATATTCGAAGGACGCTTTCTTGTTCTTTATCTCTATTTTACTCTTTGCTTTGGGCATAGCTCGGCAAATATAGGATAGTTTTTTAAATTTGTGTCACCTCAGAGCGCGATATGGATTACGACCTTACATGTGTTTTAGGCCCTACGGCCTGTGGAAAGACCAGATACGCCGTGGCTCTTGCCAAGGAGACCGGGGCGGAGATCCTGTCGGCCGACTCGCGTCAGGTGTACCGCGGCATGGATATCGGCACGGGCAAGGACCTTGAGGATTACGACGGGGTGCCGTACCACCTTATAGACATAGTCCCGGCGGGGGAGAAGTACGACATCTACCGCTACCAGCGCGACTTCCACAAGGCGTACGCCGACATAATCTCCCGCGGCAAGCCGGCCATCCTCTGCGGCGGCTCGGGCTTGTACATCGAGGCTGCGACAAGGGGCTACCATCTGCCCGACGTGCCTTGCAACCCGGAGCTGCGCGCCAGCCTCGAGAAGGAGAGCGACGAGGCTCTGATCGCAAAGCTGGCCTCCCTGAAGACTCTGCACAATTCCACTGACTACGACACCCGCAAGAGGCTCATCCGTGCGCTGGAGATTGCCATCTACGAACAGGAACACCCGGTGGACCACACGACCTTCCCGCCCATAAAGACGCGCTACATAGGCCTGGATGTGAGCCGCGAGGTGCGCAATGCCCGCATCGACGCGCGGCTGGACGCACGCCTGGCCTCCGGCATGGTGGAGGAGGTGAAGGGCCTGCTGGACAGCGGCATCGCGCCGGAGGACCTTATCTATTACGGTCTGGAATACAAATTCGTCACTCTCTATCTGACAGGCCAGCTGAGCTATGACGAAATGCACGACAAGCTGGCTACCGCCATCCATCAGTTCGCAAAGCGGCAGATGACGTGGTTCCGCGGCATGGAACGCCGTGGCATCGAGATAGAGTGGGTGAAAGTCTGATTATTACTGGAGGCCCATCGCCTTGCGCTTAGAGGCGCTCATGCGCTGCTCCCTGGTCAGGTTGGCGTGGTGTTCGTTGTCCTTCGGGGCCTTGGGCTCTTCGTCCCATCCTTCCCTGAGCAGCGGAATCTTCTTGCGCAGGCTCCATACAAGTATGATTATGCCCGCAACGATGAAGGGTATGCTCAGCAGCTGACCCATGTTGAACTGCATGCTGGCTTCGAAATCCACCTGGTCGTTCTTGATGAATTCGAT
>JAFZKU010000050.1 GCA_017551785.1 Bacteroidales bacterium | reverse complement strand
GAAGAGGATGAAAAGCTTGAGCAGGATGAGCCACACCAGCGGCCGGCCCCAGGTCATCTCCCTGAAGCTGTCGCGATAGAATCTCCACACAGAGGAGGCTGCGTTTGCGATTTTGCCCATCTTGCTGTCAGATTTCTACTAAGATAGCAAATAATCTGCAATTATCTGGAACCGAGATAGAGGAATACCATTCCGATGAGAACCAGCAGCAGGTCGAAGGCCTTGCTGCGCAGGTTCTTCTCGCGCAGGAACAGCGCCGCGAAGAGGAAGCTCACCACTACGCTCGAGCGCTTGATCATAGACACGATGCCCACCATAGCCTCCGGCTGGGCCAGTGCATAAAGGTAGAGGAAATCTGCTATGACCAGGAAAATGCTGATCATGGGAATGGCACCTCTCCACTGGAAGGGAGTGTCCTTGGCACGGACCGGCAGCCATACGGCCAGCAGAACCACCAGCATTATGAAGCACTGGTAGATGTTGAACCATACCAGGACGGTCATGCGGTCCAGGCCTACGCCGCCGTTCTCGACAGGGGCCATGAGATAACGGTCATAGAGGCCGGCTGTAGCTCCCAGAACGGCCGCGAGCACCAGCAGATACACCCACTTGTTGCTCTTGAAGTCGATGCCTTCTTTTTTGCCGCCCCTGCCCAGGAGATAGAACGAAAGGGCCGCGAAGAACACTCCTGTCCACTGATAAGCGTTAAGCCTCTCGCCGAACAGCAGCATGCCTCCCAGCAGCACGAGCACCGGGCGGGTGGCGTTCACGGGGCCGACAATTGACAGGGGCAGGTTCTTTATGGCATAGTAGCCGCTCGCCCATGACGACAGCACTATGAAACTCTTCAGGATGATGTATTTCTGAACATCCCAGCCACCACCGGCCATGTAGAACGCGGAGCCAGGGGCGAAGGCGCCGGTCTTGGAAAGCACGAGGAACGGAATAAGCAGCAGCGAGCAGAACAGTGTGTTGATGAACAGCACCGGCACCACTGCGTTCTCACGCAGCGACAGCTTCTTGAAGGAGTCGTAGAAGCCGTACAGCACGGCAGCTATAAATGCGAGACTGATCCACATATCGGGCCGCAAATATAGCCATTTTTCGTGCGTGTTTTATAAAGCGCTCATAATAAGGCGGACAAACAAAGTCCTACCCCTCGGAATGAAGGGTAGGACTTTGTGCTATGGGCTGGCAGTCAACCGATTATAAATCACGCACAAAACGCGCGACACGCCTACTTGGTAGAGAACTTATAGACTACGGTATGTTTGTAGGTCTCGCCGGGGCGGAGGACTGATGACGGGAAGTCAGGCTGGTTGGGGCAGTCGGGATAGAGCTGCGACTCCAGAGCAAGGGCTGTGCGGCCGCCGGTGTAAAGCTGCAGACCGGGCTGGTTGTTGAACACTTCCATGTAACGTCCGCTGGCAGGTGAGTAAACAGTAGCTACTTCTTCGAGCTTGCCGGCTGCGGTGTGATTCAGGCAGAAGTTGTTGTCGTAGCTGCGTACCATTCCTTCAGGAACTTCAGGCATGGGCTGTCCTGGCACAAAACGGCCGAACGGCATAGAGAACTGGCGGTCGCCGATGCGGGTCGGGGTGCGCAGGTCATAGGCTGTGCCTTCAACCGGCAGAAGCTTTCCGGTAGGGATGAGGCTAGCGTCAACTTCGGTAATCTGGTCGGCATTGATGGAAACCACATGGTCGTTGACATTCTCTGCCGGACATCCGTCGAGGTTGAAATATACATGGTGAGACAGGTTGCAGACAGTGGGTTTGTCTGTAGTTGCCTCATAAGATATAGACACGCCGTCATCTTTGGTGATTGCGAATGTGAGGGTGGTCTTCAGGGTGCCGGGGAAACCGTCGGTGCCGTCAGGAAGCACGCAGCTCATCACTACGGAATTGTCAGTAACTTTCTCTACATCCCATACGGTGTGGTCGAAGCCCTTGGTACCTCCGTGGAGGGTGTGGGCGCCGTTGTTCTTCGTCAGCTCGTACTTCACTCCGTCAAGGGTGAAGGATGCGTTGCCGATGCGGTTGGCATAGCGGCCGAGGGAAGCTCCGAGGGGGTTGCGGCTGAAACCTCTAGTGTAAAGCTGGATGCTGTCGTTGTGGCTGACTACGTTGGCATAGTTGCCATCTTTGTCAGGAGTGTAGATACCTACGATGTATCCGGCATAGTTGGTTACCTGGGCGGTGATGCGGCCGTTGGTGATGGTGTAGAGAGACACCGGCTTGCCGTCGATCTCAGTGTCGAAAGCGGCTTTGTCAAGAAGGTCTCCGGGGGCCTGCACCTGTGCGCAGGCAGTCAGGCTGCAGAGCAGCGCGATGGCAGAAATTGCCACATATTTAAGACTAGCAGTCATTTTCAAGATATTTTGTGTTTCTTTGTCCACAAAATTACACACAAACCAAATACGTTGTGGCGAAAAAGAAGAACATTTTAGGCAGATTCCTGAGACTTGTGCTGCTGTGGATCCCTCTCGGATTCATAGTCCTGTCTTTCCTGTGGGTGCTGCTGCTGAAATGGATTCCCCCGGTGGCCACCCCTCTGATGGTGCAGCGCTCCATGGAGTACCGCTCCGACAAGGACTTCAAGACTCACTACAAATGGGTGCCATACGAGCGCATCTCCGCTGAAATGGCCAGAGCTGTCATCGCTTCGGAAGACAATCTGTTCTTCGACCACGACGGTTTCGACCGCAAGGCAATTAAACAGGCCATCGCAGACAAGAAGGCCGGCAAGGCGCAGCGGGGTGGCAGCTCGATCTCCCAGCAGACTGCCAAGAATGTGTTCTGCACCCACCGCCGCGATTTCGTCCGCAAAGGTTTCGAGACATATTTCACCCTGCTGATAGAATGGATGTGGGGAAAGCAGCGCATCCTGGAAGTATATCTGAATGTTGCCGAAATGGGCAAAGGCATCTACGGCGCCCAGGCTGCCGCCGAGGTGTACTGGAACGAGAATGCCAGTGAAATCACACGCCGCCAGGCCTGCCTGATTGCCGCCTGCCTGCCATCCCCTCTGAAACGCTCTCCCGTCAAGCCTGGCACCTACGTTTCAAAGCAAGCCAACACTATCTCAGCTCGAGAGAACAACATCGCATACCCGGACTGGATATACCACAAATAGCCGCCTGCAGGCCCGGATTTTCTTTTTTGGCTCCGATGTCTTACCTTTGCGGCCGCTAAAACTGATGACCCGAACCACATGAAGTCACCGTACAAGAAGAGAAACCGCTATCGCGAGATAAACAATACGACGCTTCGTCGCGTATACGAATATTCCACTACCAAATACTCCAACAAACCTGTCAACCAGTATGTAGACGGCACTCAGGCCTATACCTACGAGAGCTTCCGCCACGCCTGCGACCAGCTGTCCCAGCGCATGTCGCGCTACGGCATAAGCGGCGGCGACAAGGTGGCCATCCTGTCGCAGAGCATGCCCAACTGGACTCTGGCATTCTTCGCAACCACAGCCTTCGGCCGCGTGTCCATTCCCATCCTGCCCGACAGTTCGGAGAACGAGGTTACCAACATCCTGAACCACTCTGAAAGTAAAGTCGTCTTCGTTTCACAGAGGCTCCGCCACAAACTCAGCCAGGAGTGCTTTGACAAGATGACGCTGGTAATCGACATCGAGACCCTCGAATTCATAAAGAAAGACAACGACGCCTTCCAGTGCGACGGCTGGGTCAAAGACCCGCAGCCGGACGACCTGGCCTGCATCATATATACATCCGGAACCACCGGCAACGCCAAGGGCGTGATGCTCTCGCACCGCAACATCTGCCACAACCTGAGAGCTTCCTACAAGGCTCAGCCCAGCAGCTCAAAGGACCGCTTCCTATCTATCCTGCCCATCGCGCACGCATACGAGATGAACGTCAGCACTATGTACAGCTTCTATGTCGGCGCATGCTGCTACTATCTGCCCAAGCCCCCGACCCCGTCGATCCTGCTTCCGGCCATAAAGAAAGTGCGCCCGACCACCATCCTTTCAGTGCCGCTAGTAATCGAGAAGGTTTACAAGGGCAGCATCCTGCCTACCATCAACGGCAGCCGCGTGCTGAGCTGGATGAACAAGAAACTCCCGTTCCTGCTGCACTGGCTTATCGGAAGCCGTCTTAAGAAGACCTTCGGCGGCAAGCTGCGTTTCTTCGGCATCGGCGGCTCGAAACTCGACCCGACCGTAGAACAGTTCCTCAAGGACTGCAAGTTCCCGTATGCGATAGGTTACGGCCTTACTGAGACCGCCCCGCTGGTCACCAACGTGATTGAGAAAAAGCGCAAGAAAGTCGGCTCGGCCGGCATAGCTACATGGGGAGTCGAAATCCGCCTCGACAATGTAGATCCCGCCACCGGAGAGGGCGAAGTGGTATGCCGCGGCGACAATGTGATGCTCGGCTACTACAAAGACCCTGAACGCACGATGCAGGTGCTCGACGACCAGGGCTGGTTCCACACCAACGATGTCGGCATAATCGACAAAGACGGCTATCTGTTTCTCAAAGGCCGCCTGAACAATACCATCCTCGGCCCGTCCGGCGAGAACATCTACCCGGAGGAAATCGAGACCGTCATCAATGACATGGAGGGTGTGGAAGAGTCTCTCGTTATGGAGCGAGACGGCAAGCTGGTAGCTCTCGTCAAATTCAACGACAACGTCCTCGACTGGAACCAGGCTAACGAGGACCGCTTCTTCGAGAATCTGGAAGCCCGCAAGAAGGCCGTTCTGGACTTCGTCAACAGGGCCGTCGGCAAGAACTCCAAGATCGGCGAAGTGAACGCCATGAAGGAGCCCTTCGAGAAGACCGCCACCCAGAAGATCCGCCGCTTCAAATACAAGAACTCCCACGGCGACGAGCCGAAGAAGTAGACGCACGTATGATAAAAAAAACTCTGCGGGGAAAACCTCGCAGAGTTTTTTTATTGTCGGAACCGACTGCTATTTGAAGAGCATCGGAGCCATTTCGTAGAGGCACCTTCTCCAAGTCTGGAACTCGTGTGCAGTGCCCTCAGATACGTATCCTTTGGCGTTGTAGCCGGCGGCCTTCAGAGTCTCCGCCGCATTTCTGATGGCGTCAGGACCTTCCTTGCTGCCGCAGCCCATGAAGATACCCTTGATATCCTTGATACCTGCGAGCTCCTCGGGGTTGTAGGTACCGCCGCTGAGCAGACCGTAGTAACCGAACACTTCCGGACGGGCGAGGGTGATGGTGTGAGTCTCCATACCGCCCATTGACAGACCGGCCATTGCGCGGTGAGCCTTGTCAGCTTTAGTCTTGAAATGAGAGTCGATGTAAGGGATGAGCTCGTCTACGAGAACTGTCTCGAAGCCGTTGTTCATCATCATACCCATGCCGCCACCACGCTGGCCAGCTGCACCGCCGGCGGGAGCTGCAGGAGCAGCAACTTCGGGACGCTTAGGAGCAACTGCAGCGGGGGCACCTGTTGCAGTAGAGATGGGAGCCTGAGGACCGGCAGCCGGACCGGCAGCACCGGGACGGAAGCCTTCATTGGTCATACCGTAAGTCATAACTACGATGAACGGCTCGATCTTGCCGTCAGCAATCAGGTTGTCCATGATGATGTTGGCGTGGCCCTGGTTAGACCATCCATACTCATTTTCACCCCAGCCGTGCTGCAGATAAAGAACAGGGTATCTTGTCTTCTTGCTTGCATCGTACTGCGGAGGTGTGTAGACGAATGCGCGACGGAGCTGGTTGGTGCTCTGTGACCAGAACAGAACTTCCTCTACCCTTCCGTGGGGAACGTTCCTCTCGGTATAGAAGGCCTGGTCGTGTGCGGGAACCTCGATACCACTCTCCCAGCGGGTAGAACCGTAGTAGTTGAGGGTTCCGGGGTCGTTGAAGGTACCACCGTCGATAGTCAGGTGATAGTAGTGGAATCCTTCGTCGGCAGGAGTCTTGCTGGTGCCGGTCCAGAAGCCGTCAGCGTCTTTGTGGAGAACAGTGCTTCCGGCGATTACTGAAGTGGCCTTCGGAGCGTCGATGCGATAGCGGATGTAACGCTGTGAATTGACCATCGGATAGAGCTGACCGGGCTGGTTCTTGGTTGAAGGAACGAAGTCTTCTTTGATGACTACGTTGTCAAGAGCCGGGTTGAAGTTCTTTACAGCATTGTACATGGCCATCTTCGGCTGATAGTTGGCGTCGAAGAGCAGCGGCGAGTTGTTGGCGCCGAGCCATGAGTCGCGGTCTGAAAGGTTCCAGAAAGTTACGCAGTCAACTTTGTCTGCATGTTTGCGCATGATTCTGAACAGGTTCTCATACTGATCCTGCTGCAGGGTCTGCTCCCAGCTTGCCACCTGACGGGTTTCACCCTGGTTGAAACGGAGGGCGCCGCCCTGATCGGTGTTGACGCGGATGTCGAGCTCAGTAACGTGGATATGGTCAACGATGGCTGCATATTTCTCAACTGCAGCTTCCATCTCTGCAGGGGTCGGGCTGAAGATGTTGTAGTGACCCTGCATACCGATACCGTGTACCGGAACGCCGGCGGCTTTCATCCTGGTGATGAGGCCTACGATACGGTCGCTCTTGCCGGGATCGCACTCGTTGTAGTCGTTGTAGAACAGAAGGGCGTGCGGGTCTGCCTCGTGAGCATACTCGAATGCCTTGTAGATGAATTCCTCACCTGCGATCTGGTACATCGGAGAGTTGCGGAGTTCGGGCTGGCCGGGCCTTACAGGGCTGTCGGCTACTGCCTCATTTACAACGTCCCATGCATAAACGACGTCTTTGTAACGCTCTACGACTGCCTGGATGTGATGCTTCATGTTGGCATAGAACTCTTCCTTGGGAAGAAGGTTGCCCTTCTCGTCCTGATAGATCCAGGTGCCTATCTGAGAGTGCCACATAAGGCAGTGACCACGCAGCTTGATGCCGTTCTCACGGCAGAAGTTTGCAATCTTGTCGGCATTCTCCCAGTTGAATTCACCTTTACGGGGCTCTGTCGGCTGGGGTTTCATGTCGTTCTCAGCGGTGATGCTGTTGAACTCCCTCTTGATAAGGGCGATCTGCTCAGGGGTTGAGATGTTCCTCTGATTGACAGCCACTCCGATCATGAAGTAGTCCTTGTAGGTGTCCTTCATACCGTCAGTGATCGGCTGAGGGGCTCTCTGACCAAATTGTGCCATTGCGGGCAGGCAGAGTGCCATGGCGCAAATAGCGATGAACAATTTTTTCATAGATAAAAGTTTGATGATTAAATAAGGTTGATAGTTATTGTGTATTAGAACTTAATTGTCGTTGCTGTTCCTGTATATACCACGTTCCTGCTGACACGGCCCTTGCCGTCGATGTAAACGAGCCTGAACGTACGGAACGCCGGTATACCTGTATAGCTGCCGTTGCGTTTGCTGATAGTCAAGGTGCGGCCGCGCAATTTGAAGTCTATTGTACTGTAGCGGCCCTTTTCGTAGTTGTAGTTGTCTCCTTCGTCTTCATAAAGGGTGAAGTTGGCATCTGCACCGCCATAGATGCGGACTTCAATGTCATTCCACGGCTTTTCAGATGTGTACTGTACATCCGGCCCGATGGGGATGATGCTGCCTGCCTTCACGAACAGGGGGCATCTGTCGATGGGAGCTGCGGCAGACACTGTCTGGCCACCCTTGTAGAGCTTGTTGGTGCTCCAGTCGTACCAGCTGGCTCCGGCGGGCAGATAGACATCGGTGGTGGCGGGTACGTTCCAGTTGACTTTCTCCTCGCTCCACTTGCGCTCCTCTGTCGAGGTGAAGAGGGCGTGGGTAACGGGAGCTACGAGCAGGCTGCGGCCGAACATGAACTCGTCGGGGATGTCCCATACGTTCTTGTCGGCAGCGAAGTCCATTACAAGGGCTCTCATGAAGCTGTCGTTGTTGGAAGTTACCTGCCATGCCGTACTGTAAATGTAGGGCATGAGTTTGTACCTCATCCTGATGGCCTTCTCGATGGCGTCGTAGATCGGCTCACCCTTCTGTCCGAACTCCCAAATCTCGCGACGGGAAGACTCGCCGTGGCTGCGCATCATCGGGTTGAAGAGGCCGAACTGCAGCCAGCGCACGTAAAGTTCCTGGAAGAGCGGGTTTGTAGAGCAGGTCTGGGTCTGGCCCGGCTTATTGTAGCCGCCGGGGAAGAAACCTCCGATGTCAGAGTTGACCTGAGGATTGCCGGTGAGGGTATAGTTGAGGCAGAGGGGAATCTGCTTGCGGAAGTCATCCCAAGTAGACTGGGTGTCGCCGGACCAGGTGTCGGCGCCGGTGCGCTGCTGGCCCATGAAGAAAGAACGGGTGAGGATGAAAACCCTCTTGGCGTCGCTGACGGCGCGCTGGTGGTCATATACGCCCTCGACGCACATCAGGGGGTAGATGTTTCTTACGCTGCGGAAAGAACCCATCGCACTCATCTGGTCGAAGTCTCCCTCCCTGTAGGTATGGTCGGGATCGGTGCTGTCCATCCACCATGCGTCTATGTCGAGGTCCCAGAGCCTCTTCAGGTTGTCCCAGTAGATGTCGCGGGCCTCTGCGCTGTACGCATCGTAGCAGACTACTCCGGAAGGATAGTCCCTGCGGGGCGGCCAGATGTGAGAGATGCCGCTCTGCGGCCAGGTGATGAAGTCGAAGAGCAGCCCTTTCTCCTTCAGCTGACGGTAGGGCTTGGTCTGGGGGCCGAATGACTGCCAGATGGAGATTGACATATGGGCGCCCATGTTGTGAACTTCTTCTACCCATGCCTTGGGATTCGGGAACTCTTCATTCATGAACTCCATGGCGTTCCAAAGATAGTTGTTGCCCCAGTACTGCCAGTCCTGGATGATGCCGTCAAGCGGCACGTTGGCAGCACGGTAGCCTTTCACAACGTCCAGAAGCTCCTTGGCGCTCTTGTAGCGCTCGCGGCTCTGGTGGAAGCCGTAGGTCCAGAGAGGCAGCATAGGCACTGTGCCGGTGAGCTGGCGGATTCCCGCAATCACTCCGTCGGCATCGCCGCCGTAAATGAAATAATAGTCTATCTCGTCGCCCACTTCCGAAGACAGCTTCAGTGTCGAGCCGTCATCCGCTATGGTGGTGGGAGAGTAATTGTCCCAGAAAATGCCGTAGCCCTTAATAGACTGGAAGAAGTTGGTGTAGTCCTCTGTATTGGACTGGATCATGCGGCGGTTCTCGCCACGCAGGTTCATCTTGCCGTTCTGGAGCATTCCAAGACCGTAGATCGGCTCGTCCTTGTCAAGCCTGAACTCCTGCGACACTACCCAGAAACCCTTGTCGACGCCTTCTGTGATAGCCTCTACAGAAGCGGCGCCCTCGGTGAGGAGCTTGCGTCCCTTCGCGTCAGTGAAGGTTACCGTACCGTCCTTAGCTACGCTGACTTTGACTTTCGGCTTGGCGGGAGTGCCCTGCGGCTCCATGATTACGGATACGCTGTTGGTGCGTCCGAACGCTCCGGCCGACTTCTCGATGCGTACGATTTCAGGGGAATAATATGTGACTTTTACCTGTATGTCAGCAGCATACATAGAAATGGCAGATAATGCTGCGATAATGGAGAGCAGTAGTTTCTTCATAGGAGTTAGGTTTAAGTACTTTTGAATAGATAAAGCTACTGCTTTTTTACGAAAAATAAAACAAGAAGTGCCACCCTTGGGCGGCACTTTTGTAGTTATTATATCCGGAAGATGCTACCTGCCGCGGGCGACAGTGATCACTCCGGCTGAGTACGGCGCGATATCGAGAGCGCCTTCGGAGGCTGAGACTTTGAAACTCTTCTGCTGGAGAGCCACTGCGTCTTTCTTCTCGAGAGTGTTGCCGACCATCAGGTCGCCGGGAGCGTAATAATCGTAGACAGCGTCAAATGCAGTGTCGAACTTGCCCTTGAAGGTGAGCTTGTAGGGCTTCTCGGTAGGATTTACCACCTTGATAATTACGTCATGGCCATTTTCGGACATCGTGGTGACTATGTTCAAGTCGGCAGTCTCGCCCTCGAACGAGAGCAGGCGGGTAGAGAAGTGGTCGTGCCAGAGCTTGGTCACCTGATAGTTCGGGGCAACGTACAGATCCTTGTAATTGAAATTGATGAAAGCGTTGTTCCAGTCCGGAGCGTCAGTGCGGCGGATGAAGAGCGCAGCAGCACCCATAGCCACAACGTCACGTGCCTCGCATACATTCAGGAATCCGCCGGCGAAAAGGCCTGTGCGCCAGTCCTGGCTGTTAAGGTTCCACTCAGATATGAAGAGCTTCACGTTCGGGTTCGGGCTCTTTGCAATCATGTCTGCATAGCGGTCATACTGGCGGGCCAGATTCTGCGGGCCGGTAGCATAGCCGTTCTGCTGCTCGTAGTGGTGAAGGCTCATGTAGTCGAAATAGTTAGCAGAGCGCTCGAGGAACTGCTCGTCCTCCTGGAAGCCGCCGCAGGCAATTATCTTGATGGTAGGGTCGATCTCACGCATGGCAGCGGAGAACTTGCGGACCGCAGCCTCGTATTTCTCGATACCCATCTCCCACATCTCGTTGTCTATCTCCCAGTATTTCACATTGTAGGGCTCGGGATGGCCGTTGGCAGCACGTCTGGCACCCCAGCGGTCGGTAGCCGGAGCATTGCAGTAGCGCAGCCAGTTCAGGGCGTTCTGGAAAATACCTTCCAGCTCCTCTTCAGGACGGTCGAAGCCCACTGTCACTACGATAACCGGCTCGGTGCCGATCTCGCGGCAGAAGCGGATGAACTCGTCGGTGCCGAAGCAATTCTGGTCGTAGTCCATCCACATCCAGTGGTCCCAGCGCTGCCTCTGTGTCTGGGGGCCGATGCCCCAGCGCCAGTCGTACTGAGCCACATAGCCTCCGCCCGGCCATCTGAGGCAGGTCGGGCCGAGTTCGTCCACAGCCTTGAAGATGTCGGGACGGAAACCGCCGAGGTCCATACCGCTCTTGGTGGTCATGCTGGCCTCGTCGACCTGCAGAGAGCCGTTCTCCACGCAGATTGCGAAGTCGGCGTCGCCGTCGAATGTGCCGTCGAGCTCGAACTCATATTTTTTCCATTTCGGACCGGGATTGCCGAGAACCATGGTAGAGACAGCCTTGCCATCCTTGCGCAGCTGGACAGACAGCATGCCGTCGCCCTTGGCATGGATATAACCGATGTACCTCTCCCCTTTCACTATGTTCTGAGGTCCCTGCGAAATGCCGGCCTGGGAAGAGGTTGTAATCTTCTGTGAATAATCCATATTCACTGCGTCACCCTTCACCAGTTCGAAAGTACCATCGCCGAAAGAGTCCCACTGCGGAGCCACGGCCGGAACCTTGACGTCCTCGGGAGTTCCTTCGAAATATACGGTCTTGCCGTTGGCGGAAGTCACCTTTATATTGCGGAACAGAGCCTCGGTGTAATTCACCCAGAAGGTAATGTCGTTGCTGCCGGCGCGGTCGAGCTTAGAAGATGAGAGCACCTTCTTGCCGTCCCAGTAAACGGTGGCGCTGGAACCCTTGCAGGAGATGCGCAGCTTGTGCCAGTCGCGGTTCTCGTTGATCTGGGCGGCAGTGGCTGTCTTGGACACGATCGGCTGGAGGGTCTTGACAGTGCGTTTCATGCCGCGGAACTCGGTCTCGCTCTCCACCATCCTGCTGATGCTGAAGTCCGGGACGACAGTCTGCTGCTGGACGGCAGCCCTGGCGCGGTTCATCGCAGCGGCCTGGATCTGGCTCTCGGTCTGGGAAAGATTGAGGGCCCTTACCTCATATTTTGGGTCATGGATGCGCACGAAATACGGCTCTCCGCCGGTCTGGTCCTTGAAGGCCACGCGTATGTCCAGAAGGCCGCCGCTCCAGGCCCTTCTCGCGAGCCTGTAGGAGCGCCAGTTGACATCCATGGTTATCTCATAGTCGTCGCCGGCCACATCGGTGATATGGATGGGCTGCTCATAGCGGGTGGGAGAATGCAGCACGTCGTCGTCATCCATGAACCAGCCGTCGAAATAACCGTCGCGGGGCGGGATGCCGGGATAATGCTCGTTCTCGAAAGATCTTTCGAAGAGCAGTTCCTGCCATACGCCGTTGTTGGCTGAAAAGTAGATGTGCTCGAATAGCTGGCCGTACAGCATGGGATCGACATAACCTGAAGCTTTGTCGGTCTTAACAGATATCTCGACCTTGTCCTGAGCGAAGCCGCTCACTGTCATGCAGAGAGCTGCAAGAATGATTATGATTATCTTTTTCATGATGTTATTTCATCTGCCACCAGTCCCACTCGAAGAGATCGTGGCCCTGTTTTCCTTTGAATACGAAGAATATATCGTGCACTCCCGCAGTGCCGTTGAGCTTGCAGGAAACTGTCTTCCAGTCCTTGCCGGGAGCAATCTGGAGGATACCCTCGAGCGGACCGTTCACGCTGTCGAGGTGGATCTCTATGGTGGCGGGGGTGTTGTCGCAGAAGACATTCGCACTGAACTGCCCCTTACCTTTGCCGAAGTCGGCGCCCTTGATCTGGAGATACTCGCCCTGGTCGATATGGTCAACCACTATGCCGCGGCCTGCGATCTTGCTGGTCTTGAGGCCATAACCCCAGGCCATGGTCTCGGCCTCGATGCGGCCGCTGAGCTTGAACGGTGCTATCTGGTCGAGGTCGGCGTCGAAGAAGTAAGGCACTTCCTG
>JAFZKU010000049.1 GCA_017551785.1 Bacteroidales bacterium | reverse complement strand
TACCGCTTCCGGGGTACCCATGTCCTGCAGGTGGAGGGAGGCGGGGATGTGGGCGAGGATGCGGTGGCTGGCGCAGGTGGCAAGGTAGAAGTCGATTATTGAGAACTTGGCGGGCCAGCCGGCCATCAGGTCGAAGACCTCGGGACTGAGCATGTGGATGCCGGAGAAGGCCAGGATGCGGCGGCAGATTTCGGGAGTGACGGAGGCCGGGCCGCGGACCTCGCCAGTTTTGATGTTCACCCAGCCGCAGAGGCAGTCCTCCTCATCGAAGAGCAGCTTTCGGCTCGACTGTCTGTCGCTCACGACCAGCTTCGCCAGCGCCCCGTCAAGCCCTTCCGCCACGAAACTGCGGATGTCCAGATCAGAAACTATGTCGACGTTGTGGACAAGGAAAGGCTCATTGCCCAGCAGCCTGCGGGCCGAAGCTATGGCGCCGCCTGTGTCAAGCAGCAGAGCGCGCTCGTCGCTGACAGCTATGTTGCAGCCGAAATTGTCGTTCTCGGCCAGATACCTTTCAATCTTGTCGGCGAAATGATGCACGTTAATAACGAAGTCGGTGAAGCCCGCATCTTTCAGAGTAGTGATGGTCCGCTCGAGCATAGTCTTTCCCCCTACCTCAACCAGCGCCTTCGGCTTGTCGAGAGTAAGAGGCCTCAGCCTGGTGCCGAGCCCGGCAGCAAAGATAAACGCCTTCATCAAGCCTGGCCTCCTTTGATTGCAGGCACACGAAGATGCCTTTCTACCACCTTGATTTCCGGGAACTGCTCAGCCAGATGAGCGGCCAGCGTATGGGCGCAGTAAACCGAGCGATGCTGACCGCCCGTGCAGCCGAAGGAGAACATCAGATGGGTAAAACCACGTTCTATGTAATGAGCCACATGCTTGTCAGCCATGGGATATATCTGAGCCAGATACTCAGCCGCACCGCCGTCCGTCTCGATGAACTCGATTACATCAGCGTCGAGACCGGTAGAATGATTGTAGCGGGCATACCTTCCGGGATTGTTCAGGCCGCGGCAGTCGAAGACATAGCCTCCTCCGTTGCCACTGTAATCCTTCGGCAGACCCTTCTTGAAAGAAAAGCTGCAAACCTCGACGGTCAGCACGTCCTCCGACATCTGAGGAACATCCATCAGGGAAGCATCCGCAGCCAGGGCGCGGGCCATCTTGAAGATGTAAGGATAATCTCCCTTCAGACCGGTCGCAAGCAGCTTCAGATTGTTCAGTGCAGCTGGAATGCTCTGAAGGAAATGCCCCTTGCCCTCGTGAAGGCCACGGTAGCCGTAAGCCCCCAGAACCTGCAGGGTGCGGAAGAGAGCGAAATGCCGCAGTTCCTCCTTGAAAGCCTGCCTGTCCACATCCTTGTATGCCTGCAGAGCGTCGAGATAGACATCCGTAAGTTTATCCTTCAGCGCAGCCGGATATCCCATCCTCGCCTGCCACAGGAAAGACACCAGGTCGTAATGGGCAGGGCCGCGGCGGGCTCCCTGATAATCTATGAACCAGGGCACACCATCAAGCAGCATCACATTGCGGCTCTGGAAATCGCGGTACATGAAACAGTCACAGGGCACTGCCAGCAGCCGCTTCGCCAGAGAGTCGAAATCATCCTGCAGAGCCTCCTCGTCGATCTCGAAATCAGTCAGTTTGAGGAAGCAGTATTTGAAATACGAAAGGTCCCACGCTACCATCCGCTCGTCGAAGCACTCCGAAGGATAGCAGACGCTCCAGTCCATGCCGCGGGCGCCCTTGTACTGGATATCCGGCAGAGTGCTTACCACATCAGCCAGCAGAGCCTTTGATGCGGCAGAATACCTCCCGGCCACAACGTCAGCCGCCAGCGCCTGCGCCAGTGAAACATCTCCCAGATCCTGCTGGAGATAGCACATGCCGTCCCTCGAAGCATAATAAATCGCAGGCACGTTCAGACCCTGCGCCGCCAGATGCCGCGACATATAGAGGAAGGCCTTGTTCTCGGTGCGGACAGTGCCGATGGAAGCAATAGCGCTTCCTGCAGCCGAACTAAGGCGGAAATACTTGCGGTTGCTGCCCCCTGCGCCGATCCTTGCTACAGATTCCGGCGCGCAGCCAAAGCGGCGGCGATAAGCGTCAACGAGAGTGGTAAGCATCTTTTCCTTGTCCATTGTCATTCCATCCTCAGAGTTTTGGCCGGGTCGACCTTCGCTATGAAAGTCGAAGTCAGCATAAGAATCAACATTATCACGGCGACAGACACAGCGTCTATGAGCAGTATCAGCGGCACATCAATCTCGATAGGCACGTACGACACGAAGTAGCTGACAGGGTCCAGCTTGAAGATGTGCAGCGTCTTCTGCAGCAGGCACACCACCAGGGCGGCTATATTTCCCCACAGCAGTCCTTTGCCCACTATGTGCAGAGCCACGTTGCGGAACACCTTCGATACCGAAGCCGTAGTCATGCCCAGCGCCTTCAGCAGGCCTATCGATGAAATATTCTCAAACAGGATGATGAGCAGGGTCGAAATCATGTTGAAGCCGGCCACCGCCATCATCAGTATAAGTATCGTAAGCACATTGTAGTCCAGCAGGTTGAGCCAGTCGAAGAGGTTCGAGAAGATGCGCTTCACACTCAGCAGGAACACCGAAGGGTCTTCCTCAGTCAGGTTGGAGAACACATACTCCTCAAGCTCCGAGTAACACAGATCGATGTTAGCCCTCTTGTCGAGCACAACCTCCATATTCGACACCTCGTCCGGACTCCAGCCGTTGACAGCCTGGCAGTGGCGGATGTCAGCCACGATCATCGAGTTGTCAAGCTCCTCCAGCTGGGCGTCGTAAATACCACAGACCTTGAAGGTGCGGAAATTGACCTTCTCCTTGACAAAGAAGGCCGGCACGGAACTGCCGACTGCGTAACCCATCTTGTCGGCAATACGTCTGGACACAAGTATCTCGTTCGATGCCAGACTGGTGCTGTAGTCCGGCAGGGCGCCGTCGTCGAGGCAGGCGGCGAAGAAACTGAAGTCGTAGAGGCTGTCAACCCCTTTGAAGTAGCTTCCCAGCAGCTCCTCCCCATCTCTTACGAGGCCGGAAGCATAAGCTACCCTCTGTATGTTCTTGACGTAAGCCTTGGAGCGCAGGCCGTCCAGCACAGAGATGCTGTCGGTGAACGGATACAGGTCGTTCAGAGGAGTCTGGCCCGGCGGCACGAGGACAAGGTCACCCATATAGCCGGAAGTCTTGAAGCGGATCTCGCTGCGGAAACCTCTCACGACACAGAGCGCCACTATTATTACGAATATGCTCACAGCTACCGACACCAGGCCGATACGGGTGCTCATCGAACTGATGCGCTCCCCGCCGTCAGACTTGTTCCGGATGCCGGATGCTATGAACTTGTAGACACTCATTTGAGCAAATCGTTATACTGTCTGTATCTATATAAAATCTCGTCCACGTAATTGATAGTCTGCCTGCCCACAAAGGTGGGATGGCTCGACAGCGACAGGGCCACCTGGTCCCAGTCGTTGCGGTCGTAACCGCTCTCCGCCGCATGCGCGCGGCACTCCTCTATCCTGCCCTCCCCGGCATTGTATGCCGCCAGGGCAAATTTAATCGAATTCAGAGAGTCCAGCCCTTCGTCACGGTAGGTCCTTATCAGGTGTTGCAGATGCAAGGTGCCCGCCTTGACGTTCAGTTCCGGGTCATACACGTCGTCAACACCATAATGAGCTGCAGTAGACTGCTTGATCTGCATCAGCCCCTGTGCACTGCCCGACTGCGTGCCCATATAGTAATGCGACTCCTGCCATGCCAGCGCCGACACCAGCACCCAGTCAAGGCCTGAGAAGGCACTGTATTTCTTGATGACATCGTCGTAAGGCGACAGCGTAGAGCCTGACATAGTCTCTATGTTGTACGAGCGGAAGAAACGTCTG
>JAFZKU010000048.1 GCA_017551785.1 Bacteroidales bacterium | reverse complement strand
TCAGCCATGGTGAGTTTATGTTCTCTCAAATTTAATAAATAATTCGTACATTTGGCGCGCTTAAAAACCTTTACTCCGCCTTTTTATCCTCTGCCATGACAAGTTTTTTTGAGAAAGACGCCGTTGAACTCACTCTTGACGGGAAAGAGCTGGTCATCCTGGATCAGACGCTGCTTCCCAACCAGGAAAAATACATAACCATTACCACTGCCGAGCAGCTTTTCTATGCAATCACGCTGCTGAAGGTGCGCGGCTCTCATGCCATAGGCATTTCCGCCGCCCTCGGCCTGGCCATGTGCATGAACCGCTTCGAAACTAACGACCTGAGGGTGTTCGAGAGCGAGTTCCTGAGAGTGAAACGCTATCTGGCCATAAGCCGCCCGTCGGCTGTCGACCTCTTTACCGACCTGAACAGGATGGAGAGCTGTTTCTATGAGCAGATGAGCTGTGCTGAAGACGGAGCCGGAGCGATATCTCTGATCAAGGAGCGCCTGACGGCGGAGGCCCGCAACATCAAGCTCGAAAAGATCCGCACCTGCCTTGCGATAGCAGAGTATGGTTTCAGCCTGCTGAAGCCAGGAGCCACTATAATGACATACTGCAACGCCGGCTATCTGGCGGTTTCCCGCTACGGTACGGCGCTCAGCCCCATATTTCTGGCGCAGGAGAACGGCTATATGCCGAAAGTATATGCCTGCGAGACCAGGCCCCTTCTCCAGGGAGCCCGCCTGACATCATACGAACTCGGCAAGGCCGGGGTTGACGTGACTCTGATCTGCGACAACATGGCTTCTATTGTTATGAGCCGCAAGAAGGTCGACATAATCTTCGTGGGAGCGGACACCGTGGCTGCCAACGGCGACGTGATAAACAAGGTCGGCACCAGCGGTCTGGCTATCCTGGCGCAGCACTATGGGGTGCCTTTCTATGTGCTCTGTCCTTCTCAGACCATCGACAAGGAACGTCCCACAGGATATGACGTCAAGATAGAGGAGAGACCCGGCTACGAGATCACTGAGATGTATTACGAGAAGCCCTCGGCGCCGATAGGCACGAAAGTCTATAATCCCGCCTTCGATGTAACTCCGAATGCACTCATCACCGGCATCATTACCGAAAACGGAATCTCCAAATGACCAGGTTCGTCAGTCTCTCAAGCGGCAGCAGCGGCAACTGCTACTACATCGGCAACGACGATGTCTCCTTTCTGATCGACGTCGGAATAGGGGGCAGGACTATCCGCAAGAGACTGGGTCTTCTGGGCATTGACATAAACGACATAGACTTTGTACTGGTGTCTCACGACCATGTGGATCACATCAAATATCTGGGTTCCTTCACCGAGCATTATCACAAGCCTGTGTTCGCAACCAAAGAGCTTCACATTGCGCTGGACAATCATTTCTGCACCCGCGGCCGGATGTATGGCTGCATCAAAAATGTCGAGGCAGGGGAGACCTCGGAGTGCCTCGGAGTGAAGTTCACTCCATTCCGCGTGCCCCACGACGCTCACGATACGGTAGGCTATCACATAGATTTCTTCGGCACGACCTTCACTTTCATTACAGACCTCGGTGAGGTGACGGAAGATGTGGTGAAATACTGCGGCATGGCTTCCCACCTGATTGTGGAGAGCAACTACGATGTGGACATGCTGGCCACCGGACCTTATCCTCCCGAGCTGAAGCGCCGTATCCGCAACGGCCGTGGCCATCTTTCCAACGAGCAAGCCGCTTCGCTGCTGCGCACCGTGGCCGGACCCCATGTGCAGTCCATCTTTCTCTGCCATCTGAGCGAGAACAACAACACTCCGGAACTGGCGCTGCAGAGTGCAGAGGCTGCCCTTAAGGATGCAGCTGCGGAGCACATTTTACTCAGGGCCCTGCCGCGCAGGACCTGTTCTGAATTATTTATCTTTGAATCATGACAGACCTGAAAAACATAAAGGCTTTCGCTTTCGACGTGGACGGCGTCTTCACGGACGGCAGCGTGCTTGCGATGGATAACGGTGACCTGCTGCGCATCTTCAACGCTAAAGACTCATTCTCGGTCCGCACCGCAAGAGTCAACGGCTTCCCAGTGGCTATTATCACCGGAGGTTGCTCCGAGAGCATCATCAGCCGCTTCAATTCGCTTGGTATCCCTTCTGAAGATATATATCAGATGTCCAAGAACAAGCTTCCTGACCTGCAGCATTTCTGCAAACGTCACGGGCTTGAGCTGAAGGACGTCGTTTTTGCCGGCGACGATGTGCCGGATGTCGAGACCCTCAAGGCTGCGGGCCTTGGCATCTGCCCTAAGGATGCGTGCGTGGAATGTCAGGAAGCTGCCGACGTCGTTTCTGATTTCTGCGGTGGCAAGCGTTTCGTCAGGGATATCGTGGAGAGGACTCTCCGCGCCCAGGGTAAGTGGAAATTCGATCCGGATCAGCCATGGGGATTCAGCTACCGCGATGAGGTGAACGCTGCACAATTCAAATCAGGCCGCCATGTTTGATAATCTCAAGATAACGCTGGCTTCGGCTTCGCCGCGACGCAGGGATCTGCTTGCCGGCCTTGATGTCCCGTTCACAGTGGAACCCGCCAAGGACGAGAAGGAAGCATTTACCGATGATATCCCGTGGCGTGAAGTGCCCGAGTTTCTGGCCCGCCACAAGAGCGATTCGTTCCATCGTGAGCTCGAACCCGGCGAAGTCCTGATTACTGCTGACACGCTGGTGTTCCTGCCGGCATGGGCTGCCAAAGACTTGCCTGAACCTATGATAATCCTCGGCAAACCCGCTGATCGGGATGAAGCCCTTACGATGCTCCGTGAGCTCTGCGGCCACACCCACTATGTCCTTACAGGCGTCTGCCTGCGCAGCCTCGACAAGACTATATCCTTTACCGATACAACCGAAGTCGATGTCGACCGCCTTACAGAAGAAGAGATCGCTTACTATGTCGACACCTATCGTCCCTACGACAAGGCTGGTGCATACGGCGTTCAGGAATGGTTCGGCTACGCCTCAATCGGCACCATCCGCGGCTCCTTCTACAATGTTATGGGCCTTCCCGTCCACAAGCTCTTCGCTGCGCTGAAGTCTTTCGAATAATTGTTATCTTTATAAAAATCATTCGGGATGAAACGAGTCATACTTCTTCTGACGGCATTATTGTCCTTTATATGTTCCGCTTCGGCTACTGACATTCACAGCATAACTACCGAGATCTGGCTATACAAAAACGGCAATGCACTTGTCTATCAGATCTGGGATGTGAATGTTACACAGGGTACGGAGTGGTATATCCCGATTGAGAACCTCGGGCAGCGGGATATCCGCGATCTGCGTGTATTTGAGAATAACAGGCGCTTCGAGGATGATGGCCGTTCGTGGGATTCCAACAGAACTCTTGAGCAGAAGAAGTATCGATGCGGTATCGTAGAAAAGGCTAACGGAGTGGAATTGTGCTGGGGACAGGGTGATTATGGCCACCACGTCTATCAGATACTCTACATCATTGACAATCTGGTGCAGAGGACGGCTGACGACGAGGACAACGCTTTCAACTGGTGCTTCGTGAATGAGGATTTGCCCGATGCTCCGGATTCGGTGAGTCTGACCTTTTGCAATAAAATTGATTCTTCTCAGGTCTGGGTTGCCGGCAGAGAGGGGAATATGGGCGTTTGGGTCTTCGGATGCGAAGCCGACTATCGTCTTGAAAACGGTGATGTGATCATCGAATCCACCGAGCCTCTTCTTGCCACAGACCGCTTGTCAGTGCTGATGCGTTTCGACAGGGATCTGTTCGATCCGAACGTAACCGACGATCGCACATTCTCTGAGATTATGGATGAAGCCTTCGAGGACAGCAATTATTATCCTGAAGATGGCGGCCGCGATACCGAGCGTAAGTTCCGAAGGTTCCTGTTGTGGTTTGCCATTATCATTATAGGCATTCCTCTTTGTATTTTCATTCTCCCTGCGTTGATAGAGATGTGGTTCAGAAAGGTAACGGGCAGGCGCTACGACAAGACTGTCTTTGGCCGCGACCGCATCGACGGCTGGTACAGGACCGTGCCGCTTGGCGGGAGGTTGGATGCTGCCTACAGCCTGTTGGCGACCGGAGACAAACTGTCCTGGGACTTCAAGCTATTCCCTCAGATGGTCGGCGCATATTTCCTCCGCTGGGTTCAGCAGGGGCTTGTATCAGCTCAGCCGGATCCCCTAAAGGAAGGGCGCATGAATTTGAAGTTTACCTCTGATTATCCTAAAAAGGAGTTCGAAGATCCAATGGAAAGGTCTCTCTACACAAGCGCCCGTTCGGCAGCAGGAAAGAATCTGCTCCTGGAGTCGGACGAGTTCAATAAATGGTCGGAAAACAATTATGAACGCGTCCTGGGGTGGCAAGATTATGCTAAAACTAGTGGCGCCGAGGTATGGAACGACCTTTCTGTGGAAGAACGCTGCCATCTGGCTGAATTCCGTAATTTCCTTGATAATTTCACTCTTTCCGATGAGCGTTCAGTCCCTGAGGTTGGCGTATGGCAGGAGTACCTTGTGTTTGCTCAATTGTTCGGCATAGCGGAAAAGGTATCGAAGAGCTTCGAGAAGCTCTACCCGAATCTATATGCCGATTATGCCGCCAAATCTAATTTGACGGATGCTGCTGCAAGCTATGAAGTCATACGTGGTGTGGGTAAATCTTCTTCGCGTTTCGTCGACGCAGCCAGCAACAAGAAGTCCGAGAAGGAGGCCGAAAAAAGAGGTGGCTCTTCTTCAGGCCGTTATTACGGCGGTGGCGGACATTCTTCCCGTTCAGGAGGTGGCGGATACAGCGGTGGCGGTCGAGGCGGCGGCAGCCGATAAAACGGCTACCGGCTTATTCGTGCCATTCGTATGTCTGGAAAAATTCCTGTATCTGTTTCTTGAATTCGTTATCATCTGATGCACACATCAGTGTGACGACCATGTTGTCTCCCCATAGGTCAGCCGCAAAATATGCGCGGAAAGGGCGGCTGTAGCGGGTGCCTCGAAGCTCTGCCGTGGCATTGGGTATATCCTCCTCGGATTCCGGAGTTTTGATTGTAAAGCCGAAATCTTCGTCAGGTTGCACATCCTCATCTTCGAAGAAGTAGAAATTAGCCAGATCGTCTATAAGCAGAAGCATGTGCTGGCAGATATCAAGATTCGTCGGGTCGGTGGCACCGCATTGAGCTACATAATCCGGCATGACATCCACGTGGACGAAGTTCAAGGGATCATCTTCTTTGACCATAGTATAATACCTCTGGTCTGCGTACTTTTCGACGTCATCCAGGATGTATGAATCCGGATATGAGAAAGTAAATTTATTGTAGGTTATCTGGTGGGAATTGCAGGAAGTGAGTGCCAGAAGCAGAACGAGTAGAAGAGCGGCTTTTTTCATGTTTTTTGACATTTTATTTCTTTTAAAGTTAGGTTCTTTTAAAGTTTTTAACAATTGTTTCTTTTAAATTTGTATAAATAACAGTCGTCGATATGAGAAAGATACTGACCTGCCTGCTTGCCTTCGCATGTTTGCTGCCTTCCTATGCACAAAAGGATATTTCTATCTGGACTATCAGGACCCAGTGGAAAGATCTTGAATATGACATGGATCTTGAAGGCTCTGTTGGGGTCTGTGCCATGTCATTTGCCGACCATTTCTACGACTATCCTTTGCTACACGCACTGTCTGCCCAGTTTACCAATGATTTTGACAATATCGATATCCCGGTCGCTGACTTCAAGTTTGATGAAAATAACAACTATGTGATGATACGCCTGGCGAGTGAGCAACTGGCGGAAGCAGAGGGCAGGGTATGGACTCTTCCCGGTGGAAAAAGCGTGTTCGTGTTCAAGCTGGTCAACCACGAAGAGACCAACTCTTTCGATATTTATTTCTTCGATCTGGATTTGAAGGAAGGGCGGATGATTCCTATGAGAAATCCGGAGGGATTGCGCTATGGCTTTATAGATAATTTCATTATCCCACGAGAGGGCTGTGAGATAGAAGTGCGGTTCGAGAACCAGCCGTCGGACAAGATCGTGCTGCAGGACGATGGAACTTTCGTGTATAAAGAGTTTGCACCCAATGCCATTTCAGCGTATATCAGCGATCCGGACCCTTCCGGGATGACAAACATACGCGAAACTCCGGGAGGAAAGCTAATTGGGCGTATAGGAGATCCGGCCAATCATCAGGCTTCAGATGATGATGATTACTATGATGATGACGATGATGACTTTGGCGGAAGCTTTGTGCTGACTCTCTTCAATCCGGTGAACGGGTGGTGGGAGATTCTGGAGCGGAATGTTGACGGCATCAAGATCAATGACCATGCATGGATCCATTATTCCGTTCTTGCCGACCATACCCGCAATTATGACGGACAGCCCCTCAATCTGTACGAAAAACCGGATTCATCATCCAAAGTGGTCGGGGTTATAAAGAAAGCTATGACCGATGTCCGCCCGATGGACATCAGCGAGGATGGTAAGTGGGTAAAAGTTACCTGCGAGTGGGGAACTGGTTGGCTGGAGGCCCGTTG
The DNA here is from genome assembly GCA_017551785.1 of Bacteroidales bacterium. Lineage (GTDB taxonomy): Bacteria > Bacteroidota > Bacteroidia > Bacteroidales > UBA932 > Equibacterium. Next base: position 7,911 of record JAFZKU010000048.1, on the reverse strand, counting down.
GCTGTGCTCCAATACTTTTACCTACTGTTCGTAATTATCTCCTTAAGACTAGCGCCAAGGGTCAGCAGAAGCAGGAGTGCGGATGTCGCCGAGGAACTGTATGTCGTTCAGGAACCATTCGCCGGTGCTCTGTTTCTGGCGGAGCTTGACGGGACGGGGCGAATCAGCACCGCCTGAAGTCACGTAAAGAGTTGCCCAGCCGCTCTCCTGGAAAGAATAGCTGTTTGAAGAAACGCGGACAGTATACGGCTTTGACGGAGTATAATTGTTGTCAGGAGTAGCGCCGTCGAAGAACGACATCACTTTGTAAGACTTTCCGCGAAGCCTGTCAGCAAGCTGCTGCTGTGCGAGTTTTGACATCTCCTCAGGTCCTTTGAGGTAGTTCAGCATCTCCATGCAGGCCTTCTGGTTGCTTTCGTAGCTGGTCAGTGCAGCCACAGTCATCGCAGCCACAGCGTAAGGATCCTTGAGGGACACATCAGGCAGAGCTTTCAACTCTTCAACAGAAGTAGGAAGCGACTTGAAAGTATAAGCCTTACCGCTTCCCTGGCCGCCGATTCCACCGAGCATCCCGCAGCCACAAAGAAGCAGCGCGGCAGAAGACATAATGAGAAAACGTTTCATAGCGCTGTAATTTAGGTTACTATACAAATTTAATCAACTTGCTGCATACTGCAATACAAATTTCAATTATACCTGTCCCACCACTCATGACTTTTACAAAGTGGCTCGCCGAGGTCGCCCGGGAGCGAAAACCCACCGATTTGCTCCCCAAGGCCCCAGCAAACACAATCTGGGTGCGGAAAAGGGTAATTCGAAGTGCTGGAAAACTTATAACTGATGTACAATCAGGGCGACGGCTATTCCTAGCAGGGCGCCCATCAAGTCTGCATTGTTCTGCCGCGGTATGAGAGTTGGCGGCCTGGGGCGCATACCGTGGCGCGATTTTGCGGGGAAAAGGCCAATAGAACGGCTGCAACTATCAGGAACAACAAGGCAATATTGCTAAGCTGATTATGTCAGCTATTTTAATCCCGTACAGGTGTGGGTGAATGAGTAAGTACCTTCGGCCTGGCCTCCATCGGCACTATCCGCGGATCCTTCTACAACGTCATGGGCCTCCCTGTGTCCAAGCTCTATTCTGCCCTCAAATCTTTTGATTAATACAATTTTATCTATATTTTTGCGGCTTCAAATCTGTCAAATATGAAAAAGCCCTTATTGATTTTTGCGGCCATTGCCTGCTGTGCGATACTGTCAGTATTCCTCACATCATGTGATAAGGAAAACAACCCCGGCGGTGGCGGTGGAAACGGCGGCGGAGGAAACGCAGTCGACAACAAGTCAACAGCAGTGGAAATGACATATAACGTGGCAGTCCATGACGACTTCTTCAAATATCTAGTGTCGTATGTAGAATATTACGACGGCAACGGTAAAGTCCAGAAGGAAAAGATGACTAGTAAAAAATGGACTAAGACAGTAAAGGCCAACCTGCCCGTAACCCTGGGCTTCCGCATGTACTTCAACGAAAAGACAGGTGTCAACCCGGGCGATTCCAAAATCGATGCAAGATGGGAATCTGGATATAGTGCGGAATTTCTGAACGCCCAAGGCGCCAAGACAATCGATTATAGCGGAGACTCGAAACTGGAGGGATATGACGTCCCCAGCAAGAACTTTGATGCCTGGTTCGACAGAGATAAGGGCAAGTATATGTGCTCTATGCTCTTAAAGATAGATGCCAACGCCAATCTTACAAAAGAAGCCTGGAATAACTAAACAAATAATATAAATAACCATGAAAAAGAATCTCATCAAGTTTGCAGCTATCATCTTCTGCGCAATGCTTACTACAGTTTTCACATCATGCGATAAAGAAAACAATCCCAACAACAATAATAATGCAGCCAGCGACGATGCCCTCTCAGTGGCCGGAATGGCCATAAGCATCAAGATAACAGACGACCTGTTCAGTCTGCTGGACCTTACTGTCGAATACTATGACGCAGATGGAAAGATCAAGTCTGAGGTCATGACTTCTCCGGTATGGCACAAGGATATCGAAGCTAACCTGCCGTGCAAACTCGGTGCAAGAGTCAAGATGGTCGCCAAGGCCGGAGCCAAGCCTAGCGGAACTATCGATACCCACAATGATATTTTCTACAGTGCATGCGCCAGAAGCAGAAACGGAAAGAACCAGGGAGAAATGGTCTATAATAGCAGCGCAGCAGGAGCATATAACATCCCTGCCTCAGGCCTGGATTCATATATCAAGAATACGAACGGCGTAATTACATCTTTCCTTTTTGAGTTCAACGCTAAAGGAGAGCCCAAGAAGCTCAGTTGGTAATCAAGGACAGTATTGTTCTGAATTAATAAGAAAAAGCCTCCGAAGTGATTCGGGGGCTTTCTTGTTTTTAAAGCGAGTTATTTGTACTTTTGCATAATATGCATAAGAATGTTTAAATATGGAATTATCCGCAAAATATAATCCTGCAGAAGTAGAAGGGAAGTGGTATTCCTATTGGGTAGATCATAAGTTTTTCCATTCAGAGCCTGACAAACGGCAGCCCTACACTGTCGTCATACCCCCTCCGAACGTAACGGGCGTTCTCCACATGGGGCATATGCTCAACAATACTATCCAGGATGTGCTGGTGCGCCATGCCCGCATGAAAGGTTTCAACGCATGCTGGGTGCCTGGCACCGACCACGCATCTATCGCCACTGAGTCGAAAGTGGTGAAGAAGCTTGCCGAGCAGGGCATCAAGAAACACGAACTCACCCGCGAACAGTTCCTCGAGCATGCCTGGGACTGGACTAACGAGCACGGCGGCATCATCCTCAAGCAGCTCCGCCGTCTCGGCGCATCCTGCGACTGGGACCGCACTGCCTTCACGATGGACGAGAAACGCTCGCAGAGCGTCATCAAGGTCTTTGTCGACCTCTATCGCAAAGGCTATATCTACCGCGACCTGCGCATGGTAAACTGGGATCCCAAAGCCCTTACTGCCCTTTCTACCGAAGAAGTTATCTACAAAGAAGAGAAGAGCCATCTCTTCCATCTGAAATACTATGTCGACGGCCTTAAGTCCCTCGAGAACGAGGAGGCTCTGAAAGCCGAAGGCAACATTATACACAAAGACGCCAAAGGTTATTATGCCGTCGTGGCTACCACCCGTCCCGAGACCATCATGGGTGACACCGCGATGTGCATCAACCCCAAGGACCCGAAGAACCAGTGGCTGAAAGGCCGCAAGGTAATCGTGCCCCTGGTTGGCCGCGTGATCCGCGTGATTGAAGACCGCTATGTAGACATAGAGTTCGGAACAGGCTGCCTCAAAGTTACTCCCGCCCACGACGTTAACGACTATATGCTCGGCAAGACTCACAAGCTCGAGACAATAGACATCTTCAACGAAGACGCCACCATATCCGACCAGAGCCCCATCTATGTCGGCATGGACCGCATGGCCTGCCGTAAGCAGATAGTCAAGGATCTGCAGGAAGCCGGCCTGATGGAGCGCATTGAAGACTATGTGAACAAGGTGGGCTATTCGGAGCGCAATATGGACACTGCCATAGAGCCCCGTCTGTCAATGCAGTGGTTCCTGTCTATGAAGCATTTCGCGCAGATAGCGCTCAAACCCGTGGTTGAAGAGCAGATGCACTTCTATCCCCCGAAATATGTCAACACCTACCGCAACTGGCTGGAGAATATCCAGGACTGGTGCATCAGCCGTCAGCTCTGGTGGGGACACCGCATACCCGCTTACTATTACAACGAGAAAGGAGACTATGTGGTTGCTGAAACCAGGGAGGAAGCCCTTGAGCTCGCAAAGCAGAAGGATGCAAAAGTGACCGACGCCGACCTGCGTCAGGACGAGGACGCCCTCGACACCTGGTTCTCAAGTTGGCTGTGGCCCATCTCTCTCTTTGACGGCATCAACAATCCCGGCAACGAAGAAATTAAATACTACTATCCGACTTCTGACCTCGTAACTGCCCCGGACATCATCTTCTTCTGGGTGGCACGTATGATTATGGCAGGAGAGGAGTATATGGGAGACTTTCCCTTCGAGAACGTATATTTTACCGGCATTGTCCGCGACAAGCTCGGACGCAAGATGTCCAAGTCGCTGGGCAACAGCCCGGACCCGATTGGACTTATAGACAATTACGGCGCCGACGGAGTGCGTCTGGGCATGATGCTCTGCACGTCTGCCGGCAACGACATTCTCTTCGACGAGAGTCAGGTGGAGCAGGGCCGCAACTTCTGCAACAAGATATGGAACGCCTACCGTCTTGTAAAAGGCTGGCAGGTTGCTGACATTGAGCAGAGCAAGTCAGCAAAAGTGGCTGTTGACTGGTTCAGCAGCCGTCTGTCAAAGACCATAGAGGCCTACGAAGACCATTTCAGCAAATTCCGCATTTCAGACGCATCCATGGCGGTCTACAAGCTCTTCTGGGACGATTTCTGCGCCTGGTATCTGGAGCTCGTAAAGCCTGCTTTCGGTCAGCCTGTAGACCGCGCCACATATGAGGCCACCATAGGTTTCATGGACTCCCTGCTGAAGCTCCTGCACCCGTTCATGCCGTTTATCACAGAAGAGTTGTGGCAGAACATTGCCGAGCGCAGCGAAGGTGAGACTATCATGCTTCAGGATATGCCTGTAGCTGGCAGCTGCGACGACAAGCTGCTTGCTGACTTTGACGCAGCCTGCAAGGTTGTGATGGAGCTCAGGGCTCTGAGACAGGGCAAGGGCATTTCTCCCAAGGAAGCCCTCGGCCTGAAGGTAAAAGGCGACTTCGCCTCTGCCATGTATCCCGTAGTCGAGAAGATGGCCAACATCTCTGCTATCGAGAGCGTCAGCAGCTTCGACGGCGCAGGCAGCGGCCAGAGCTTCCTGGTTTCAACCCTCGAATTCTTCGTGCCGCTGGAAGGCATGATCGACAAGGAAGGGGAGAAGGCCAAGATAGAAGCTGAGATAGCCCGCTACGAAGGTTTCCTGCGCGGTGTCAACGCCAAGCTCGGCAACGAGAAATTCGTGGCCAACGCACCCGCCCAGGTGGTAGAAACGGAGCGTAAGAAGCTCGCTGACGCCACCGCGAAGATAGCGGCCCTCAAAGCAAGACTTGAAGAATTATTATAAACAATTAAATACTTACAGATATGATCACTGCATTGTTGTTTATGCCCCTCACCCTTGGTACCTGGGAAATTGTAGCCATCGTCCTTGTAGTCCTCCTGCTCTTCGGAGGCAAGAAGATTCCCGAGCTGATGCGCGGTCTTGGTAAAGGTGTCAAAGAGTTCAAAGGCGGAATGAAAGAAGCCGAGAAAGAATTCGACGACATCAAGAAAGACGTAATGTCAGACGATACCAAAAAGTAACGGACTATGGCTGACGTGAAGATGTCCTTCTGGGACCATCTTGACGAGCTGAGAAAAGTTCTGTTCCGGATAATAGGAGTGCTGCTGGCTCTCACCATAGCAGCCTTCTTTTTCAAGGAACCGATGTTCAACATCATTTTCGGGCCTCTGAACTCTGATTTCATCCTGTACAGAGGGTTCGACAAGCTGCTCGGTCTGGTGGGTCTTAAAGGAGTGGACAGTTTCGATATCAAAGTGATGAATATCGAAATGTCCGCACAGTTCTTCACGCACCTGAAAGTCTCGTTTTTCGTCGCCCTGATAGTAGGAATGCCCTTTTTCTTCTACCAGCTGTGGACCTTCATAAGGCCCGCCCTCTACCCGAAGGAAAAGAAGGCAGTCAGGGGGACGTTCGGATTTGCAGGCATCCTGTTCTACATGGGTCTGGCCTGCGGTTATTTCCTCGTACTGCCGCTCACCGTCAAGTTCCTGGGAACATATCAGGTTTCGCCTGACATTCCCAACGAAATCTCGCTTACCTCTTACATCGGGATGTTCCTGGGCTTGATACTGGTGATGGGAATAGTGTTCGAGATGCCCATCCTGGCAGCTCTGCTCTCACGCATCGGTTTGATATCCAAGGAGCTGCTCAAGAAATACAGACGGCACGCAATAGTCATCCTTGTGATCCTGGCGGCTATCATCACTCCGAGCGGAGACGCTTTCACCATGATGATAGTGGCCATCCCGCTCTATCTTCTCTATGAATTCAGCATCATGGTATGCCGCAGCGAGAAAGACCAGAACAAGGAGAGCGATGACGATGACGATTACGAAGACTACGAAGAGATGGACGAAGACGAGAGCGACGTCGACGACCATAATCTCGTAGAAGCCGGGGAGGCCGGCAAATGATTTCCATCAACGATTTGACTGTGTCGTTCGGAGGCTATACGCTTCTGGACAACATCAACCTGCACATCTCTGACGGCGACCGCATAGGTCTCGTGGGCAAGAACGGCGCCGGCAAGACTACAATCCTGAGACTGATAATGGGCCTTCAGAGCCCTACTTCCGGCCGCATAGCGAAGCCGGCCGATGCCGTGATCGGATATCTGCCCCAGATGATGGAGCATTCCCACACGCGCAATGTAATAGACGAGACCATGACAGTCTTCGCCGAGCATTTCAGGATGCAGGCTCGGCTCGATGCAGTCTCTGCAGAACTTGCCTCGAGAGACGATTATGACTCCAAAGCATATTCCAACCTGATCGTGGAGCTGAATGAGCTCAGCGACAAGCTGCATCTCGACTCAGGTCCTTCGCCTCAGGCAAGGGCAGAGATGGTGCTGAAAGGTCTCGGCTTCAAAGAAGAAGAGTTCCAGCGCCCCACCGGCACATTCAGCCAGGGCTGGAACATGCGTATAGAGCTGGCCAAGATACTGCTGCGCAAGCCCGACGTGCTGCTGCTCGACGAGCCCACCAACCACCTCGACATTGAATCTATCCAGTGGCTGGAAGAATACCTTCAGGGTTTCAGCGGCACGATAGTGCTCATTTCCCACGACCGCAAGTTCCTTGACAACTGTACCAACCGCACCGTGGAGATAATTCTCGGACAGATTTATGACTATAAGGTGGGCTACAGCAAGTTCGTGGAGCTGCGCAAGGAGCGTATAGAACAGCAGAGGGCTTCGTACGAGAACCAGCAGAGGATGATAGAGAAGACCGAAGAGTTCATCGAGAAGTTCCGCTACAAACCGACAAAGAGCAATCAGGTCCAGAGCCGCATCAAGCAGCTCGAGAAGATTGACCGCATAAAGATAGACCTTGAGGACAACAGCATGCTGGCTGTGAAGTTCCCTCCGGCGCCTCGTTCCGGCGACGTGCCCTTCAAGGTGACTGACGCAGTGATTGCATATCCCGACAAGCCGGAGAAGATAATCCTCGACGGAGCCAACATAGAGATAAAGAGAGGGGAGAAGGTGGCCTTCGTAGGCCGCAACGGCGAAGGCAAGACCACAATGATGAAGGTGCTGATGGGGCAGCTCACCCCGATGTCCGGAAGTGCCGTGGTGGGGCATGGGGTGAAGATAGGCTACTACGCTCAGAACCAGGAGGATGTCCTGAATATGGACGATATTGTCTACGACACTCTCGACAAAGTTGCTGTGGGTGACATCCGCACGAAGCTGCGCGATATCCTGGGAGCCTTCCTTTTCCGCGGCGAGGACATAGACAAGAAGGTGGCCGTGCTCAGCGGCGGCGAGCGTTCGAGACTTGCCATGGCCAGGCTGATGCTTACCTCATACAACCTGCTGGCTCTCGACGAGCCCACCAACCACATGGATATCCGCTCGAAAGACGTCCTGAAGACCGCCCTGAAGGCCTTTGATGGCACCCTGATAGTGGTGTCACACGACCGTGACTTCCTCGACGGCCTGGTGAGCAAGGTTTACGAGTTCGGCGATGGCAGGGTGAAGGAGCATTTGGGAGGCATAAACGACTTCCTTGCAAACAAGAAGATAAGCTCGATG
>JAFZKU010000047.1 GCA_017551785.1 Bacteroidales bacterium | reverse complement strand
TAGGAACGTCGAGATAGAGGCTGCGGATGGTGAAGAAATCTATAAGTGAGACGTAGCTCCAGTTCTTGATGTCGGCAATTGCGGCGATGCGGTTGTCGATGTACTTGAGGGCCTTGCTGACGTTGGCGTCAAGGCCTTCGGCGGCAACACCCATCCTTTCGAGCTGTTTTGTCTTCTCGAGGAAGAGCATCGTCAGCACGTCAGAAGCATACATGCAAGGGAACCAGCTGAAGCTGCCGTCGTAGTGCTGCAGCGACCTGAGCTTGGCCACAGCCGCCTCGGTGAGCGCGGCGTCGTAGCTCTCGCCTATCTTCTTGCGGGTCTGGTTCACATAGAGGGCGTTCAGCCAGTCTATGAAATTATCGTTGGCGGGGAGCTCCGGGGCTACGAGAGCCTTGCGTACAGCGTCGAGGGTGCTGTACTCTTCATATCTGATGACGGCATCCTTGGCGCCGATGCGCTCCTTGAGCTGATTCTCGTAATACTTGCGGCCATGAGGTCCTCCGAGCACGAACGATGCGGTCTCGGTGATCTCCTGTACCTGCGGCACTATCTCGATGACGTTCTTCTCGCCGTCTGAAATGCCGTCGGCTGTCATGCTTATAGTCACATTTATCTTCTTTGCAGCCGGGATGGTTACTGTCCATGCCACTTCGGTCTGTGCGCCAGCCGCCAGGGTCACTTTCTTGTCCTTGGTGCCGAGATTGAGCTTGCGGCCGGTGTCGGCATCTTCGAAGACTATGCTGGCAGTGCCCTTCAGCTCGCGGCCACCCACATTGGCAATCATGCTCTTGAGGACGATCTGGTCACCTTCGGTGGCGAAGAGCGGCAGCTGAGGCATAACCATCAGTTCTTTCTGGACTATGAATTTGCTTTCGGCGTAGCCGCTATGCAGCTTCTTGTCGTGGGCGCGGACAAGCACTCTGTAGGTGCCGAAGGCCTGGCGGGTGGTGTATTTAACCTCGGCGCTGCCGTCGGGGCCTATCACGAGATGCGGATAGAAGGCTATGGTCTCGCCGAAGTCGCTGCGTACGTCAGCTTCCTCCTCGTTGCCGCCGGCCTCGTCATCTGCGGTATCAGTAGCGGCCTCCTCCATTTCAACCTGAGGCTCGATTGCCACTTCGGCCTTGCTCATCATCAACATATCCTCTACCATCCCGCCGTTCATTCCGGCTGCTCGCACCGTCCTCATCATCGGCCTCATTAAAGATTCGCCGTAGTACATCCCGTCATTGGAAATGTTGGTCCTGATAGAGGGGCTGTAGGTGGTATACGCACTGAAAGGAGAGAAGCGGAAGGAGTTGGCGCCGTAGCGGTCGGTGGTGATGTCGAAGATAGACACTGTCAGCTCGCTGGGAGCACCCTTCACGATGAAGCTCTCTTCAGTCTCGGGAGCGGTCTTGTCGCGGAACGACTCTATGGTGAGGTCGAACTTCGTGGGGCTTGTAGGACGGCTGAACTCGCGGGTTATGAGGTAGCGCTTGTAATTGCGGAAGGTGAACAGGCTCAGCTCCACGCAGTCGTTGTATTTGTCGAGATAAGGCAGGCTGATATGCCTTGCTTCGTTGTTCAGATGCAGGGGCAGGCGGTAGAGCTTTTCATCGCGGTCGAACAGCTCGAGCTCTACATAGAGGTCTTCTTCGGTAGTGGCGACGACGAATTCGATGCCGCCCTCTTTGGTAAGAGGATAGAAAAACAGCATGCTGGGAACGGGAGCCTTGCTGTCAGAAGGTGAGAACAGAGCCACCTCCCTGCTGCCAGAGATTGTGCGGCCGCGCCATACCACTTCGTATTCCAGCTTGTAGCTGCCTGAAGGCAGGGTGCTGAAGTCCAGAGGCTCGCGCTTGCCGGTGGTGAAGATGCCCTCGGCCTGGACCTTTCCGCCGCTGGTCAGGCGGTATGTGCCTTCCACGCTCTGGGGAATTCCGTTGCGGTTGTCAGCCTTGATGAGCAGATATTTCTCGACGTCGCGGTTGACGGCGATAACAGTGTCGTTGACTGTGTATTCGCTGGTGAAAGAGGTCTCCAGATTCAGAGGGATGTCGGCAACTACGATATCAGAAGAAGCCTCGTGGGTTTCGCCCTGACGGTCGGTAACCTTGACCTCTATGAGATAGGCAGCCCTCGGGTCCTCCTCCCTCTCGTCGAACTCCGGCCTGGTGGCCTTGAACGAGATTGAGAAATTGCCGTTGGCGTCGGCGGTCACGCTGCCTTCGTCTATCACTGTCCAGTAACGGACAGAAGGAGACCACCTTACCCACATGCTTCTGCGACGTATGGTGTATTCAACCTTGGCGCCTGCCATTGCGATGCCTGCATAGCCCTTGACAGAGCCGGTCTGGGTTATTACGTCGTCGAAGGTGAACATGCCTTCCGGAGTCGGCATCTCCAGATAGAAATCGGGAGTGACGTATTCCTCTACCCTCACGTTGGCAGAGCCGTTTTTGGTGCTGATGCTGTATGTGCCGTTGGGGCTGCCTTCGGGAATCTTGAACGTGCCGCTGGCAGAGCCCCATTCGTTGGTGACTACTTTCATCGTGGCGACGGGTTCGCTCTGGGCGGGGGCGAACAGTTTCACCTCAACCTCCCTGCCTTCGATCACGGAGCCTTCCTTGCCGTCAGACTTGAAGACAACGAGCTTGAACTGGATCTCGTCGGTGGGCCTGTAGAGCCTGCGGTCGGTGTAGATGTAGTTGGTCTCGCCGTTCCTCACGGGATCGTAATAGTATCTCCCTCCATATGGCTTGCTGATGCTCAGAGCTTCCGAGAAGTCGTCGCCGCCGGCGTTTACTGCCAGCATCGCATAGTTCTCGGGGGTCAGGTACAGCTTCTGGTCCAGGGCGGTGAAGCCGTCCTGTTTATAGTCCTTGGCAGAGATTATGACAGGGGCCAGGAAAGTGCCTTTGTTGCGGGAGTCGCGGTAGGCGGTGACGCTTATGTTGTCATAAGGCTTGCCGGTCATGGCGTCGGCGGCATACACTTCATACTTGCTGCCGACTTCGCGCAGGGCGACTGCCGCGCGGCTGATGTATACATACTGATAAGAAGCCTGGTCGCCGGCCACCATCTTTACTATGTAGATCCCTTCGTCATCGAACTTCCATGTGGTGGAAGTGCTTTCGCCGATGTTGTATTTGTTGACGAAGCTGTCGAGCTTCTTCGAGCCGACCAGCACGCAGCGGGTGGATCCGCTGTCGTATTTGATGAATTTCTCGTAGTCGCCTATCTGGTAGCGGCCGCTCATCTTGTAGACTTTGAAGTCGGCTGAAGCGACATTGCGGGTGCTTATTTCGTAGGTGAATTCTGTCCCCGGATAGCCTTTCTCCTTGCCCCTGAAGTTAAGCGATGAAGAGTCCATCTCTTCTATCATGCCCTTCAGCTCCTTGGCATAATCTGTCTTCGGGTAGGCCTTGATGGCGGCCTCGCACATCTTGCGGATGTTCTTGTATGCCTCTTCGCTCTTGTTGGCGTCGCTCTTGTAGTCTTGCTCATTCTTCAGGCGCTCTATCTTCTCGGTGATGAGCATTATCACCCTCGGATGCTTGCAGTATTTCTCGATGTTGGCATCAAGGTCGTTGAAGACAGAGTCCCTGAAAGAAGAGTAGGCGGTGTAATAATCTCTTGCCTCTTTCCAATTGTACCTCGACAGGCACTCATATCTCTGTTTCATGACTTCGAGACGTTCCAGGTCGTCTCCCTTTTCGCGGGTCATGTTTTCGAGTTCTGCGAGATACTGGGCGGCAGTCTGGGGCTTGCCGGCGTCGAGAGCCTTTTCTACTTTAGCCCACAGGGATGCATACTGAGTCGTGTTCCATGAAGGATTCTGGGCGTTATAAACCAGCCCGAGAAGCAGATAAAGAGTCACCATTTCCAAATCGTTTTTAATTTGAATTCGCTATCAGCCAAAAGTATGCCAGCTCGGCAGGGAGCTTATTTGCACCACCTGTCGAGCCAGTCGAAGAACTGGCGGTGCCAGTACACTGAGTTCTGAGGTTTGAGCACCCAGTGATTCTCGTCGGGGAAGAGCAGCATCTTCGAAGGAACTCCCATCATCTGGGCGGCATTGAAGGCGGCCATGCCCTGGTCCACCGGCACGCGGTAGTCAAGCTCTCCGTGCACCACCATGATCGGGGTGTCCCAGTTCTTGATGAGTTTGTGGGGAGAATTGTCGTAGTGGCGTCGGGCCACCGGGTTGTCGCTCCACGGGGCTCCGGCCTGCACTTCGTCGGGACGGGCTATGCCGCCGTTGTCCCAGTCGGGGAACCACATCTCTTCGGTAACTTCATACATGTGCTCCTCGTTGAATATGCCGGCGTGGGCGATGAAGGCGCTGAAGCGGCCCTGGTGGATACCGGCCAGATAGTATACCGAATATCCGCCGTAGCTTGCTCCTACTGCAGCCATCTTGCCTACATACGGCTCGGCAAGCATCACGTCGGCCGCACGCAGGTAGTCCTGCATGTTCTGGCCGATGTAGTCACCGGAAATCTGTTCGCACCATTCCTGGCCGAAGGCGGTGGTACCGCGGCGGTTGGGGAGAACCATTATATAGCCCTGAGAGCACATCAGGCGGTAGTTCCAGCGGGTAGACCAGCTCTGGCTGATAGTGCCCTGAGGGCCTCCGAGGCACATCAGGATGGCCGGATAGGTCTTGCTCGCGTCGAAACCGTCCGGATAAATAATCCATGTGAGCATCTGCTTGCCGTCGGTGGTGGTAATCCAGCGCTCCTCGACGGTGGGCTGTTCCAGCTTCGCAAGGATGTCGTCGTTCTCGTGGGTTAGCTGCTTCCAGCTGCCGTCGGCCAGCGACACTGAAACAATCTCCGAAGGCCGCATCATAGACTGGTTGGTGGTGATCAGACGGTCGGCCAGCACGGTCGGGGTGTCGAAGTCATACCATTCGTGCTGAGGTGTCACCCTCTCCATCTTCATGGCGTCCATGTCGTAGCGCCATATCTCCTGCACGCCCTCCACGAGGCTTGCGAAGTAGAGGTATCTCTGGTCGGCGCTCCATACGGGGATCGAACCGTTGTACTTGAAGTCCGCGGTGATCTCGACCTTGTTGCGGTTGTCGAGGTTCATCACGAAGATGCGGACCTTGTCGGCCTCGTAGCGCGCCCTTGCCATGCTGCACCACGCGATGCAGTCGCCGTCCGGACTGAAGACGGGCTCGGTGTCGTAGCCCGGCATGCCTTCGGTGAGGTTCTCGCACTCGCCGGTGGCTACGTCATAGAGGTATATGTCGGTATTGGTGGAGAATGCGTAGTCGATGCCTGTCAGCTTACGGCAAGAATAGACAATCTTGCTGCCGTCGGGACTCCAGCTGAGCTGCTCCAGGCCTCCGAAAGGCTCGGTGGGAAGCTCATACGGCTGGCCGTCGAGGATGTCCTTGCCCTCGCCCAGCTTGCCGTCCTTCAGGGAAGCGATGAAAGTGTGCGGGATCTCCTCCACGAAATGGTCCCAGTGACGGTACATAAGGCCATCTATTGTGCGGACAGTAGCCTTGTCGAGGTCGGGATAGACATCGGTCGGTGCAGTGTGATTCTTGACGGCGCTGACATAGAGCAGCTGGCTGCAGTCGGGACTGAGCTTGAACTCGGAGATGCCGCCCTCCACGTCACTGACCTTGGCTGCCTTTCCTCCGGCGGCCGGCATCTTGTAAATCTGGCCTCCGCTGAGGTAGAGGATGGTATTGTCATCCAGCCAGCGAGCGTTCGAGCAGCTCTTGCCCGAATGGGTTATCTGAGTGCGGCTGCCGCCGTCTATGTCCATTACGAAAAGCTGGCGCACGCCTTTGTTCTGCTCGATGCTGGTGTATGTCACTCCGAAAAGGATGCGGCTGCCGTCAGGGCTCACCTGAGGGTCGGACACCTTGCCAAGCATGTGCATTACCTCCGCCGTGAAATGGCCGTCCGCGGCCAGATTCTCCGGCTTGGCGATCTCGCCGCTGTCTGCCTGCGATTTCTTGCAATCTGTCATTGTCATTATTGCCATGATAAAGGCTGCTGCGATAAAAAACTTCTTCATGATTATTCTTCAGACATTGCGTTTTCAACTTCTTCGACCGTCCTGGGGAGGCGTTTGCTGCCAAGCAGCCTTGCGCCGCTCTCGGTGATGAGCAGGTCGTCCTCTATGCGGATGCCGCCGAAGCTGCGGTAGGCGTCCAGCGCCTCGAAATTGATGAAATCCCGGCAGGTACCTTCGGCTTTCCATTTGTCGATGAGGGCGGGGATGAAATAGATGCCCGGCTCGTCGGTAACCACGTTGCCCGGCTTGAGAACCCTGGCCATACGCAGCGAACCGAGGCCCAGCTGGGTGGAGCGCTTGATGCCTTCTTCATAGCCGACGTAGTTCTCGCCGAGGTTCTCCATGTCATGCACGTCGAGACCCATGTTGTGGCCCAGGCCGTGAGGCATGAAAAGTCCGGCGGCACCGGCTGCCACGGCTTCGTCCACATCGCCTTTGACCAGACCGATATTCTTCAGGCCCTGAAGGATCAGGCGGGCGGCGGCCAAATGGACGTCACGGTAGCTGATGCCGGGACGCGCCAGCCCGAGGGCGAGATTGTTGGCCTCGGAAACTATTGTATACACTTCCTTCTGCTGCTCGGTGAAACGGCCGCTGCAGGGCAGCGTACGGGTGAAGTCAGAACAGTAGTGGCTTGCTATCTCGGCGCCTGCGTCAATGACGGTGAGGCGGCCTTCGGTAATTATCTGGTGATGGGAATGGTTGTGCAGAGTCTCGCCGTTCTGCGAGAGGATGGTGGGGAAAGAGGTCATGTAGCCACCGCTTATCACGACTCCTTCCATAACACCCACGAGATCCTGCTCCAGCATGCCGGGCTTCATGAGCTTCGTGGCGGCCATGTGCATCGCGTAGCCCAGGTTGCAGGCCATGTCGATCTGCTGGATCTCGCACGGCTCCTTGACGAGGCGCATCTCCACCACTGCCTTTATGAACTCGACGCTGGCGGCCGTTTTCATCTGGTCGAAAGGAAGACCGAGCAGAGAGTGAAGGAGGATCATGTTGCGGTAGCGGTAAGGCGGCAGGAAGTGCACCTTGCGGCCCTTGGCCACTGC
>JAFZKU010000046.1 GCA_017551785.1 Bacteroidales bacterium | reverse complement strand
GACAATATCAAAGTAGGGGACAACATCCGCGACACCGAGATCAAGGTCAAGGTTCTCAGCGTCTTTACAGCCACCAATATCTATAATAACCGTCGCGTTACCGCCAAGGAAACAATCACTGTCCCTGCCGGCAGTTATGAATGCTATCTTATTGAAGACGACGAGTTCTTTACCGGCAACGGCCCCTTCCATGTCAAGACATGGATAGCCAAAGGCCTCGGCATGGTGAAACAGATAATCTACAAGAAAGACGGCTCAATCAACCAGACATTCGAACTTATAAAGTGATTTTTTCCTAAATTTGAAGGAAACAAATCCTTTATTATGAAAAAGATATTCATAACCATGGCTGCCATCGTCCTGGTGCTTCCCATGATGGCGCAGCCTAAACTCACTAAAGACAATATTGACGAAGTTCTTGCTGCGATGACACTACAGGAAAAGGCCACTCTCGTGGTCGGATCCGGCTGGGGCAGCATGATCGCCGGCATCACGGGAGGTTCGCAGATCCTCGTTTCCGGCGCAGCCGGAACCACGCAGGCCATCCCGCGTCTCGGCATTCCCAACACAGTGCTGGCCGACGGCCCTGCAGGTCTCCGCATCAATCCCACCAGGGAAGGGACCAAAGCCACCTTCTACTGCACCGGCTTTCCTGTCGGAACTGCGATAGCTTCGTCGTGGGATGTCGAACTCGTAGAGAATATGACCAAAGCCATGGGCAATGAAGTCCTCGAATATGGAGTGGACGTGCTGCTCGCTCCCGGCCAGAACCTGCACCGTAACCCTCTCTGCGGCCGTAACTTCGAGTATTTCTCTGAAGATCCGGTCCTCTCCGGCAATATATCTGCCGCTTATGTCAAGGGTGTCCAGTCCAACGGTGTCGGCGTTTCAGTGAAGCACTATGCTGCCAATAACCAGGAGACGGCCCGTGACCACAATGACGCCCAGATCAGCGAGCGCGCCCTGCGCGAGCTCTACCTCAAGAACTTCGAGATCACGGTCCGCAAGGCCAGTCCCTGGACTGTGATGTCATCATACAACAAAGTGAACGGCGAATACACCCAGCAGAGCTACAAGCTGCTCACAAAGGCCCTCCGTGAAGACTGGGGCTTTACGGGCATTGTAATGACCGACTGGGGTGCAAAAGACGGCACTGTTGACGCTGTGAAGGCCGGCAACGACCTGATGGAGCCCGGCATGCCCTTCGAGACTCAGAGGATAATAGACGCCGTAAACAACGGCACTCTCCCGATGGCCGATCTCGACCGCAACGTACGCAGGATGCTGGAATACATAGTCCGTACTCCCCGTTTCAACGGTTACAAATACTCCGACAAGCCGGACCTCAAGGCCCATGCAAAGGTGGCCCGCGCAGCTGCGACAGAGTCTATGGTGCTTCTCAAGAACGACGGCGGCGTGCTTCCGCTTGACGGAGTGAAGAATGTCGCTCTGTTCGGTGCCACTTCAGTCGATTTCGTAGCGGGCGGCACCGGGAGCGGTAATGTCAACAAAGCTTATGTGGTCAATATGGTTCAGGGCCTCGAGAATGCCGGTTTCAAGCTGGACGAGAGCCTCAAGGATTTCTATCAGAAATATGTCGATTTCGCCAGGATTAATCCCAAGGACATTCCTCTGGGCGGCACCGGCATCCTGCTCGGCGAAGCCAAGGTTGATGAGGCTCCTGTCACAAGGGCATTCGTTGAAAGCAAGGTTGCTGGCAATGATATGGCCATCGTGGTGATCGGCCGCAACTCGGGTGAAGGCGCAGACCGTCAGGTGGAGGATGACTTCGATTTGTCTGCAACAGAACGTTCGCTGCTCAGCAATGTCTGCAATGCTTTCCATCTGGCAGGTAAGAAGGTTGTCGTAGTGCTCAACATCGGCGGCGTAATCGAGACCGCATCATGGAAGGCAATGCCTGATGCAATCCTGCTCGCATGGCAGCCCGGCCAGGAAGGCGGCGACGCCGTAGCCGACGTGCTCACCGGCAAGGTAAATCCTTCAGGCAAGCTCCCCATGACATTCCCCGTACAGTTCACCGACCACAGGTCTTCATATAATTTCCCTCTCGGCAACGAGCCCAGCGGTACTTCTGCATTCTCTTTCATGGGTGACAACACCCGCACCACCGTCAACCATGTCGACTATACAAAATATGAAGAAGACATCTGGGTTGGCTACCGCTACTTCGACACCTTCGGCAAGGAGGTTTCTTACCCGTTCGGTTTCGGTTTGAGCTATACCAGCTTTGAATACAGCAAGCCCACCGTCACCGTTGCCAAAGATGGTACCGTTACGGCTAACGTGCTTGTAACAAACAGTGGTAAAATAGCTGGAAAAGAGGCTGTAGGCCTGTATGTGTCAGCTCCCGCCGGCGGACTTGAGAAGCCTGCCAAGGAGCTCAAGGCCTTCGCCAAGACCCGTCTTCTTGCCCCGGGCGAGAGCCAGGTTCTGTCGTTCAAGGTTACCCCTTACGAGCTTGCTTCATTCAATGAGGCTGCCAACCGCTGGGAAGCAGCCGCCGGCACCTACACCTTCGGCTTCGGCCGCAATGTAAGCGACATTCCGGTGCAGTTCAAGGCTACTGTGAAGGCTGCTCAGACTTTCTCTGTGCGTTAGTCTACGGTCTTGTCTATAGTGTAGCGGACGATCTTGCGGGAAGTGTTTTTCTGGAATTCCGTATCGCGCAGCTTCACAGTTTTGACAGCCTTGAAAGGCGGCATCTTCTCGTTGATCTTCTTGACAGCATCCTCGAAATAGGTTTGAGGGTCGGTGATGCCTTTTGCCTTGAGCAGGTCTGCGTCCGGGAATATCTCGGCTACGATTGTGATCTTGCCTTTCTGTACGCGGCTTTCTCCGGCATAGACCACTACTTCGCTGACGCCTTCAACCTTCTGG
>JAFZKU010000045.1 GCA_017551785.1 Bacteroidales bacterium | reverse complement strand
GATTGTTAAACAAGTATTCAAGGACAGCGGGGTCTGAGGTGTCTATTCCCATTTGTTCTAAAAACTTCAAAGTAGTTAAATACGAAGCAACAGCATCCCTCATGTCTGCTACACCTTCCGGTTGCGGGGCAGCAGCTATGCGGCCGAAATCAACGCGGGTCAGCAGGGTTGTCAGCAGACCGGCGCCTACTGCGCCGCCTGCAGTCGCCAGCGCTTTGGAATTGAATGAAGCGTTTTTCACGGTTTTATCCAGCTCCACGGTCGGGAAGTTGATGGTTGTTGCAGTGCGGGTGTCAAAATTATTGCCAGAGTTCGGTTGCTGGCCAGCCTGCCCGTCCTGCGAAGGAGAAACGGTCTGCCCGTCCTGCGAAGGAGAAACGGTCTGCCCGTCCTGGCCGGGGCCGGCAGCTTCTTCCGTCCCATCCGGGGCAGCGTCTGCGATTGCGCCATCAGATTTTGTAGGCTCCGTAGCTTGTTGCGACTCCTCCTGCTGCTGGACATCCTCGACAGCATCTGTCTTCTGAGTGTCCCCGGATGCAGGAAGGACCGCCTTAGGCGTTGTGGCCTGAGTTATAAGCTGTGCGGGCTGAGTGGGCTGCAACGTCTGCACCGGCTGTGCGGATTGCGCCGATTGTACGGGCTGAATCGGTTCAGTGGCATTGGTGGAATCAGTGTTTGCGACTGCTATCGTGGTAGAAGGCTGCCAGCCGTTCTGACCGTCACCTTCCGGCGTGCCGGGCTGTCTCAGGAACAGGAATACAGCCAGGCCTGCGGCCGCGGCTGTCGGCAGAATCCATATCAGCGGCGAACGCTTCTTAGCTGCTGCGCTTCTTGCGCTGTCTCTGCGGGAGTGGAACTCGGCAAGACTCCCTTCCGGCAGGGGACTTTCGTACCCTTCCAGCTTGTCTTTAATGATGTCTTCCCAGTTTTTCATCGTTCCTTGTCCTTCAGATAACTTCTTATCGATTCTTTCAATTGTTTCCTTGCTTTGGCCAGCACTCCGGCCGACCCCTTTTCGCTTATTCCAAGCATCTGCCCGATTTGCTTATGCGAGTAGCCGTCGATGCAGTACAGGTTGAAGACGGCCTTTCTCACATCCGGCAGCTTGGATATCCACTCCAGCAGCTTCTCCTGCGGTACCTCCTCCATCTCCTGCCCGGTCGGCTCCGGAAGGTTGTCCTGCTGCCAGGCGTCCAGCGACACCGTTTTCCATCGCTGCCTCTTAATCTGGTTGAGGGCCATGTTGATGGCGATGCGGCTGATCCAGGCGTACAGAGACCCTTTTCCTGAGTATGTGTAGGTGGAAATTTTGTCCAGCGCCTTGATGATGGCATCCTGCATCAGATCCTTGGCGTCGTCCGCGCTGTCGGTGTATCGGCGGCATAGCGAGAACACCCTGGCCGCATATCTGGTATACAGCTCATCCTCTGCCAGCCTATCTCCTTTGGCACAATATCTGGCAAGCTCCTGCTCGTCTAAATCCTTATACACCTACACAGGCATTGTTCTCTGTAAAGATACTCAATAAATCAGGCTTTGGCTTTTTTGTACGTTTCTGCTATATAAACACACATACTTCCGGAATACGTCTCGGAAAATTAAATTTTTTCGCAGGAGCGGGCAACGCTACCTGAATACTATCCGGAAGGCGGTGCGGGAGGCATCGCTGCATTCGAGATCGATGGAGCCGTTGTGATTGCGCATGATCTGGCGGGCCAGCGCCAGACCGATGCCGGAGCCTTCCTTCTTGGTGGTGAAGAACGGCACGAAGATCTGCTCCTGGCTCTCCACGGGTATGGGGGCTCCGTCGTTGGCGACTATGATTATAACCTCATCGTCCTGGCCCATCTTCGCAGAGATGTCGATGTTCTTGGCTCCGGCCTGCAGGGCGTTCTTGATTAGGTTTATGAAAATCTGGGAGATCTGGCCTTCGTCGGCGTAGATCATCAGGTCGGGCTCCTCGGGTCGGTAGCTGCACACCGCGCTGCAGGAGGTGGCGTATTCGCTGTTCAGGGATATTACGTGTTCTATGAGTTCCTGCAGCTCCAGCGCCTTGCGGACCGGCTTGGCCACTCCGGACAGCTGGCGGTAGGTCTGCACGAACTCTATCAGGTTCTTCGAAGAGTCGGAGATGGTCTCCAGACCGGCCTTGATATCCAGCTCGCTGCGGCCGTCCTCATCCACCGATTTGGCCATTGCGTCGGACAGCGAGGCGATGGGGGATACGGTGTTCATGATTTCGTGGGTCAGCACGCGTATCAGCTTCGTCCAGGAGTCCTGCTCGTGGGCTTGCCGATGCTTCTCGAAGATGGTGCGGATACGGTTGAGGGTGCGGTTGAAGCGGTTGCTGTCCTTGAAGCGGAAGTTCAGCTCCCCGTCTTCCAGCGCGTCCATCATGTAGCCCACCTTGCGGATGTCCTTGCGGCGTGTCCGCAAAGATGCGACCACAGCCACGATCACCGCGACAGCCACTACGAGCACTATGACATATTTTATCTGCATCATCAATATTTGCCTTCATGCGGGTTCCGCCTGTCATCCAGCGCCTGAGGGCCCCGCTTGTTATCCTTCGAGCATGGCCCCGCTTGTCATCCTGAGCGGAGCGAAGGATCTATAACCCGTATTTTTTCAATTTAGCATACAATGTCGGCCGGCTCACTCCGAGCATCTTCGCCGCGGCCGAAATGTTGCCGCCCGTGCGGTCCATTGCCTCCCGCACCAGACGTTCCTCCTCCGCGTCGCTGACAGCCTTCAGCGTGCCCGAAACCGGCTCGGCGGCTTTTGCAGTTTCCATCTGAAGGTCCGCTGCAGTCAGAATCTTCCCCTCGCTCAGAATCACAGCCTTCTCGATGCAATTGCCAAGTTCGCGGATGTTGCCGTTCCAGCGGCCGGCTTCCAGCGCCTGTGCGGCCGAAGTGTCGAGGCCCGTCACGTGCCGGTGGTATTTTTCTGCAAACTGGCCGATAAACCTTTCAGCCAGCGGCACAATGTCGTCCTTGCGTTCGCGCAGCGGTGGCAGGGCGATGTGCACGGTGTTTATGCGGTAAAACAAGTCCTCGCGAAAACGGCCTTCACGCACCAGCGCCTCCAGATCCATATTCGTGGCGCAGATCAGCCTGATGTCCACTGGGATGGCCTTGGTGCCACCGACCCTTACAACGCTGCGGTTCT
>JAFZKU010000044.1 GCA_017551785.1 Bacteroidales bacterium | reverse complement strand
TTGATGGCAACCTTCACATTATCGGCGGTATTGTTTATTTCCTTGCTCTCCAGGTCGATCAGATCGCCGAGATAGAGCTGCGGGAATGCCGCAGAGACTGTCTGCTCGAGGCAGCCGTGAGGATAAGTAGTCAGATATGACAGGCGGTAGTCCAGATCTACAGGAGGTATGGTAGATGCCTCGACTGTAACGGTGTTGGTGCCCGGACGGCCGGCGAGAGTGAATGATGTCTTCAAGCTCTTGCTGCCCTCAACCAGTCTTACAGATGAATTGGTAGAAAGCGGGTTCGGGTCGCGCACATCTATCTCAAGGTCTTCTGCAGATTTGTCCCCTGCCCCCTTGGCCTCGGTGTGGATAGTGCCGATGCCTTCGGCGGAGCCGGCCTTCAGAGTGAAATAAGCCAGCTCTTCACCTGCCTTCGGCAGATTGACGGTAGCGGTATTGCTGCCAGACAGGGCCAGCGCACCTTCAGCCTTGACTTCGACAGTCACAGTCCCTACGCCGTCCTTGTTGGCAAACACGGTCACGGGAAGCACAACCTCCTCGTCGGTGCCGACAACTCTGGGCAGGGTGGCCTTGACCATAACGGGCTTGGTAACCAGCACGCTCTTTTCGGTAGAACCCATGGCCGAACCGTCGGTGGCGATAACCATGGCCCTCACATTACCGATGTACTGAGGAATCTCGACTGTATGTTTGTCTGTGCCTTTGGCCTTCACGGTGAAAGGTCCCAGGAAGATTGACACCGGTTTGAAGCGGTCAGCCTTGCTGTTGGGAGTGACTGCACCGTCGCCCTCGCCGTCACCACCGATGGCAAAGAGTTTCTCCATGCGGGCTCCGTATGCGCCCAGGATCAGATCGTAGAGATCCCATGTGCGTACGCCCAGAGCCTCGGTGGCATAGAAGCTCTTCCAGGGGTCAGGAGTCTTGAAGCGGGTGAGGCTCAGCAGACCTTCGTCGACCAGAGCCACCACGTAACTCATCGGACGGCCGTCCTGCTCCTTCACGGTGAAGGAGATTTCCTTTTCAGGCTGCACTTCGGCCGGGATGTCGATTACCGGATGCAGATGAGTCGCAGGCTCTTCCACCAGGATGCGCTGCACGCCGAACAGGCGGATGGGCGCATCATTTTCTACAGTGTTGTACGGCTGGATCAGAGTCACTGCCGCATATACGTTGGGAGCCATGCCGGCCTCGACGGGGATCGAGATGTCAGTCTTTTCGCCCTTGCAGTCAACCCAGAAGCTCTTCAGCACTCGCTGGCCCTTCTCGATTGAGACGAGGGCACGGGCGCCGCTGGCAGAAGGGATAGTCAGCTGGGCTGTTTCGCCCACATTGAAGCGCTCCTTATTTATAGTCATGGGCAGGCGGGCCGCTGCATCCGAACTGCCGTCGCCATAAGATTCGTAGCTGTTCCTTACCAGAGTAACGGCAGAAGCGGCATGTCCGCCCTTAGGGTCGACAACCCTGAAGAACCAGTAACCGCTGTCTTCTTTGGTGAAGTCCATCTTGAATTCTGCGGTGCCGCCCCTCAGTGTGACTGTCAGCTCTTCGCTGGGCTCGTTGTATGAATCCTTAGCATATGAGGCTAGGCCGTCAGATGATGAGCTCCACCACCAGCTCCAGCCCATTTTGTATATCTCTACGTTGACCTTGACATTCTGGCTGACAGGATTGCCTTTGTAATCCACTGCGGCTAGACGGAAGGTGTGGCTGCGGCCCTTGTCGAGGTAGCGCTCGCCCCACTCGTCTTCCTGCTCAGGCACGCTGAGGCCGATGTAGGTGTCGTAAGGCGACAGAGTCGTGGTATAGCGGTCTATGCTGAAGTCGCCGCTCTTCTCGAATACACGGGTCGTGAACAGGGCTGTCAGCATGCCGGGCACGTCGTTGCCTTCCGCCTTGACTGAAGTGCGGAAAGATGTCTTGCCTTCAGAGTCAGTCTTGCCTTTGAAGAGGTCCATCTCCTGCTGCGAGAAGCTGCGTGAGCGGTCTTCGAAGACATAGTCCTTATAATTGTCGAATGCAGTCCGTCCGCGGGACAGAGCCACGTCCACTCGGGTCTCCAGATCCTTGGCTGCATGTCCTACCAGCCAGCGGGCTGAAATGTCGCCGCGGATGTCGCTGCCGGGGATTACAGGTTTGTCGTTGAGCTGCAGGTCGATTACGATATTGTTAGGTTTTACGGTCTCGATCTTCACGGTCTTGTACCAGGTGTTGCCTCCAGCTGTCACAGCTGCTTCCCAGTTGCCGGTAGGCGCATCGGCGGAAGTGGTGAACGTGAAGCTGTACATGCCGCTGTGGCCGTTATTGTTCACCAGGGTGCTGATCACCTGGCCCTGGGGATTGCTGAGAGTGGCTGTCACGGGGTGGCCCGCAGGCAGCACTCCTTCGTCGAGCATCGACACGAACGTCAGGTGGATATCGTCGCCGGGACGCCAAACGCCGCGCTCTCCGAAGATGTAGCCTTTCTGGCCCTTGCGGGAAGCGTTGCCGTCAACTTCGAAACCGCTCATGGAAATAGAGCTTCCAGGAGCCATGGAGAGATAGCTCTTGTCGTCTCCCTTGCTGATTACTGCGGTGCGCACAACATCGTCGCCGACGTTGCATGAGAAGCGGCCTCCGGAAGCGGTAGTACCCTCTCCTATCACCTGATTCACAGAGTTGTAGAGAGTCACCTTCGCGCCTGAGACGGGCTGTGCGGAGAGGATGTCCGTAACGAATACAGTGTATTCTCCCTTGTCTGAGCCTTTACCGATTACAGAGAGGTCTGATACCAGCAGGTTGCGGACGCGGTTCTCGTAGTCGCTGTAGCTGCCGAAATAATAGTCGCTCTCGTAATAATCTTCCATCTCCTTGAGCGGCTCGACTCCCCTTATCTCCATCCTGTAGATGGCGCCGCGCTGCACTTTCACCAGGTCGGCGACATGCAGGCCGTAGGTGTTCAGATTGCGGAGTTTAGCGGAGTTGGAATCTCCCAGAACGAGGGTGGTATCGAGGATTACGCGGGCAACATTGTCGGTGTAGCACCAGGTGTCGCCCAGCTTGTTGTCCTGCAGGAACTGCAGCACATTGTTCTCATATATCTGTTTGATACGCACGCGCACCTTGGCGTAATTGATGGCCTGGAACGGTACGTTCATGTCTCCTGATGAGGGAAGCACGACTCCTCGTGAGAGGAATCTTACTGAGGGTTCGCCTGTCGGGATGTCGAACCAGCGTTCGAAGTCTCCTTCCAGCTTCTCGCCCTTAGCGCTGCGGATGCCTTTGCTGACAGAGATGAACTGCCGCTCTTCTGCCTGCACTGAAGGAGATATCTTGAGGATATTGTCACTTACTATGAAGGAAAGCCTTCCGGCGCCGGGCGCTGATACCAGGCTGCTGAAGTCCTGTTTTGCATCGAGGATGGCGGAGAAGGCTATCTCGAAACCGTAGGGCTCGGATTTAACCTCGCTCTCCACTACGCTGAAGACGCCTTTGACAGGGATGTCGAAGCTGCGGGAGCCTTCGGCTGCATATTTCGGCCATTTGTGGACCAGCTCAACTTTGCCGCGCTTCTCTCCTGCCGCGATGTTGCCGACAGTTACAGTGTGGGTTCGGCTGTCTTCAGAGTGGACCCATGAGACCTGGGCGGCTGACCCTTTGACTGAGAATCCGCTCTCGAGATATTTGTCGTCGAGCACTTCGGGAGAAGTGATTTCCAGGTCGATATGATAGCGGCCT
>JAFZKU010000043.1 GCA_017551785.1 Bacteroidales bacterium | reverse complement strand
GGCTGCTTCTGCTATTATGGTCGCGATGGAGAGGATCCCCTGCCCTCCTACACCGCATAATTTTATGTCAAGTTTCATTTTCTTTCGTTTTTGTGCTTTCTCAGCTTGCGAGCCAGCGTCTGCATGCATTCACGCTGAGCTATAATAACTGAAACTCCCTTGTACATCATTTCCTTGCGAATGATGGCCTTTATCTGCTCCATGTTCTTCGGGATCGGCACTACCAGATGAAGGTGCTCGCGCTCCACTCCGAGGGCGAGGCAGATAGCTTCGTACTTGTTGAGGCCGGCAGAGTCCTGACCGCCGGTCATTGCGGTGGTGAAGTTGTCGCTGATTATTACTGTGATGGGGCTGTTCTCGTTTACTGCGTCCAGCAGGCCTGTCATGCCTGAATGGGTGAAGGTAGAGTCACCGATGACGCAGAATACCGGGAACATGCCGGCGTCTGCGGCGCCTTTGGCCAGCGTGATGGCGGAGCCCATGTCTACGCAGCTCTCAAGAGCTCTGAAGGGCGGCAGGAAGCCCAGGGCGTAGCAGCCGATATCGCCGAATATCCTGGAGTCGGGGAATTCGTTGGCGATGAAGCCCAGAGCGGCGAATACGTCTCTGTGGCCGCAGCCCTGGCAGAGCTGGGGCGGACGCGGCACTACGTTCTTCGCGGGGCTGTATACGGAGCCGGATTTAACACCGAGAGCAGCAGCGACGCTGTCGGGGGTAAGCTCTCCCATGCGCGGCAGCACTCCGTCGATGAGCTCGCCGGTGAGCGGCATGCGGCCGACCGTGTTGGCTTTGTCGCCGGTGCGGCCAGCCAGCTTGCCGATTACCGGATAGTCAGCTCCGAGGATGCCTTTGACAAGTTCTTCCACGAAGGGCTGGCCGTCTTCCACGACCAGTATCTTTTCGCAGCTGGCAGCGAGGGCCTTGATCTTGGCGGCCGGCAGAGGGTACTGCGAGATCTTCAGTATGGGGATGTCTGCCGGAGCGGATTCCTTCACATAGTTATAGCCAATGCCAGCGGCGATTATGCCGAGGGGGCGTTTGGCAGGAGTTCCGGCGGTTGGGAGGTTAGGCGCTTCGGCGGCTAAGCGGAAGGTCGTGCCGCATTTCTTTGACGTGTCGAGATTCTCGATCCAGTTGTATTTAGACTCGGCGGCGCTGCCTTCCACCCGGGCCTGCAGCGACACCAGCTTGGCGTACTGTCTGCGCGCGTTCA
This sequence comes from Bacteroidales bacterium, assembly GCA_017551785.1. Taxonomy (GTDB): domain Bacteria; phylum Bacteroidota; class Bacteroidia; order Bacteroidales; family UBA932; genus Equibacterium. The sequence goes on along the minus strand of JAFZKU010000043.1, from coordinate 4,254 downwards.
GGGGGATCAGCACCCAGCGGCTGAGGTCCTTGTCAGGATTGAAGGGGTTCTCTTCGCTAGCCTCATGCACCGTGACAGCAGCACGGGAATGTGCAAGTCGTGTTACAAAGCGCATCAGCACGGGGAGCTGCAGGGCTTCCGAGAGCTCGAAGGCATCTGCCATCATGTCGTAAGCTTCCTGCTGGTTCGACGGCTCGAAGAACGGGATCATTGCGAACTTACCGTAGAAGCGCGAGTCCTGCTCGTTCTGAGAAGAGTGCATCGACGGGTCGTCGGCGCTCAGCACCACCAGGCCGCCGTTGACGCCGGTGCTGGCAGCATTCATGAAGGGGTCGGCGCATACGTTCATGCCCACGTGTTTCATGCACACCAGAGCGCGCTTTCCGGCATATGACATGCCCAGCGCGGTTTCCATCGCAGTCTTTTCATTGGTGCACCAGCGGCTGTGGACGCCGCGTTCCTTCGCAAGGTGATTATTCTGTATGAATTCTGTGATTTCGGTCGAGGGCGTCCCGGGATATGCATAGACGCCGGACAGTCCGGCATGCAGCGCTCCGAGGGCAAGCGCCTCATCGCCAAGTAACAGTCGTTTTTCAGACATAGTATAGAAGATAAACTGGATAGCAAAAGTATGCTTTTGCCGTCACTATTGCAAGAAAACCCTCCTATTTTGCGATAAAGTGCCAGAATCGCCCCATTACCACCGCCGGGCAGCATTGGTTGGAGGGTGATCGTCGCGAGGCAAGGAGGGATGCAGGGGATATTCTCGGACAGCAGCAGGAGCCCATCCAGAGCTCATGCTGCCGGACGGGAAATATCCCCATCTCAACCCTTCATCTGCAACCATTATACCCCCAAAACCAGATCCGCCCTCACCCCGGGCAAAGCAGCTTCTCCCCACAAACCAGATCTGCCCTCACCCCGAGCAAAAACAGCTTCTCCCCGCAAACCCAACTTTCACGGATGCGCATGACCCCGCCTACAGATAGCCACAGGGGGTCCGCTGCAAATCCGTGGCGGAAAATCGTGCCACGGATTTATCCAATGTGCCCCGCAATGCCTTGTAGGGCATGTCCGAATAATCCGTGAAAGTCGGGTTTGCTCAGATTGAGCCACGGTGACAAATACACAATTGCTAGCGCGAATTTGGATTTGCAACAGAACGTCGAAAATTGTCGATATGGTACCCTTCAAACACAACAGACCAACTATATTAGCGATCCGACTGCCATAAAGCTGCAATGGGAAGAGACATGGATAAACAATTAAACAAAGCGCTACAAATCGAGTCTGACCTCGGCCTTGACAAACCATTTGTAAAGGGCCAGACAATAGCTGTCAGCAATTGCTGGCATTTCAGCACGGATGGCAACGCAGTCGACGCCATGTTCATTGATGAGGATGATTTCCGGGACGGCATGAACCGCATATATCCACTATTCGTGAGGTATAAAATCACGATACTGGCTTTTTCGTTGATGGACACCCATATCCACTTTATCCTCCACGGCGCATTTGACCCATGCAATCACTTCATCCATGACTATGTGAGACAAACATCATGGGCCATATCACATCGTTACGGCGAGCGTCACAAGTTCCGGACAGTCCCTATAAACCACCAGGTTATCGACACAGACCGTTATCTCAAAACTGCTATTTGCTACGTCATAAAAAACGCGCCGGTAGCAGGCATCAATTACAATGCCTATGATTACCCGTGGTCGAGCGCCGCTCTATATTTCCGCAGACCGGGACACTGGACTTCTCCCACTTGGACTGACGAAACGGCCAGCTCGGCAATCTGCGGACAAAAACAGATAATCTTTCCGGGGCGATATGTCAATTTCCATCTGGTAGAGAGGATTTTTAAGACGCACAAAAGTTTCAACTATTTCATGTGCGTCTCAAAAGAATCCGACGTCGATGAGCGTGGCGGAAGCATTTCGCGACTTTCATTACCCATGCAGGAGATGCGCCAGCACAAGACCGAAACATGTAACGAACTGTTCGGAACGCACAGCATCCGCACATTAACCACAGCACAGCGTCTGCATCTGGCCAAAGTACTCAAGGCTCGCTACAATTCTTCCACGAAACAACTGGCCCGTCTCTGCGGTTTGGTCTATGACGAAGTACGCAATTTGCTATAGGGAATTGGCGACGGCCAGAACCCGATTAAAGGCGACTGCCAGAAGCTGATTCATGGCGACTGCTAGAAGCTGATTTAGGACGACGACTGGAAGCAGATTAAAGGCGACTACCAGAAGCTGATTTAGGGCGGCGACTGGAAGCAGATTAATGGCGGCGGCCAGAACCCAACTTTCACGGATGCGCATGACCCCGTCTGCAGATAGCCACAGGGGGGCCGCTGCAAATCCGTGGCGGGAAATCGTGCCACGGATTTATCCAATGTGCCCTGCAATGCCTTGTAGGGCATGTCCGAATAATCCGTGAAAGTCGGGTTTGCTCAGGGCAACAGAGAAGACGGATATCTTCCAGAAGGTTTCTTCTAGGCAGCTCTCGTGAGGGTGGTCACGACAAAGGTGTTTTTGCAGACGGACTTACGAATCGTAAGTGGCTGGAAAATGTGACAGTTATGACATGTGCATCGGTTTGGCACGGCAGTTGAGATAGAGTGTGCCTGTAACCTTAATATAAGCAACGTTTAAGCATGTTATTGCATCTTTTATGTATGCATCACTGTTGATAAAAACACAATTCAAGGTCTGTCTGGCCGTGTAATGTTTTCCACCTATTTCTTTTTGCGCGCCCACATGCGTTAAATATGTAAGACATGAAAAAAGTGACATTTGATCAAATATTTGGTATATTTGTTTGATAAAATGTTTACTAGTCGAACTGTTTTAGAGACGGCAATTTTGCAATAGGCTGATAGTCAGGATGTTGACAAATATCATAGTAACGCTGGCAGTTTCGCTGCTCTCACTCCTTCCGGAGAACGAGCCCGTTCGCGCTTACAATTTCTCAGACGGGAACGCTCCCGCCATGGAATTTTCTGCAGCCGAAATTGCGCAGGATGACAGCACCACTGCCCAGGCATCATCCCAGGCAGCCCTCCGCCCTGTCATCGGATTGTCGACAAACATCATTTACGACTTCACCTATTTGCCGCATTACAAATTCACATCCATTCCGAACATCGGTCTGGAGTACTATCCGGCCCGCGGACACTGGACTTTCGGAGCCGACGTCGACTGGTCGCACTGGCGTCATTATGACAACCACCGCTTCAACCAGATCCACAACATAACCCTCAGCACCCGCCGTTACTTCCGCGACAGCGGCAGCCTGCTCAATCAAGGCGATGCAGCGAAAGGCCCCTTCTCCGGCTTCTACGGCCTCTACCTGTCCGGCAGCATCAACGCCGTCCAGTACGGCCTCGGCTGGAACGCAAAGGGCTGGGAAGGCGAAGGCCTCGGCGTCTCTCTGGGCATCGGCTACAAATGGGCGCTCGGCCGCCGCATGTACCTCGACCTCGGCGCCGCAGCCGGCTACTTCTATTCGCGCTACGACCCGTACGTCTGGGGCAACGACGCCACCGGATGGTACTACTACGACTATGCCGGCGACCCGAAAGATTTTGTAAAGCGCCGCATGGCACTGAACTGGTTCGGCCCCACAAGGGTCTACATCACTTTAGGCATCAACCTTTTTGACAGAAACAGAAAATATAAAGACCAATAGCATAAGACACTCCACCACCGACTAATGACCGCCAGAACCATCATACCGGTACTGCTCACCGCCACGATATTCGTAGCGAGCTGCAGCATTGAACCGCCGCTGCACTTGAGGGAGGCTATTATAGCCAAGGTTCAAGTAGCCACCGAGGTGAACGTGGACGTCATGTGGCAGGTGGACTGGAGTACAGAGTGGGAGTTTGACTGGAATGTATCAACGCTGGGGCCGCTGGGGTACACCTCTCCCAAAAGCATGAGTATGCACATATTTACACAAGGCCCTGAGGGGGAAACAATTTCCCACACCATACACAGATTCATGGGCAACAGTGCAGAAATGGACGTCTTTGTTGGTACCCACGATTTTCTGTTCCACAACAACGACTCCGAGGCCCTGCGCTTCACTCAGGAAGATGACTTTGCTCCGGTGATGTGCTACACGCGAAATATATCAACGGGGCTAAAGGATTCGTCGCCGGTATACACTCTCGCCCAGAAGGCTGCCGGAGCAAGCACCAAGGCGGAAATACCTGCCGAGGAGCCAGTTTCT
>JAFZKU010000042.1 GCA_017551785.1 Bacteroidales bacterium | reverse complement strand
GTACGATCCCAACAAGGACAAGTGGTATGAGTACGACGCCCCGGGCAAGTACAGCACCATGATGTATCATGCCCTCCAGGATATCCAGTACGGTCGTGCCGAAGACAAGCACGGCTGGATCAGGATTATCGAAGGAATCTAGAGATACTACATACAAACTGATTGTTGCAATTGAGGACCCTAGCCACATATTACTAGGGCGCTGCCCCAAACCCTGCCGCTATAGCCTGCTATCAGCACAAGCAGCCCTCACGGCTTCCGCTATCGCCTGCAGGCGACGAGGGAGGGGCCCACGCGCAGCGTGGGAGGGAGACGCGAAGCGTCGGTCCGAAATGCAACAATCAGTTTGTATGTTCAGTCTTATTGAGAGTGCCGTCCGTGCAGAAGTGTGCGCCGGCGATGTGCCCCAGAACGCGTATAAGCGCGATTGACGGCGCACACTGGCCTTTAAACGAGGGGTGTGCGCTGCACATAGGCCTCAGAAGCATCTCCAGAGGGGGTAGTCGGCGCACACTTCTGCGCTAATCTACAAAGTATTGTCGTAGAATTCGCAGGTTAGGGTTGTCAGGGTCCGGATGATGTCCTTGACGGGATCAGTGAAAGCGGCGCTTGAATAGAATTCGCAGTGAGGCGTGTCGTCTTGACGCGCCTTCGCTGTATACAGACGTTTGGCCTGACGGGCCACGGCAGGGGCGGGATTGACGATCTTGGCGCGGTCTTCCACTATCTTTTTGATGGTGTCCTCGAGGAAAGGGTAATGGGTGCAGCCCAGCACGATGTGATCCGCGCCCTCGGCGAGCATCGGCTCGATGTAGCTCCGAAGCAGGCTTTCCACCTCCGGAGAATCGAAATCCGCACGCTCCACAGCCTCCACCAGCCCTTCGCCGATGCGCTCGATGACCTTCACATCACCCTTGAAAGTGGCGAGGGTCTTGAGGTAAAGAGGCCCTTTCAGCGTGCCGGCTGTGGCAAGCACTCCGACCACCCCGCTCTGCGAATGGAGGATGGCCGGCTTGATGGCAGGCTCCATCCCCACGAAAGGCAGGTCGTAGCGCTCCCTGAGGTCTTTTATTGCGGCGGCAGTGGCAGTATTGCAGGCAACCACGACAATGTCGGCCCCTTTGTCGATAAGGAAATCAGTGAGCTGACGGCTGCGTGCCTTGATGAACTCGGCCTCCTTGGGGCCGTAGGGGCAGTTGCGGCTGTCGCTGAAATAGACATAGTCCTCGCCGGGCATGAGCCTGACGAGCTCCTTGAAGACGGACAGACCGCCGATGCCGGAATCGAATATGCCTATCATCGTTCGTGACGTTATTTACAAAATTAGTCAAATTTTCAATAACTTTGCCGACTGTCAAAAGATAGGAAATGGCATTGATCAGAGAACTCAGGGGCTTCACGCCCAAGATCGGCAAGAATTGCTTCATTGCCGAGAATGCATCTATTATAGGTGACGTAACAATAGGAGACGACTGCAGCATCTGGTATTCTGTGGTGCTCCGCGGCGATGTCAACACAATAAAGATAGGGGACAGGGTCAATATACAGGACGGAGCAGTGCTCCATACCCTGTACAACCGCTCTGTTGTGGAAATCGGCAACGACGTTTCGGTAGGGCACAACGCAGTGATCCACGGCGCCAAGGTGGGCAACAACGTGCTGGTGGGCATGGGCGCCATCCTGATGGACAACGCCGTAATCCCTGACAACACCATAATAGCGGCAGGCGCAGTCGTACTGAGCAATGAGGTCCTCGAGCCCGGCATCTATGCAGGTGTCCCTGCGAAGAAGGTGAAAGATGCCAGCGAGGCAATCGCCGCCGCTGCCCACAAGAACGCCCAGGGCTATCTTCTCTACAAGACCTGGTACGAATAGCCCGGCCTTTTCAGATTATTTCTTGGTAATAGTGAAAATGTCGTCGACTTCCCCGCCGGCGATGCGGACGTAGTATGTGCCGCCGCTCCATTTGGATAGATCGACCGTCAGAGGGTGGAACGGGCCCGCGTCGACTTTGCCCGACCATACCGTCGCGCCAGCTTTGTTGAAGATTGATATTGTGTAGCTGCCGTTGATGCCGGGGCGGATGTTGAGAATGTCAATGACTGGATTGGGATACAGGTCGACAGGCCTGGACATATCCCGGACAAGGACCATGAAACTTAACGAGCAGGACGCCTTGCATGCATCCGTCGCAGTTATGGTGACTGTCGCGGGGCCATACCCTTGCGGATTGACCAGCAGGGAATTGCCGGAGATGTTTGCACGCACTACGCTCTCGTCAGTAGAACTGATGCTGTAGGAAAGCGGTTCGTCATCCTCGTCCTTGATGTATTTGGCAAGGTCGATGGCAGCTGATCCGCCTGTGTCGGGGAAAATCATGTCAGGAACAGTGCCGGTAACAGCAGGTGCGTGGTTCTCCAGGACCGTGATATCCATTTTCTGAACAGCCTTGGCGCCGTAGATGTCAGTAGCTTGCAGAGTGGCGGTGTAGCTGCCGGCAGGGGTCTGGGAGCCGTTCACTACCACTTTGGGCATGTCGCGCACCAGAGTGTCGAGCGATATGCCGGCAGCGGGGCTGTCCAGATCTATCAGGAAAAAATGCCCGTCGGCATCTGTAATCTTGAAGTCGAGGCTGCCCGTCTGCCAGGGCTTGACCGTAATCTCCGTCGGTCCCAGCGCCTCGATGACGGGAGTAGTGTTGAATCCGGTCGTTACAGACTGGGTCGCGGTGAGGGGCGACTTGTTGCCGGCCAGGTCCTCGGCTGCGGCCGCCACATAGAACGCTGTGTTGAAGTCCAGGCCGGTGATGGTTGCCTCGATAGTATCTCCAGCTTTCTGCCCGTCCAGATATAGTTTGGCGAACTTGAGGTTCGGGCTTATACTGGTGAAATTGACAATGTTGTAATAGATAACGATAGAAGTGGGCAGCCCGTCGTCCTTGTCTGAAGGAACCTTGACGCTGACGCTGAGATTATTTGACTTTACTGACACTTTCAGATCTGAAGGCGTCCCGGGCGGGAGACCTCCTCCTCCGGCCTCAAAGGCTCTGAAGGCATTGACCAGGCCGGCCCCAAGCTTGTAACTTCTGTTGAAAGACTGAATAGGGGTGACGCTCTCAGTCAGTCTCTTCGTTACTTCGTCGGGAGTCAGCCCCTCTCTCTGGAATTCAGATATGATGAGGGCTGCAATGCCTGTGACCTGCGGGCAGGCCATCGAAGTGCCCTGGCGGAGACCATATTTGTTGCCTGTCATCGTGCTGAGAACCTGATTGCCTTTCCTTGCATCTCCTCCCGGCGCGGCGATATCCACCCAGTCGCCATAGTTTGAGTAGTATGTCTTGCGGTAATCAGCCCCGACGGCAGCTACATTGAAGATAGCGTCGTAGCTGTTGCCGCTTGTGTTCTTGTCTTCATTGCCGGCCGCGAAAACCACTATGCCGCCACGCATTGGGCCGGTCTGTACGCCCTCTTCGTCAACTCCTGCGAATTTGATGAAGTAATCTACAGCGGCGATCAGGCTCTTGGGAGTCACGGAGGTATTGTCGAACCCCCAGCTGTTCTGGGAGATGACTGCCCCGTGGTCGGCACTCCATTTGATAGCTTCGGCGCCGATGCCGCTATTGTCACCGTCGAATATCTGGCATGACATCAGCTTGACGCCTTGCCGGCCTGCTGCCGCGTCGCCTCCGGCTATCCCGGATACGCCGATGCCGTTGTTGTTGACGGCTCCAATTATGCCGGCCACATGCGTCCCGTGATCTTCCGGATGGATGGCATAGCTGTCGGCGGCGAAATTATAGCCGTAGCGTGCATCACCCTGCTGCTCGGGATTGTGCCACATGTTCGCGGCGAGGTCTTCGTGGCTATAGTCAATGCCGCCGTCAACGACTCCTACTATGACATCCGGAGAGCCTGTGGATATATATTTCCACACCGGAAAAATGTTGATGTCGCAGCCTCCAGCCGAGGATGCAGCCACACCTATATTATAATAATGCCACTGCGAAGGCAGCAACGGGTCGTCGAAAGGATATGCAGATGATGAAGCTGCAGCCACCCTCGGCACTTCCTGCTCCACGATCTGAGAGCCGCCGACAATATGTATGAGCGGGGAGAACTCCACAAGCTCTACTCCGGGGATGGCTACCCAACCTGCCGCAGCCTTGGTGATGGAAACGGAAGTGTCGTAGCAGACTTTATACCAGCGGTGCAGCCCTTCCTGGCGGGTGCGGGCCTCGAACCTGCCTGCATCAGGGAAGAGACGGCGCATGCGCACGATGCCTCTGCCGTCGAACGACTTTACTGCCGGCAGCTGCACATAACCGTCCTCTCCGGTTATCAGTTCCAGCTCTTCGGCAGTCTCTTCGTCGAAAAGGACATTGAGAAGCAGGGGGTCGACATCGCTCTCGGGCAGATTTCCTCCGATTACCTTCTCCAGCGAAGAGGGATTGACGGGCAGCCTGTTCTCGTCTATCCCCTGTGCGGTGCAGGCTGACAGGATTGAGACTATGGTCACGAGCAGCGCTATGCGTTTCATGTCGTTACGGACGGAAAAAATAGACTTACAATATACGAATTATTTTTGACAAATAATCAGCCATTTTTTCAACATTCAATAGTGTAAGAATTGTGGCCGAAATACTTCAAATTTTAAACCATAAAAAATAAAAATCAGCAAAATTTAAAACGAAAATATTTAAAAACGTTGATATAGTTATCTGTGGCCCTTGTTTCATATTTGGATTTCTGAAAAATTATTTCGAAATTGCGCCGAATTATTGTTTGATGGAAGATTGTTTTCAAATTGAGTCAAATTGTTAATTCTATATAACTAATGTTTAATCTAAAGAAATGCTTATGAAAAAAGCGAAACTGTTCCTCAGCGCATTGTTTGTGCTGATTGGCTCAACTCTTCTCGCTCAGAACGTACAGGTATCCGGTACCGTACGCGACAAAGCAGGAGAAGCAGTAACAGGTGCAGCTGTCCAGCTCAAGGGAAGCACGACAGTATACTCTGTAACTGACAACCTCGGAGCCTACAGGATTTTGGTCCCTTCAAACGGCACACTCGTTGTGACTTGCCTTGGTTTCCAGACTCAGGAAGTTCCCGTTCAGGGTCGTGCAGTTATCGATGTCACCTTGGAAATTGACACCGAGATGCTGGACGAAACCATCGTGGTGGCTTTCGGTAGGTCTACAAGAGAGGCCTTCACCGGTTCTGCCAAAGTGCTCGACGATGAGAAGCTGTCACTCTCACAGGTTACCAACGTTACCGACGCTCTTGCCGGTCAGGTAGCTGGTGTGCAGCTGATCTCTTCAAATGGTGCGCCTAACGCATCTGCAACTATCCGCGTCCGCGGTATTTCATCTATCAACGCCGGTAAGGATCCCCTTATCGTTGTCGATGGTGTTCCTTATGACGGTAGCTTGAACAATATCGCTCCCAGCGATATCGAGTCAATGACCGTGCTGAAGGATGCCGCTTCCAACGCACTGTACGGTGCCCGTGGTGCCAACGGTGTGATCATGATCACAACCAAGAAAGGCCGTCCCGGCCAGGCAATGGTTACTCTTGACGCAAAGGTCGGTATCAACACCCGTGCCCTCCAGGAGTATGAGACCATCTCTGATCCCCGCGGTTACTACGAGCAGCACTACAAAGCCCTCTATAACTACTACACTGCAGCCGACGGTCTCGGCCTTTCAGATGCCGCAGCTTATATCCGCGCAAATGAAAGTCTGTTCGACGCAGCAGCCGGCGGACTTGGCTACCAGGCTTACACTATTCCTGACGGTCAGTACGCTATCGGCCGCAACGGCAAGTTCAATCCTGGTGCAAAGGAAGGCTATGTAATGGGTGATTATATGATCAAGGCTGACAACTGGGCTAAGGAAGCTTATCGCCAGGGTCTCCGCCAGGATTACACTCTTACAGTTTCAGGTGCTCAGAACAGGATGACATACTACTCTTCATTGAGTTATCTGAACAATCAGGGTATCATCGAGAAATCTGATTACAAACGTCTGGCAGCTCGTCTGAAAGCTGATTATCAGGCTAAGGACTGGTTGAAGATCGGTGCCAACATGTCATATACAAAGTTCGAGAGCAACTCTCTGAGCAACAACGGTTCTGAAGGATCTACCGGTAACATCTGGGCTTACACTTCTCAGATTGCGCCTATCTATCCTCTCTATATCAGGAATGCCAACGGCAGCCAGTATGTCGACGGTAACGGCATCGCCGTTCTCGACCATGGTAACGGCAACATCGGCCTTGGTGGTATCCCGGGCACTTCTCGTCCGTTCATCACCGATGCCAACCCTCTGCTTGCACTCCGTTACAACACCAACAACGATGAAGGTAACGCCCTTTCAACCCAGGGTTACATCGACGCTGAGATTATCAAAGGTCTCGTGCTGACAGTAAATGCTTCTGCAAACCTTGACGAAAGCCGTACCAACTATGTTTACAACCCGTACTACGGCCAGTTCCGTACTACTGAAGGTACTGTAAGCATGTATCACACCCGTTCATATGCATGGAACACCCAGCAACTCCTCAACTACACCCATGACTTCGACCTCCACACTCTTGAAGTGATGCTCGGTCATGAGTACTACAGCAGAAAATACTATCTGTTGGGCGCTGACAAGAACCACATGTTCTCTCAGGACAACAAAGAGCTCGACGGTGCCGTAGTTGACGGTCAGGGTGCTACTTCATACCAGACCCACTACAACAACGAAGGTTACTTCAGCCGTATCCAGTACGACTACGCTGACCGCTACTTCGTTTCTGGATCTTTCCGTAGGGATGCATCTTCTAAGTTCCTCCCCGAGAACCGCTGGGGTAGCTTCTGGAGCGCATCTGCAGCATGGATCATGAGCAAGGAGCCTTGGTACAATGTAAACTGGCTCAATGAACTCAAATTCAAGGCCTCTATCGGTAGCCAGGGTAACGACGACATCAGCAGCTACCTTTACACCGATATCTTCGACATCGTTCCTTCTGACGGTGCTGTTTCAACTCTGTTCAGCAGAAAGGGTAACCCGGACATCACCTGGGAGACCAACACCAACATCAACGCCGGTATCGAATTCGGAATGTTCAACGACCGTATCACCGGTGGTATCGAGGTTTACGACCGTAAGACCACCGACATGCTGTTCCCGACTCCCGTACCGCCGTCACAGGGTTATTCATCAATCTGGAAGAACGTCGGTGACATGGACAACTGGGGTGTCGAGGGTGACTTCAACTTCGGCCTCGTCCGCAGCCGCAACGTTCAGTGGGATTTGAACCTCAACGTTTCTTATCTGAAGAACACCGTTACTTACCTCGCCGACAACGTGAAAGACTCTAAGGTTTACGATGCAGCAGGTAACGAGTACGAAGGTTTCACCAGCGGTAACTTCTTCGTTGCTGAAGGTGCTTCAATGTATACCTGGTATACTTATGAGTTTGCAGGCGTAGATCCTAACACCGGTAAATCTCTCTGGTATAAGGATGTCCTCGATGAGGAAGGCAACCGCACCGGCAAACGTGAGACCACCGATGTATATTCACAGGCTACCAAGTACTTGACCAACGTGTCAACTCTTGCTCCTGTATACGGCGGTTTCGGTACCACCCTCCGCGCATACGGCTTCGACTTCGCTATCAACTTCACTTATCAGCTTGGTGGCAAGCAGTATGATAATACCTATGCAAGGTTCATGTATTCACCTACCTCTAGCCAGACCGGTTACAACTTCCATGTCGATCTGCTCAACGCCTGGACTCCGGAGAACAAATCTTCAGATATTCCTCGCTTCCAGTATGGTGACTCTAACTCAAACTCTACATCTACCAGATTCCTCACTTCTGCTTCATATCTGAATCTGCAGAACGTCAATCTCGGTTACACTTTCCCGGAAAGGCTCACTTCTAAGGTCGGTATTTCTGCTATCAGACTGTATGTGGCTGCCGAGAACCTGTACTACTGGTCAGCACGCAAGGGTTTCGACCCTCGTCAGAGCTTCTCTTCTGCAACCAGCGCAGCTAACTATTCTCCGATGAGAACCGTTTCTGGTGGTATTACTCTTAAATTCTAAATGACAGGAGGATATATTATGAAAAAAATAATAACATCTCTACTTCTGGCATCTGCAGTTGTTCTCTCTTTGTCAAGTTGTATCCAGGAGACCTTCCCTCTGGAAGCATCAGCAACATCTGAGCAGCTGGCACAGTCACCTTCAGCTATGCAAGGTTCCGTAGACGGTCTGGTTGCACAGACATATCAGCCTTACTTCTTCTACGGCAGCTCTAACCAGCTGGAATATGATATCTCATACGCCGGACTTCTTATTACCTACGCCCGTATGACCAACGACCTGGTCAACAACTCCAAGACTATCGGTTACGACTGGTGGTGCGGTTATGTAGGTGCTTACGGATACGTTATGAACGCTGACAACAACCGTCAGCTGGTTCCGTTCAAGACTTTCTACAAGATCATAAAGAGCTGTAACGACATCATCGGCCCTCTGGCAAGTTCAGAAGAGCTTAATGACGAGCAGAAGGCATACCTTGGTATCGCTTATACTTACAGGGCCCTCATGTATCACGACATGTACAACATTTACATGCCTGCAGTCAACAAATATGCTGACTACTCTAATGTTGAAGGTCTGACTGTTCCTATCGTAGTTTCAAGCGCCGAGGAAGAGCCTTCTTACAAGAGCGCACGCGCTCCTAAGGATGTTCTCGCAGAATTCGTTCTCTCTGACCTTGACAAGGCTGAGGAGCTTCTTGCAAACTACAATCCTCCTACCGGACGTTATCCCGGCGTTGCCGTTGTCTACGGTCTCAAGGCCAGGATGTACATGGCTATGCTGGATTATGCTCATGCTGCCGAATATGCCCGCAAGGCTATCGACAAATCTGGCAAGACCCCTCTGACCGAGGCTGAGTGGAGCAGTCCTACCCAGGCGTTCTGCGATGCAAGCGGTAACAACTCATGGATGTGGTACTACTCAATTTCAGGTAACAACATGGGTAACCTCTGTAACCCTACCGGATTCCTCGCAGGTGAGGCAGACTGGGGTTACAATTCACTGACCAAGTATTCTCTCCACAAATGGATCTATGACCGCATCAACCGCAGCGACTTCCGCAAGAAGTCATTCATCGATCCTGACCGCGAGACTTATCCTGCTTCTTACTACAAGTGGGCTGATGCTACCGGTTTCCTTGCTGACTATCCTTTCGAGGAGCTTCCTGACTATTTCTCAATCAAGATCCGTTGCAAAGGCGGTGACTGGACTACTTACTCAGTAGGTGGCGCCGTTGACTGGCCTATGATGCGCGTTGAGGAAATGTATCTCATCGAGGCTGAAGCAATCGGTATGAGCCAGGGCGAAGCTGCCGGTATCGAGAAACTCGAGTCATTCATGAAGACTTATCGTGATCCTGACTATTCATACGAGAAAGCTAAATCTACTTTCAGCCAGGGCTTCGTAAAGAATTTCCAGGAAGAAGTTCTTTTCCAGAAGAGGGTTGAGTTCCTCTGCGAAGGTGTTGGTTTATTTGATGCCAAACGTATCCGTCCGGGTATGATTACCTGGTATGAGGGCTCTAACGTCATCCACGATACTATGAAGTACAAGATTGAAGAGGCTAGCCCGTATTGGACTTTGGTTATCCCGACCGATGAAATCGAGAACAATGATTACATCATCAAAGAAGATGGCGTTGTCACTGAGATCGATGGTGTCAAGACTACTCCTAACAACCCGGATCCGACTCAGTCGGTTGCCAATGACACAACAACTTACTAGGATTAAAAATTAGTAGTGATATGAAAAAGATATTTAAAGCAATCCCTGCTTTCATCGTTGCTCTGGCAATGGTTGCCTGCACCGAAGGTTATCAGTACACTCCGGCTGAACCGGAAGCTGCCAAGACTTTCGTAAGCGCAGACGTGACTGCACCTCGCAACCTTGACGTCGATGGTTCAAACATCCTCGTTCCGTTTGTAAGGACCAGTGCTGACGGCGACCTGACTGTAAGTCTTTACCTTGACGACCCTTCAGGTCTGTTCTCACTTGTAAACTCTTCTATTACATTCCCCAGCGGTGAGACTACTGCTAGCGCTGAAGTAGCGTATTCATACGATGCGCTCGACGCAAGCAGCACATACTCATTCGCAGTAGGTATCTCATCAGCTGAGAATCTCTCTGAATATCGCGCAGCTGCTCTCCCTATTACCTGCAAGAAGGCATGGCAGAATCTGGGTATCTGCCAGTTCTATGATGACTGGTGGGTAGGCGGCCCGTTTGAGAAAGTCCTTCTCAAAGCTCCCGATGGAAGTGAGACTTATCGTCTGATGGAGCCTTGGACCAAGGAAGAGTGTGAAGCTGGTGGTATGACTTTCGTCAAACAGCTTCCTTACCTTGAGTTCTACATAGACGAAGATGGTATCATCACCTATGCTGAGCGTCTTGACATGGGCTTCGATTACTCAGGTATGACTTGCCACATGCTTCACCCGTCTGCTCGCGGTGACGCTGAAGCCGCAGCTGAGAACTGCATCGTTGATGAAGGCGTCCTCCAGTTCTGCTGGTATCCTATCCTGGCCTATAACAACGGTTCATTCAGATGGTGGGGTGTAACATCAGTGGCTTACATTTCAATGCCCGGCGGTCCTGATCTGGCCGAGTGGCTTGGACTGTAGTGTTTTAGCTACTACATATATGTAATTAAGAACCCGCCCTTTCAGGGGCGGGTTTTTATTTGTAACTTTGTGGGCTATTTGCTCTACGAGATTACATCCTATGCGTAAATTATTAATACTATCTATATTTCTGTTGACGCTGCCCCTGGCTTGCAGCCGTAATATTGAGCCAGCTTTTGATGGCAATCCTGCCTCTGGCTCACATGAAGAGTCATCATCTGTGTTCATTCCGGGCTCTGTAATAGTACAGCTGGACGAAGAGCTTGCCGACAGGATGGCTGAAGCGACGCCGGACACCAAGGCTTCAGCGCTTGTGTCTGAGCTGGCAAGCCTTGGAGTTACGAAGTATGAGCGCCTCTTCCCGGATGCCGGAGAGTGGGAGCCCAGGCACCGCCGTGCAGGCCTGCATCGCTGGTACAGGCTCACCTTCGATCCGGAGGCCCGTACTGCCACCAAGGCGTCCAACGACTTCTCAGCCGTGCCAGGCATCATCTCCGCCCGGCCGGAGCGTAAGATCCGTTCTACATCGTATTTCAACGACCCTTTTGCCGCAAGGCAATGGGATCTCGATTACGACAGTGCTGCTGGAACCGTCTTCAAGGCTGGCTGCGACATCAATGTAGTGCCGGTGTGGGACAATTTCACGGCCGGTTCATCTGATGTGATAGTTGGAGTGCTGGACACTGGAATACAGATGGACCATCCCGACCTGGCTGCTGTCTGCATCCCTGGCGGCGAGAACGGCAGCAAGTGTTTCATTTATGGCCTTGAAGGATACAATATTCCTCCCGACGACCACGGTACGCATGTGGCCGGAGTCATAGCTGCTGTCAATGACAACGGCATCGGAATAAGCAGTATCGCAGGCGGACGGGACGGTAAGGGCGGCGTACGGATCCTGGCCTGTCCTTTCATGCTGGAGGGGCAGTTCAAAGACCTTGACGGCAATCCTTATGCTGCTATGGCCTGGGCTGCTGACCACGGCGCCATAATTTCCCAGAACAGCTGGGGTATGATTTATCAAAGCGAGGCTGATGCTAAGGCTGACGATGTAGGCGCCATGGGGCCTGCCATCGATTATTTCATCCAGTATGCCGGCTGCGACATGGAAGGGAACCAGCGTGCCGACAGCCCTATGAAGGGAGGCGTCGTCATCTTCGCGGCGGGCAACGATTCGTGGTCCATTGGCTGGCCGGCCGCATACGAAAATGTAATCGCAGTTGGAGCTACGACTGCACAATGCACACGTACGAGCTATTCGAATTATGGCCCCTGGGTGGATATTTGTGCTCCCGGTGGAGATGGGAGCGGGACGACCCAGATTCTCAGTACCGTTGCAGACAGCAAATATTCATTCATGATGGGTACATCCATGGCCTGCCCCCATGTTTCAGGAGTAGCAGCGCTGATTGTTTCCTATTACGGTGGCCCAGGATTTACGAATGAAATGCTCAAGGACCGCCTCCTGCGCGGCGCAGATCCTAAAAGAGTCAATCCCAACCAGATGATTGGCCCGATGGTAGACGCGCTGGGCTCTATCACCCTGGACGGGCAAGAAGCTCCTGAGCCGGCATCCGGTATATCTGCTTCTAGTTTCTCCAATACTGTTACTATGTCATGGACTGTCACCGCAGACCCCGACGACAAGAAGGCATTCGCCTATCTGGCGCTGGCTTCAACAGATTCCGCCGCTCTGGCGAATTTCGACCTGCAGGCAATCGACACCACTGGCAAGAGATCATCTGTAGAGGTTAAGACACGTGCCGTAGGAGATTCCATCTCGACTACGTTGTACGACATGACCTTCGATACTCAATATTATGTCGCTGTCGTCGCTTATGACTATCAGCGCAATTACTCTGCACTGTCAGAGATTCAGGCAGTACGCACCGGCAAGAACAATCCTCCGGTTGTCGAAACTGATTATTCCGGCGATTACCGCATCAAGCCTTTTGAAAAACTCTCAGTGAACTATACGGTCAGCGACCCCGACGGGCATGCTTTCACCATAGAGGTGGATCCGGGTTCAGATGCTTTCGTTTATAAGGCCAGCTCTGCTGCGGTCCAGGTAGTTATCTCCGGCAATGCAGTTCCTCACGGCAAGTATACGGCGCATATCATAGCCCGTGACAGCTATCAGGATTCTGTCGACTATGTGATAGATTACGAAATCCTTGAGAATCACGCACCGGTCGTGATTGCCCCGTTGTCTGACATTCGCTTCACCAGCACAGGGCAGAGCACAACTTTTGACCTTGGCAAGATAATCAAAGATGAAGACGGCGAGCAGCTGTCCTACAGCATAAGTATGTCTGAGCAGGGTGTCGCCCATCTGAATGCTTCCGGCAACACGTTGACGCTAACTACGCTGGGTTATGGCCTCACGACGGCTACCATTACTGCCACAGATGCCTGCAAGGCTTCCTGCACATTCTCATTCAAGATCCTCATCCGGGACGGTTCCCATCCTATCGACATCTATCCCAACCCTGTCGTAGACAAGTTGAATATCCGTCCCGACAAGGATGACCAAATAAAAGTGTCGATCACAAACAAGGCAGGCGCCAAGGTCTGGTCTGACACTGTAGACGCAGGTCCTTTCGATCCGCTTCAGGTTGATATGTCCGGCATGCCTGGCGGCATGTATTATGTCAAGATCGAAGGGGCTGGAGTAAATGATATATACCCGATTGCCAAGAAATAAGCCATATGAAAAAGATACTTGTAATACTGTCAATTACATTGCTCTGCCAGGCCGCGTTTGCACAGGCCGTACCGGCACTGCTTATACCCTCTGATACTCGTTCTATGGCTCTTGGCGGCGTGACTATGCTGCCCGATGCTGACCATCTGGACGTCCGGGCATTCTACGGAATGTGGGCGCCCAAGGCTGCTGACAATATGGTTGTCGGCGGCAACGCTTTTATCCGCTTCGGAGAGAAACTTGGAGTTTCTGTAGAAGGCCGCGCTTTCAGGGACAAGCCTTACGAACTTATCACTTCGCAAGCATTGCCGGCTGGCAAGACATTCAGTCCTATGGACATGATTATAGGCGCCGGAGCTACATACGATGTTACCGAGACTTTCACAGCGGGGGCGAAGGCCCGCATGGTTTCTTCTGCGATAGCTCCCGACGCCAAAGGAACTGCTCTCTGTTTCGATATGTCTGTCAGCTACTCAAGAGATTTCTATTCAGCTACAGTGGCGCTTCGCAATCTTGGAGGCAAGATAAACTACGGCGGCTCGTCATCTTATTCTCTGCCTGCTCTGGCAGCGCTCCATGGAAGTGTGAAGCCGGTTAAAGGTCTGACCGCCGGCGCTGAAGTCGATTACCTTTTCGCAGGCGGCCTGATGGCTGGACTCGGTCTTGAATACGGCATTGCCGACATAGTCTTCTTCCGCGGCGGATTGCACTACTGCGACTCTTCCAAGGGGATTCCTACCTATGCATCCCTCGGCCTGGGCGTGCAGTTCGCAGGCGTACACCTCGACGCCGCTTTCCTGACAGCCTCCAAAACCCTCAGAAACAGTCTGATGGTGTCGCTGGGGTATGCTTTTTAGCGTTTATTTAGTATATTTACTTGATGAGAAAGTTTTTTGCCGCTTTTATAGTTTCCTTTTTCGTACTGGCCGCGTCTGGTCAGGATGCTGTGATGTCTTCATGGCCGTATCTCTATCCTGAGTTTGCAAAAGGGACTGTTTTGATGAAAGACGGCAAGCAGTATGAAAGGGAGCTTAACATCCATGTCTCGAAAGGCAGGCTCCATTTCATCGACGGCGGCAACATAAAGGAGGCGGATTCTGACGACATAGCTCTTGTCGAGTTGAACGGTGACCGTTTCACAGGTCTGGATGGCAATGTTGTCAAGGTTGTCGGAGACCTCGAGAAAGGCTATGTTGCTGTGCGCACTTCGATAGATTACCAGAAGATGAATGAGACGGACGGCCCCTACGGCACCAAGGTTGACGCGGGAGCAACCCTGACCATGACCACATTCGACCTGACAGGCGTTTCCAGCAGCTATACCGAACTGCAGCGCAACCGCAATGAGGGAGTCCAGCTGCCGCTTAAGAACGACTATTATCTGGTTGCCGGCGGCAAGGTGATCAATGCTTCCAAGAAAGCAGTTGAGAACAGTCTGGATGCCGCAGGCAAGGCCGCCTTCAAGACATATCAGAAACAGAACAAGATTAAATGGCAGGATTCAGGCAGTCTCCTCCTGCTCGTAGATTTCCTCAACGGACAGTAGGCTATGAAGATCCGGTCGGTCTTGCTTGTTGCATTCATTCTGCTGTTTCAATCCGGCTGTCAGAAAAAGGATATTGTTGTCATATCTGAGCAAGAAAAAGATATGATAGTGACTCAGGATGGTGTGCAGCTGGAACCTTCTGCGCTCGAGCAAGGCCATGTCAGACTGCAGCTTTCTGAGGAGATGACTGCCCTTGCAGAATCTGATCCAGAGGCTTTCCGTGAGCTCTTCAGTTCCCTGGGCGCGACAAGCGTCGAAAGAACTTTCCCGTATGCCGGCAAATTTGAGAAGCGAACCCGCAAGGAAGGCCTCCACCGCTGGTATGACGTCTATTTCGATGAAAAGATTCCGTTGACCAAAGCCGGTGAGGAACTTTCGCTTATCGATGAGCTGGGCTATGTGGAATACAGGCCGAAGATGGTCCGTGTGGAGAGCCGGGATGTAAGCTGGAGGAGCGGCGGCCTCACCAATTCCGACATTTCGCTGAGCAGCAAGGGCAAGACAGACATCTTCGACGATCCTTATCTTTCCAGGCAGTGGCATTACTACAACAGCGGGGCATTCCAGGGGGCAAAAGCCGGGTGCGACATAAACGTCCTGCCCGTATGGAAAGACATTACTGTCGGCAGCCCTGAGGTTATAGTTGCCGTGGTGGACGGCGGCATCGATTTCAACCATGAAGATCTGGCCGCCAACATGTGGCACGACCCTGATTATCCCGACAGCCTTGTATACGGCTTTAATTTTGTCCATCAGGACTTGCCTATAGAACCGGAGGATCACGGCACCCATGTGGCAGGTACGGTTGCTGCCGTAAACAATAATGGAATCGGCGTATGCGGCATCGCTGGAGGTAATATGGCCGCAGGGCAGCCGGGCGTAAGGCTGATGAGCTGCCAGATTTTTATTGAGGAGAGCCGTTACCGTACAGGAGACGGAGCGGTAGCCATCAAGTGGGGAGCAGACCACGGCGCAGTTATTTCCCAGAACAGCTGGGGATACGACGGGGCCGGCGTTGTACCCAAATCTGACAAGGAGGCCATTGATTATTTCAACAAATATGCTGGTATTGACGAGGAAGGGAACCAGACAGGCCCGATGAAAGGAGGGGTTGTGTTTTTCGCTGCCGGCAATGAACACAGGCATTACTGCATCCCCGCTTCTTACGTAGGCTGTGTCGCCGTCTCTGCCGTAGATGCCCGATTCAAGGCGACAGGTTATACCAATTACGGAGACTGGGTAGACATTGCGGCCCCGGGTGGCGATTCTGACCACGGTCCAATCGTCATGAGTACGGTAAAAGACAATAAATATGCATATTACGAGGGCACTTCCATGGCATGCCCCCATGTTTCGGGAGTAGCTGCGCTGATTGTTTCCCAATTGGGCGGAGTGGGCTTCACAAGAGACATGCTGCTCGACAGGATTCTGGGCAATACTACTGACCTTTCCCAGTATGGCGTGACCAATATCGGCAATCTTGTCAATGCTTATGCCGCCATTGCAGGCTCCAGCAAAGTGGCTCCCGATTCCGTTACTGACTACAAACTCTCAGTGTCAAGCAACAAGATTCATTTCAGACTGCGCATTCCTGAGGATGAAGATGACGGTTCGCCTTACGGGATAATGGTATGGTACAGTGACGAAGCTTTCGAGTCAATGGAAAGCGCGACAGCCAAGGCTTTCGAAGTAGATTCGCTCAAGGCCGGCGATTATTTGGAAGGGGACATCGACGACCTTGGATTTGAGAAGGAATATTACGTCGCATTCGATGCATATGACTTGTCTGGAAACCATAGCAGTCTTTCTCCGCTGGAATTGATTGTCACCGGAGCAAATACTCCGCCTGTGATTGAAAGTGACGAGCCGCTGGACAACATATCGCTCAGGTATTATGATACGAAAGAGATAAACCTGTCATACTATGATCCTGACGGACATGATGTCACCGTGGCTTTCGAAGATAATTCGGGCGGCGCCGCGACCTTCTCTGACATGCCCGAGCAAGGTAAAAGCAGAGTCAGGATCAATTGCCTGGCAGTCCAGCCTGGGAGCTATGAGTTCAGTTTTACTGTAACAGACCGCTATGGGGCTGCAACTACGATCAAAGCGCCCTATGTCATAAGGCCCAATACGCCGCCTGTGAAACTCCAGGATATCGACAATATTGTGATTGATACCAAAGGCGGCAAAAAAGTGCTGGATTTGAGCAAGGTGTTTTATGACGATGATGGCGAGAAACTGTCTATTACTTTCACAATGACAGACAAGTCTGTCATCAGTGTGTCGCCGGCTGCTCTGAACATGTATGCCATTACGCCGATGATGCAGGGCATTACAAACGTGACTGCGACAGCAACCGACGGCAAAGGGCAGAAAGTGTCTTCAACGTTCAAGGTGCTGGCTAGGGATGCTTCAGTGCCGTTTGACATCTATCCCAATCCTGTCACCGACGGCAAGCTGTATATCCGCTGCGGCGAGGCCTCGAGCGTGAAAGTGCTTGTCAGCGGCCCTTCCGGCGCGACCGTGTTCAACGGCAGCGTCGACGTCGCTCCCTTCGATCCGTCGGTAATCGACCTCAGCGAGTTCGCTACGGGTGCCTACAGAGTGAAAGTTTCAAATGATAAAGAGAGTGTATCGACAACTATAATAAACTTACGCAATGATTAGAAAGATATTGGTCTCGGTGATGTTGCTGCTGTCCGCCCTGTCGCTCAGAGGGCAGAGCGTGTCGTTTGTTAACATGCCGGACAATGCCCGCAGGCTGGCCCAGGGCGGCACTGATGTCTCTTACTCCGTGTCAAGGCTCCCTGAAAGGGGCTATCGCGCTTCTGTAGAGGCTACTTACTTTATGTGGGAGCCCGGCGCGCTCAATCTGTACATGGTTGACGGATATGCGTGGCTGGGGCAAAGACTGGCACTGAGCGCCAAAGGCAGGCTGCACAGCATCAAGTCTTATGAGGAAACGGACAGAAACGGCAACCCTGGCAAGACCTACAATCCGTCTGAGTATATGTTCGGACTCGGTCTGCATTATAGCGTAGGCAACAACATTTCCCTGCTTGGCCAAGTCAATTTGATTTCTTCGAATCTTGCAACTAACTTTACAGGAAAGACTGTGGCTGCGGATATCGGAGTGGCTTATGACATGAATGATATTTCGTTCGCCCTGACGGCTAGGAACCTCGGGCCGGACTTGAAATATTCGGGATCGATGCACAGCAATCTGCCGATGGTTGTGATGCTGGGTGCAGAAAAGTACATCGGCGTGAGCGGCAATCGGCTCGATGTCGCAGTGGATGCGGGCTACATGCCTCTGCATTCATGCTTTTTAGCCAAGGCGGGAGCCAGCTTCTCGATACAGTATCTGGTCGATATAATGGCCGGTTACCATTTCAGCGGCAACAATGCAGTAGAGCCTAGTTACGCTACCGTGGGCCTCGGTCTTAATGTGAGTGTTTTTGAACTTAGTGCGGCATATATAATTTCCTCATCCAGCTGGGCGCCCAGGAATTCACTGGCCTTCACGCTTGGAGCAAGGTTTTAGAACGGTTTATGAACTGCAGGACAGAAGAGGCATACAATCAACTGATTATCCATGTGGAGCCGCAGGGACATTCTGCCGCTGAGCAGGTGGCTGCCCTCAATAAGGAATATCAGTCTTATTTGGCCGGTATGGCTTCCAGGGGTGATGCGCGGCGTGCCCTTCTGGGTCGCTATTTCGCTCCGGCGGAGGATCTTCCGTTCCTGAAGGGCTTTTCATGTGCAGGCCAGCTGCCCGCTGAAGGCGGCGCTTCGCTCTGGGTGATGTTCACCGGAGACGACAATTACATTTACACTCCGATTCTGTACGACAGGGCAGGGGGAGATGCGGCTGCAAACACACTGCGAATTTTCAACGAGTATTCAAGCATCCTGGCCGGCAACGGCCTGACTCTGAAAGACAACTGCGTGAGGACCTGGTGCTACGTGTATGACATAGACAATAACTACAAGGGCTTCTACAAGACCCGTACTGCATATTTTGCAGAGAACGGACTGACGCCCTTGACGCACTACATCGCCAGTACCGGTATCGCCGGCACTATGCCTGCCGGCTGCGGAGTGGTGGGGATGGACGCCCTGGCAGTGAAGGATCCTGTGAAGGCCGATGTGAAGTATCTCAAGGGAAGTACGAACCTTGGGCGCACCGATGCTTACGGAGTGACCTTCGAAAGGGGCGCTACGCTGATTCTGGACGGACTGCCCACTGCGCTGATCAGCGGCACGGCAAGCATCGACACTGCGGGCAACGTGCTGCATGTCGGCGACATAGAGGCTCAGACGCTGCGCTCATGGGAGAATATAGACGTGCTGCTGAAGGAGGCCGACATGTCGTTCGACGACGTTACTGTTATGATTACATACATCCGCAACCGCGAGGACTGCGCTGTGGTACGAAGGCTCTACGACGAGCGTTTCGGCGATTCGATTCCTCATTTGTTCCTGCATGCTCCCATCTGCCGTCCCGACTGGCTGATGGAGACAGAATGCATAGCTGTTAAACGATAATACGATGGGCAAAGGACAGACTTTCAAGACAGGTTTTTTAAAATATGAAAGAGTGTTCTGGGCAGCGCTGCTGGCCGTTGTGCTCTTCCCGGTCCTGGCTTTCGGCTTCAAGGACGTGCTTGCGCGCTTCGGAGAGTTGAGCCTCTTCATATACGACCGCTCTTTCTTCAACGATACGGTGCTGAAGGCTGGTGGTTTTCTGGAGTATATCTCCTCTTTCCTGGCGCAGTTCCTGGTAATTCCATGGCTTGGCGCCCTGCTGGCCGTGCTGCTGTGGGAAGCAGTCTACTGGCTGTCTTTCAAGGTTTTCGACATCCCGCGCGGGTACAGCATCTACGCTGCTATCCCGGTCGCCATGCTGCTGGTTACTATAATGGGCTACGGCGACAAGGTCAACGTGCTGCTGTACCGCAATGTTTTCTATACCGCAACTCTCGGCTATCTTGCCAGCCTCGCCATTCTGCTGCTCTGCCGCTCTCTGCACAGCTTTCCTCTGCGGATGGCTGTGATGGTGGCAGCCGGTGTTGCGGGATATATGCTTTTTGGCGCCTACGGTCTGCTCGGCGTCGCACTGGCTGCCCTCAGTCAGATTTCCCATGAGCGTTCGGCAGTGAAGGCTCTGGTGGCTCTTGTCCTGGCTGCGGCTGTAATAGTGCTGCTGCCGATGGCGTTCGGACGCAACTGGCTGGCCGGCGTACCCATCATCGAATTCTACAACTACGACAAGGTCAATGTGCTGCCCTACATACTGCTCGCTGCGTTCCCGCTGCTGTATGCGCTGCTCGGCAGGGGCAATGCTTCTGACAGCAAGCATAAGACATACTGCATCACCCTCAGCCTGTCGGTTCTGTGTTCCATGTGTCTTATATGCGACCTGATGTGGAAGGCTGACTCGGAGTACAGGGCCGAGACCGCAATGTACATGGCGCTGATTCGTCAGGACTACAACAAGGTGGTCAAGATATATGACAAGGTTGTGAAAGGGGAGGATGGCCTCAATGCCTCCTCATACGAATCTCTCATGAAGAAGGTGGGGAATCTGGGAGGCGACGAGCGCCGCGATCTGTTTGCTGAGTATTACTTCAAGACATACCAGAGGCCTTCAAGGCTGGCCACTGAGCTCCGTATGCTGGCCATCACATATATGGGAGAGAGCGGCAATCTGCTGTTCTCCGCTCCGCAAGGGCTTGTGAGCGAGGAAGACACTCCGTTCGTCAGCCAGTACGGCCCTACTATCTACCGTTACTGGGGCTTGTTCAACAGCGCATTCGTCTGGACTACGTCTACCGCCATCCATGGCGGATGGTCATATTATAATCTGAAGGAGGCGGCTCTGGCAATGCTGCTGGCCGGCAACAGCACCGCAGCGGCCAAGTACCTCGACATCCTCGACAAGACTCTGTTCTACTCCAGGTGGTCGGCCGCCCATCGCAAGTATCTGACCGACGAGGCACAGCTGCGCAAGGATTATGCACAGCACTACAATCTGGTATGTCCCATAGAAGACAGGTTCTACTCAGAGAACGGGCAGATCGAGCTCAAGATCATGGAGCACTTCGCTCTCTTCGAGCAGCCTGACGTGATTTACATGACTCCGGAGTATTCGGAATGCTCGGTGCTCTGGGCTATGCTGTCGAAGGACATGGATGCCTTCTGGCATGCCCTCGACAATTACTACGGTGTAAACGTCCCCGAGACGCTGCCTCGCTATTATCAGCAGGCGGCTTATCTTTATTCTGTGCTTGCCGGCGACGGCATTGCCGACAACCTGCCGATTGCAGATGATGTCCGCAGGCAGTACGACGCCTTCGCTACCTATATGACTACCCACCAGGGTTCGGTAAACGAGCTGCGAAGCGAGAGCTACAAGCGCTTCGGCAAGACATTCTTCTATTTCTACTTCTTCGTTGACAATTACATTTAATACATTCCCGTCATGAAAGCCTTATACAGATTATTAACGATATTGACTGTCGCGGGAATGATAAGTGCCTGCGGCGGTGTGCCCCAGAAGGTTGATTCTGCCGGCCGTGTGCCTGCCATGACTCCGGATTATGCCGGGGTTACCATCCCTTGCAACATAGCACCGCTGACCTTCGCATATGACGAAGGAGGTTCAAGATATGTGACTGTATTTACTGCAGATGACGGTGTGCAGCTGGTTGTGAAGGGCAAGGACCGCGCAGTACCCTCACCGAAACAGTGGAGGATGCTGCTGGAAGGCGTCGAGAGCATCAGTATTGAAACATACATGCGCAAAGACGGCTCCTGGACACGTTTCGAGCCGTTTGTCATCGATGTGGCGGGAGCGATAGACCAATACCTCTCATACAGGCTCATACCGCCGAATTTTGAGAATTTCGAGCATCTGTCGCTGATGATCCGCGACCTGACAAGCTACGACGAGAGGGAGTTCTACAACAACGAACTGCTGAAAGAGGGCAGTCAGGTTCAGTGCATGAACTGCCACAATTTCCGCAATTACGGCACCGACGAGATGCAGATCCATGTGCGCCAGTACCTGGGCGGTACGATGATCCTGCGCGGCGACGATATCCGCAAGATCAACATGAAGAACGATTCCACCATTTCTTCCGGCGTATATCCTGCATGGAATCCCGTCTACGACTACATCGCATACTCTACCAACTTCACATATCAGGAGTTCCACAGCCACGACCGCAACTTGCTGGAGGTTATCGACGACAACAGCCAGCTGATCTTATACGACCTGGACCGCAACGAAGTATCTCTGATATATGACGATCCAGATGCTCTGGAATGCTTCCCGGCATGGGATCCCGACGGCCGCAGGCTTTATTTCACTTCGGCATACATGCCCTATGATGGGGAGCCGGAGGGCAAGACAACCTATTTCTACGATCATTACAGGGACATCCGCTACGACCTTTACTACATCGATTTTGACCCCGACACACGTTCATGGGGCGAGCCCGTGAAGCTTATAGACGCTTCCGCAATGGGCATGAGCATATCGTTGCCGAGGGTATCTCCAGACGGCCGCTGGCTGATGTTCGCGATGGCCGATTACGGAGTGTTCCACATATGGCACGAAGACAGCGACCTTTACCTCCTGGACCTGCAGGACGGCAGCTGGCGCGCCCTTGACGAGATTAACAGCGACCTGCCCGAGAGCTACCATTCATGGTCGAGCACCGGCGAATGGGTGGCCTTCACCAGCCGCCGCGACGACGCCCACTACACCCGCGTCTATTTCGCGCACCACAATGACGACGGCACCTTCAGCAAGCCCTTCGCCCTGCCGATGAAGAACCCCCGCTGGTCGACCTTCTTCATGTACTCCTTCAACGTCCCGGAATTCTCCGTCCAGGACATCCCTTACACCGCCCGCGACCTCGCCACCCTGGTCCGCGACACCGAAACCCAAATCATCCCGCCCGCGAAATAAAAAACCGAGGGGATAGAGCAGGGGAGCCTTACGGCTTCAGATATGGCTCAATCTATTGAAGCAATCTCTACTTGCTTCGATAGTAGGACCTTACCTTTTCAACTTTGCCAAAACGAATGCGTGTGTACGCTTTCACTCTGACAACACGTCTTATGTCCACTCTAATGGAAATAGAGACAACTAGGTATTCAGTTCTCCTTTTCATTAATGATTATATGCTAAGTTAAGTGAGAGAACTATGATCCTTGTATCAGTACCTCCCCTCGGTCTATATTTGGAGAAAAAACGGGCATCTATGTAGAGAATAGATGCCCGTAATGTTCTTAGCAATTGTCATCATTAATGACAATACAAAGGTAAGGTAAAAAACGAAACTGGCAATAGCAGAAGACTAATAAACATGAAAGATTGTTGAATGGTTCCCGCCACTTCGTGCAGTGCGCTGGTTACCCTCTCTGGCCCCGGAAAGGGGCGTATGCGGGGCCAGATGTCCATCCGGGACCCGTCCGGCCCGTAAAAGGCCGGTCTGCGGGGCCAGATGCATGTTCGAAACCCGTCCGGCCCGTAAAAGGGCGATTCCCCGGGCCAGGCGGGGTTATCCTCGAAAACAGCAGCGAGCCCACAACAGAGCTCGCTGCTGTTATCGGGAGACAAATAAAAAATAAAGAGTTTATTCTCGGCTCTGCCGGGAAATAAACTCGCCAAAGTCAGAGAAATCAATTCAAAGATTTTTAGTAGATTTGTAAAGTTGTTCCGGAAGGAACAGCAAGACATATTGATAATTATAGCATTTGCTATTTATTCGGGTGCTCTAGAAACCTAGGAAATTTCAAGTCGCATTATCCGGGTAAGTCGTGAATGTCTGCGCTTCGGCGTGGGCATGACTTATTCTAATGCAGGGCTTCCTAGGGCCTCTAGAGCGTGGATAAGAAATGTCCACGCTTTTTTTGCCCTTGGATGGCGCCCTCCTCGAATAAGCAAGTGCCATGAGAAGCGCAGCTTATGGCCAACAATTCGAATCTTGGCGCCGCTAAGGCTGCCAAGAATGACGAGTTCTACACCCAGTATGCGGACATTCAGAAGGAGGTCAATGCAT
>JAFZKU010000041.1 GCA_017551785.1 Bacteroidales bacterium | reverse complement strand
GTTCCGTATACAGCCCAGCGAAGAACGTAGTGCCGCGTCCGCCCCAGCTCTGCCAGGGCTGCGGCCACAGAGACGTATTCGCCGCTCTGGGCTTCATCGCCAACGAATTCCCCGACTCCAGGATATTCGGCGATATCGGTTGCTACGCCCTGGGCTTCCTGCCGCCCTTCAGAGCTCTTGAGAGCTGCGTAGACATGGGCTCCGCCATCACGCTGGCCAAAGGCGCAGCAGACGCCGGCATGTTCCCGGTATTCTGCGTCATAGGCGACTCAACCTTCACCCATTCAGGCATGACAGGCCTGCTGGACGCAGTTAATGAGAACAGCCCCATCACCGTAATAATCAGCGACAACTTCACCACCGCAATGACCGGCGGTCAGGACTCTGCCGGCCTCAACAAGTACGAAGCCATCTGCCTCGCTCTCGGAGTGGAGCGCGAGCACCTTCACCTGGTCGTGCCGATCCCGAAGAACATGGAGCAGATTAAGGCCATCATCCGCAAGGAAATGATGTACAAGGGAGTTTCAGTTATTATCGCCCAGCGTGAATGCATGCAGACGCTGGCCCGCAAGCTGAGAAAGCACAAAAACGAAAGAAAATGAAACTTGACATAAAATTATGCGGTGTAGGAGGGCAGGGGATCCTCTCCATCGCGACCATAATAGCAGAAGCAGCCACCGAGGCCGGCCTTCATCTGAAGCAGGCCGAAGTGCACGGCATGAGCCAGAGGGGCGGCGACGTCCAGAGCGATTTGCGCCTGTCCACCGAACCTATATGGAGCGACCTTATCGCCAAAGGCGGTGCCGACATGATCCTTTCCATGGAGCCCATGGAGGCCCTGCGCTACCTGCCGTACCTCGCTGAGGACGGAGTAATCGTCACATCCTCCAAACCTTTCGTTAACATCCCCAACTACCCCGACGAAGCCGCCGTGCTGGCAGAGATTGACGCAATGCCGCACAGCGTCCGCCTCGACATAGAAGGCATTGCCCGTGACAACGACCTGCCCAAGAGCGCCAACGTAGTGCTGCTCGGCATGGCCGCCCCGTTCATCAAGCTTATCGAGCCGCAGCAGCTCAGAGCCGCAGTGGCCCGCATATTCGCTGCAAAGGGCGAAGCCGTCGTGGCAGCCAACCTCAAGGCCTTCGACCTCGGCCTCAATCACTTACAGAATTAGTAATCACATCCATAGCACATGATCTGGAACCCTACAAAAGAATGCATGAGCCGCGACCAGATGCGCGAGCTGCAGGGCAAACGCCTCCACAAAATCGTTGAATACGTATACCACAATGTTCCGTTCTACCGCGAGAAGCTCCAGCAGATGGACCTCACTCCGGAAGATATCACAAGTATCGACGACATTGTGAAGCTGCCCTTTACTACCAAGAAGGACCTCCGCGACAACTATCCCTTCGGTCTGCAGGCTGCTCCGGCCAGCGAAATAATCCGCATCCACGCATCTTCCGGCACTACCGGTAATCCAACCATAGTCGGTTACACCCGCAAGGACATCGGAGTATGGAGCGAATGTATGGCACGCAGCCTCACCGCCTTCGGTGCCGGCCGCGACGACATATTCTCTGTAGCATACGGCTACGGCCTGTTCACCGGCGGTCTCGGAGCCCACAACGGAGTGGAAAAGATCGGTGCTGCAGTAGTCCCTGCATCAACCGGCAACACGGAGAAGCATGCCCGCCTTATCCGGGACCTCGGAATCACCTGCATCGCCTGCACTCCCTCATACGCGCTATATCTGGCAGAGACGATGGAGAAGATGGGCATCACCAAAGACCAGATAAAACTTCGCGTCGGAGCGTTCGGCGCTGAGCCGTGGACTGAAGCGATGAGGCAGGAGATCCAGCAGAGACTGGGCCTGAAAGGTTACAACATATACGGCTTGAGCGAGATTATGGGCCCCAGCGTAAGCTACGAGTGCGACGCACAGAACGGCTCGCACATCAACGAAGACCACTTCTTCCCGGAAATCATTGATCCGGCGACCCTCGAACCGCTGCCTTACGGCCAGACAGGAGAGCTTGTGTTCACCACCCTTACCAAGGAAGGAATGCCGCTGCTGCGCTACCGCACCCGCGACCTCTGCTCGCTTATCGACGGTCCTTGCGACTGCGGACGTACGAGCGTTCGCATGACTGCAATTGAAGGCCGCAGCGACGATATGCTCATCATCCGAGGCATCAACGTCTTCCCGAGCCAGGTCGAGAGCGTCGTTCTCACAATGGAAGAAATCGCGCCGCGCTACATGCTTGTCGTGGACCGCGTCAACAATCTGGACACCCTCATGGTGCAGGTGGAGCTCCGTCAGGAATACTTCAACGCCACTATGGACACCCCGGCAGCTATCGAGGAGCTCAGCAAGAAGCTGGCCGCCAAGCTCAAGAGCGTGCTCAGCATAGCCGCCAAAGTACAGCTCAAGGCTCCCGGCACCATAGAACGCAGCCAGGGCAAGAGCACCCGCGTAATAGACAACCGCAAACTGAAATAAAACCCACAGGATATGACCATTCCCCAACTATCTATTTTCATCGAGAACCGTTCCGGCACTCTCATCAAGGTGCTGGAGCTGATGAAGCAGTCACGCATCCAGATGATTGCGTGCACAATCGCCGACACGGCGGAGTATGGCATCTTCAGGATTATCTGCAGCGAGCCTGAGCGGGCCTGCAGCGAGCTCAAGGAAGCCGGCGTAGCCGTTGCCCTTTCAGACGTATTCGCCATCGAGCTGGACGACCAGCCCGGCGGAGCTGCCGATGTAGTGCGTGTATTCAGCGACGCGGCCATCGGTATCACCTACATGTATGCCTTCCTCTACAAGAGCAAGGGCATCCTGGTGTTCCGCACAGACCAGGAAGAAGAAGCCCGCAAGGCCATTGCGGCTCACGGGCTCCATTATCTTACTGAGGCGGATCTTAATTAGCCTTACATCCTGTTCTTGGTGTCCTGTCCGGCACCTGTACCTTTGTACTTGCTCTGGGCGCCGTTGAAGAGGTAGCGGATCGAGAATTTGATGCGCTGGGTGTCCATTATGTTGGTCTGCCATACCTTGTAGTTGCCGAAGTCTGTGGCTATATCGTTGTGGCCGAGGCCTGCAAGGTCGTTGCCTTCGAGGCGCAGCACCAGCGAACCGTCCTTGAGGAGCGACTTCTGAATGGCGGCGGTGACGTTGCAATAGATGTTGGTGAGGTAGATGTTCTCAGTGTAACCGTGGCTGAAGACCTCAGTGCCGAGTTCAAACTGCCAGCCGTGTTTCAGACGCAGGGTGTTGAACAGCTGCGCTACGAAGAGGGGCTTGTCGTTGAATGAAGTCTGCCTGATCCCTGAAGGTACGCTCGGGTCGGGGGCGTTGATGGTAAGCCACTGTTTCTCCATAACGAAGGTGTAATTAAGCGACAGTGGTCCGACGGTGGGGGTGAGGTTGAGGAATACTTCCAGGCCACGGAAAGGTTCGTCAAGGTTGCGGGGCTTCACAAGCAGCACTCCTTCGTCGTTGTAAGGGCTTGCCCAGGTGACGATCCTTTTGTCTACATGGCTGTAAGTGGCGCCCACGGTGAAGAACTTCCAGACAGTGGTAAGGCTGAAGTCATTCATTGTCTGAGGCTGCAGGGTTGCGTTACCGCTCTGCCACAGATAGCGGCTGTTGTAGCGGATGGCGCTGGACAGCATCGAGAAGTCCGGACGGCGGGTCTTGGCGCTGTAGTTCAGCAGAACCTGCACAGGGCCGAAGGCGTTGGCGTATGAAACAGTAGGGAACCAGTTGTCATATGAACGGCTGATGTCGTTCTGATGGGCCAGTGCATCCACATAGTTGTAATTCACATGCTCGTAACGGATGCCGGCGCTCAGCTGTCCCACCTTCGGGAGGTAGAAGGCGTATGAAGCGAACCCTGCGATATTGTCTTCCTTCACGTTGGCATCTGAAGCCGGCACCGGAATGCCTGTGAGGGTGTATTTGTCGATGCTGCGGGTGAAAGTCTCTTCGGTACCCATCTGCAGCTGTCCGATCAGGACGGGGTAGGTGAGGACCAGCTTGGTGGCATACATCGTGTTGCGGCTGTCGGAGGATGTGCTTACCGTGGCGTTATTTGTCATCGTGCTGGTCTCGGTGGAGTGGGAGTCCGTCGTGCTTACGTTGGTGTAATAATCGGCGTTGAAGTCGATGTTCAGCTTGCCGCCGACAGTGCCGTTGTAGTAGAGGTTGGTGCCCACGTTGTAGGGTGCAATAGGGCCGAAGGAATCTTCGGTTATGGTTGTAATATTATCCACAAGCTCACCGTCGCGGGTCACTTTGTCGTTGATGAGGGTATAGTCGGAAACGCTCAGGTTGCGGCCCCATTCAACTTTGCCGCCAAGGAAGTGGTTGTCGGCAATCTGCCAGTTGACGCCGGCGTTGCCGCCGAGGCTCTTGACTATTCCGATGCCGTCAATATATGCATTGTCCTTGTATACGGGCGTGGTTGTGGTTTTCTTCTCAGCGTCGCTGACCTGAGACATATGGCTGTTGTCATAATTGATGCCGGCGAATATGTCCACCCCGCCTGTACGGTAGTTAATGTTCAGGTTGGCATACTGGTCGTTGAAATCGGCCCTGCGCAGGGACTGGGCGTCGTATGTGCTGAAGTTGAGGCCGAAGCCGTCGCCCTGGCGCTTGATAGTCTTGATGCGTACTACGGCACGCACAGTGGCGTCGTACTGAGCTCCGGGGTTGGTAATTACTTCGATGCTCTGGATCTCGTTGCTCTGAAGGCGGGCCAGTTCGCCGGCGTCGGTCACCTTACGTCCGTTTATATATACCAGCGGGGTGCCCTTGCCGATTACCTCCAGGCCGTTCTGGCTGGTGATCAGACCGGGTGTTCTTGACAGCACGTCATTGGCGGTACCTACATTTTCCAGCACAGAGCCGCGCACGTTTGTCTGCAGGCCCTCGGCGGTCAGCTTAGTGACGGGCATCACGGCTGTTACTGCAGCACCTTCCAGCATCTGGGTGT
>JAFZKU010000040.1 GCA_017551785.1 Bacteroidales bacterium | reverse complement strand
TTCGTCAGAGCTGTAAAATATCTCATCTACTTCGCGGTATTGTTCCTGGTCATCGTCGCCCTCCTCTGCGTGCTGCTCAAACACCCGCTCAGCAGTTTCACCACTCTCTTCAAAGAAGGTGCCATGTGGCAGATCGCAGTGCTGTTCGCCATCATTTCCGCAGTATACCCGGCTCTCGGCTTCCGCAAGAACCACATCACTCTTGACGGCCCGTTCAGCGACTATCATGACATAATCAAGCAGACCATGGAAGACGCCGACTTCTGCCTTGAAAGCGAAGACGACGAGAAGATGGTCTTCAGGCAGAACAGAGGCTACATGCGTTTCACCAGGATGTGGGAAGACGCCATTACTTTTTATAAAGGTGAGGAGCGCGTATATGTGGACGGCCCCATCAAGGACACCACCCGCATCATCAGCAACGTATATTATAATTATCGCCAGCGCAACCCCAAGGACCAATATTGATCACCATGAAAGTCTTAGCTAAATATCCTGACATATATAAGGCCCACATAATCCAGGGCATGCTCGAAAACGAAGGCATCGAGTGCGAAATAGTCAACGAGAACCTTCCTTTCCTGGGTATGGGCGTGGCTGGTTTCGACGTCCGCATAGTCGTCAACGACGTGGACTATGACCGTGCAAAAGAGATACTTGCCGCTGCCGGGGATTAAAATCCCGTCTTGCATTTTTACAGATTTTTTTAACTTTGTGTCCGTTTTGGCACGCTATTTTAATAACCCACCACTCGAAACCCTTAAAAAGACATAAATTGCTATGAAGAAATTTTTCTTATCACTCTGTGTAGCTCTCGTTGCAACTGGTTTTGCTATGGCACAGGACATGGCTTCTGTAGTAGAATCATTCAATGCTGCAGCAACCGCTCTGAATGAAAAGAATTATGAGAGTGCCCTCACTCAATTCAATACGGTCCTGGAACAGGCCACCGCTCTTGGAGAGGAAGGTGCCGAAGTTGCCAATAACTGCAAAGAGTCTATTCCGAAGATTATCCTTCAGCTCGGAAAAGCAAGCGCTGAAGCTAAAGATTACGACGCAGCTGTTGATTTCTTCAACAAGGCTATCGACAAAGCTCTCGACTTCGCCAACAACGACGCTGTAGTCGCCGAGGCTCAGAAACTCATCCCTCAGATGCTCAACGCAAAGGCTGGTGCCCTGCTGAATGCAAAGGACTACGCAGCTGCTGTTGAAGTATACAAGGCTATCGTTGAGAAAGATGAGGCCAACGGTGCAGCATGGTTCAGGATGGGTCAGGCTCTCGCAGCAGAAGACAAGGCTGACGAGGCTGTTGAAGCTTTCACCAAGGCTGCCGAGAACGGCCAGGAAGCTAACGCCAAGAAACAGCTTGCCAACATCTACCTGAAGAAGGCCGTTGCTTGCCAGAAAGAGAAAGATATGAAAGGCATGCTCGAGAACGCTCAGCTCTCAGCAGAGAACAACGACAGCGCCAACGCTCAGAAACTCATCGGTACTGCCGCTCTCAGCCTCAAGCAGAATCAGGTAGCCGCCGAGGCTTTCGAGGCTTATCTCGCTCTCAACCCCGAGGCTGCTGACAAGGCTCAGACCATCTACCAGATCGGTACCGCCTACATGGGCGCCGGCAACAACGGTAAGGCTTGCAGCTACTTCAAACAGATCAAGAGTGACGCTAAATGGGGCGAGGCTGCAACTTATTACATCACCACCCTCAAATGCAACTAAAGCAGCTCGAGCTACTCGCTCCTGCCAAAAATAAGGACATCGGCATTGCAGCAATAGACTGCGGTGCCGATGCCGTATATATCGCAGGACCTTCATTCGGCGCACGCGAGGCCGCAGGGAACCGCGTGGAGGACATTGCTGTCCTCGCCGGATATGCCCACCGTTTCGGCGCGAAGGTCTATGCTACCGTTAACACGTTGCTCTATGAAGGCGAACTGCCGCAGGCCGCAGCTCTCGTGCGGGAGCTCCGTGAGGCCGGGGTGGACGCCATCCTGGTGCAGGACTACCGCCTGCTGGAGCAGGATCTCGGGAGCGTCGAGGTGCACGCCTCCACCCAGGCTGTCTGCCGCACTCCGCAGCAGGCCGCAGCACTGGAAGCCCTCGGGTTCAAGAGGCTCGTGCTGGAAAGGCAGCTGTCGCTGGAACAGATAAAAGCCATCCGTCAGGCCGTCAGCTGCGAGCTGGAGTTCTTCGTGGCCGGAGCCCTCTGCGTATGCTACAGCGGAGAATGCTTCCTTAGCGAACACCTCACCACCCGCAGCGCCAACCGCGGAGCATGCATCCAGGCCTGCCGTTCGCTCTACGACCTTGTAGATGCCGACGGCAAGACTCTGGTGCGGAACTACCCGCTGTTGTCACTGAAGGACTACCGCCTCGACAACCACATCGGCCAGCTGGCCGAAGCCGGCATCTGCTCCTTCAAGATCGAAGGGCGCCTCAAGAGCGAAAGTTACGTGCGAAACACCGTGCGTCACTACAGCCTGGCCCTCGACCGCTTCATCGCAGAGCATCCCGGCTATTGCCGCGCTTCTGCCGGCAGGATTTCCGGAGGCTTCACCCCCAACCTCGAGGCCACTTTCAACAGGGGCTTCACCAGTCTTTTCATCGACGGGAACAGGGGCAGATGGCTGTCGGGAGACAACACCAAGTCGAAGGGCGAATATGCCGGCAAGATTGTAGCGAAGGGTGACGGCTGGATAGAGCTCGACGGCACATTGACAATAAACAACGGCGACGGGCTGTGCACCGTATCGGCCAACGGCGAGCAGACAGGCTTCCGGGCCGACCGCTGCACAGGGGCTCGCATCGAGATAAAGACGACAAAGGGACTCCGCATCGGCCAGGACATCTGGCGCAACTACAGCATTGCTTTTGAAAAGCAGCTGGCCGCCGAGAAGCCTGAGAGACTGATAGACGTGACAGTGGATTTCTCCGCCAGCGCAATTATTGCAGTCAGCGCCGCCGGAGCTTCGGTCACCCTCGATATCGACGGGGACTTCCCGCCCGCCCTCAATATAGCCAGCGCAGTGGACAACATCCGCAGGCAGTTGAGCAAGCGCTCCGGGGCTTACATGTTCCACGTAATGTCGGTAGACGACACTGACGTGCGCTTCTACCCGCTGTCGGCTCTGAACGGATTCCGCCGTCAGCTGGCCGACATGCTGGATGAAAGGATGGCCGGGATTATGGCTGCCGGCCGCACTGCCTTCAAGCCCACCGACGCCCCCGCCCCTCAGCAAAAGAGGAAGGCCGACAACGGAGTGCTGATGCGCAGCAAATACTGCATCCGCTACGAGCTGGGCCTCTGCCCGAAGTTCGGCAAAAGGGCCGACAAGAGGATGGCCAAGGGGCCGGCCAGAGAGCCGCTCTTCCTGGTGAACAACGGCCGCCGGCTGCAGCTGGCCTTCGACTGCAAGGCTTGCGAAATGACGGTTCTTGCGTGCGATTAGGGCCTGTTTAGAATTAGAAGTTTTTTCATTAATTTTGTTTGTTTACAACAACAGAACCATGAAGTACAACAGAATACTCCTCAAACTCAGCGGCGAAGCCATAGGCGGGCCGGACGGACAGGGCCTTGACGAGCCCATCCTGACATCGTATGCATCTCAGATCGCTTCAGTAGTGCGCAGCGGCGTGCAGGTTGCGATAGTTATCGGCGGCGGCAACATCTTCCGCGGCCTTGCAGGCGTAGACCAGGGTTTCGACCGCGTGCGCGGCGACCAGATGGGCATGCTTGCCACAGTCATCAACAGCGTCGCCCTGTCTATCTTCATCAAGAAGGCAGGCGTGCCGGCCGAAGTGTTCACCTCGACTCCCATGGAGCCCGTGGCGAAGTACTACAGGCGTGACGAAGCCGTCGAGTTCATGGAGAAAGGCGGAGTCGCCATAATCGGCGGCGGCACCGGCAATCCTTTCTTCACCACCGACTCTGCCTCTGCCCTGCGTGCCTGCGAGATCAAGGCCGACGCTCTGCTGAAAGGCACCAAGGTCGACGGAGTATACGACAGCGACCCCAACAAGAATCCTGACGCTAAGAAATACACCGCGCTCAGTTTCGACAAGGCCATCGCTGACAATCTCAAAGTCATGGACAGCACCGCCTTCACGCTCTGCCGTGAGAATGACATGCCCATAATTGTTTTCAATATGACCAAACCCGGTACCCTCGAGGCCCTCGTCGTTGACGGCAAGGACGTCGGAACCGTAGTAAGCAATAAGAAATAATAAAAACGAAATTATCATGATAGAGAAAGCCAAGGCTGTCCTTGAAGACAGCAAGAAAAAGATGCAGGACGCAGTAAGGCACCTCGACGAGGAGCTCAAGACCTACCGCGCCGGCAAAGCCAACCCCGCAGTTTTCGCCAACGTACTGGTGAACTACTACGGCACCATGACTCCCATCCCTCAGGTTGCCAGCATTTCGGTGCCTGACGCGAAGACTATGTACATCCAGCCGTGGGAAAGGAACATGATCGCCCCCATCGAGAAGGCCATCATGGACGCCAACATCGGCTTCACTCCGCAGAACAACGGTGAAATAATCCGCATCAACGTGCCTGCCCTCACCGAGGACCGCCGCCGCGACCTTGTCAAGAAGGCCAAGAACGAAGGCGAGACTGCAAAGGTGAGCATCCGCAACGTCCGCCGCGACGCCATCAACACTCTCAAGAAGCTCCAGAAAGAGGGTCTTCCCGAGGATGTAGAGAAGGACAGCGAAGAGACCGTTCAGAAAGACACCGACAATTTCACCAAGAAAGTTGACGAACTGCTCGCAGCCAAGGAAAAGGAAATAATGACTGTTTAATGCAGTTTGCGCAGCTACATGGCAATGAAGCCCTGAAAGCCAATCTGACCGGAATGGTCGATAACGGTAAAATGGGTCACGCCCTCCTGTTTGTCGAAGAGCAAGGGATGGGCGCGATTGCTTATGCACTGGCCTTAAGCCAATACATAAACTGCAAGGACCGCAGCGGCGGCGACAGTTGTTCAGTGTGCAACAGCTGCCACAAGCACGGCAAGCTGATCCATCCCGACGTGCACTTCGTCTTCCCCGTCGCGGCTGTTTCATCGCTTGGCGAATCGGAGAAGAAGCATCCCATCTCGGACTATTTCCTGGACGGCTTCCGCTCGCTGATGCTGTCGAATCCTTATTTCGACGAGCAGGATCTGTTCGACGCTCTCGGGTTGGAGAACAAGGCCGGCAACATCTCTGTGCACGAGGCCAGGGATATTATTTCTAAGTTGTCCCTCAAGCCTTACGAGTCGGAATACAAGGTGATGATAATCTATCTCGCCGAGAAGATGAACGCCGAGGCTTCGAACAAGCTGCTCAAGCTGCTGGAGGAGCCGCCGGAGGGTACATACTTCTTCCTGGTATGCCACAAGCCGGACAAGCTGCTGCCCACCATTCTCTCCCGCTGCCAGATTATCCGCATGCAGCCGGACACCCCGGAGGATATCTGCGAGATTCTCTGCCGCGAGGAGGGCGCCGACCCCGACCGGGCCATGATAGCTGCCCGAGTGTCCCGCGGCAGCTACGGCAGTGCGCTGAAGCTGCTTCGCGAGGAGGAGCTTTCCGACGAATATGCCGAAGACATCCGCAGCCTGCTGGACGCCGCTCTGGAGCACAATCTCACCAAGCTGCTGGCCGTGGCTGAGGCTCTCACCGGCCCGGGACGCGAGAAGCAGAGAGATTTCTGTGTCTACGCGGAGAATTATATCCGGAAAATATATATGTTTGCAAACGGTGTCCCGCAGATATCATTCGCTCTGCACGACGAATATCCGAACCTCGAACGGTATGCCGCCCAGATAAAGAAGGATTTCTACGGCAAGGCGCTTGCCAGCCTGGACACCGCCATTTCGGCAATTGAGAGCAATGTCAACGCGAAGCTCATCTTCGTCGACCTTTGCAACCGTTTTTACATGTACATCTGACAATGGAAGATAAAAAGATAAATGACTGTTCCAGGGCCTGCACTGTCGAAAGGACTGACGACAACGAGCTGCTGATCAACTACAGCCTGGGCTGCTCCAAGCTTGCGGTCTACAACTGGCTGGACGGCATCAGCTCGGACGCCTGCAAGGACCTCTTCGAGGTGCGCTTCAAGAACACGCACAAGGGCATCTACCGCAACACCTCCGGTCTGATCCTCAAGATCGGGGACATCGTTGTTGTGGAGGCGGCCTACGGCCATGACGTCGGCATAGTCACCCTCGAGGGTCCCATCGTCGCAAGGCAGATGGCCCGCCACCACATCGACCCTTCTACCTACGAGTTCAAGAAGATTTACCGCAAGGCCAAGATCCTCGACATCGAAAGGTGGCAGGAGGCTATCGCCCGCGAGCACAAGACCATGATCCGCTCCCGCCAGATTGCCGAGAAGCTCGGGCTGAGCATGAAGATCGGCGACGTGGAGTTCCAGGGCGACGGCACCAAAGCCATCTTCTACTATATCGCCGACGAGAGGGTTGACTTCCGCCAGCTTATCAAGGATTTCGCTGCTGAATTCGGCATCCGCATCGAGATGAAGCAGATCGGCGCGCGTCAGGAGGCCGGCCTCATCGGAGGCATCGGTGTCTGCGGCCGTCCGCTGTGCTGCTCATGCTACATGGCTGATTTCAATTCCATCAATACTCAGGCCGCCCGCTGCCAGGAGCTGTCGCTCAATCCCCAGAAGCTGGCCGGACAGTGCAGCAAGCTGAAATGCTGCATCAACTACGAGGCTTCTACATACATCGATGCCCGCAGCAAGTTCCCCATCGTCAAGGATCCGCTCGAGTTCAAGGACGGCAGCGCATGGCTGGTCAAGACCGACATCCTCGGCGGCATAATGTGGTTCTCATACGAGAAGAACAGCCTGACCAACATCTTCGCCCTGAACATCGACCAGGTGCGCAAGGTGCAGGCCATGAACCGCAAGGGCGCCAAGCCGGATTCTCTGCAGAGCATCAATTCTTCCGATGCCGACAAGGAGGCCGAGACTGGCTTCGTCAGCGCGGCCGGAGATGAGAGCATCACTCGTTTCGACGAAAGCAAACGCAAATCAAGAAGACACAAAGGTCGCCACAACCATGGGAGCAAGAAGGAGTCATAGCTTCATCCTGCTGCTCGCGTGTCTGGCCCTGACGGCTTGCCATAAGCCTCAGGATAATTATCAGTTTGCTGTCCTCGACAGGGACAGTGTCGACGAGGCTGTGTTCGCCTTCGACATGGACTCTACAGTCAGCTATTCCACTTTTTTCTGCTGCCGCTATGATCTGGGCGTCATCGACCGCGAGAGCGTGCGCCTGTTCGTGAAGGTCGTTTCGCCGTCCGGCTTTACTTATCGAGATACTGTCGTCTTCCCTCTGTACCGCTCGCTGGCGCAGGCGAAGGGCGACTCATATACTAAGTTTGACATTGAACAGAAATGGAACGCCAACATCGAATGGACATGGCGCACGAATGTGAGCAGCCGCGAGGCCGGGGTGTGGACTGTCAGCGCCCGCCCGGAGAGT
>JAFZKU010000039.1 GCA_017551785.1 Bacteroidales bacterium | reverse complement strand
GGCACCCTGATAGTGGTGTCACACGACCGTGACTTCCTCGACGGCCTGGTGAGCAAGGTTTACGAGTTCGGCGATGGCAGGGTGAAGGAGCATTTGGGAGGCATAAACGACTTCCTTGCAAACAAGAAGATAAGCTCGATGAGAGAGTTGGAAGCTTTCAAGGCTAGCCAGCCGGAGGAGACTGTCAAGCCCGCAGTATCGCAGTCCCAGCAGAGCCGCGCTGCCGACAAGGCTGCCATGCGCGAGCGCTCCCGCAAGCAGAATCTTGCGAAGAAGCTGGAAGGGCAGATAGAGCAGATCGAGGCGAAGATGAAGGAGATTGAAGCGAAACTGTCGGCCCCGACGCCTGAAGACGACATAATGGATCTCACACGTGAATATCTGGAACAGAAACGGGAACTGGATATAAAAATGGACCAGTGGTCACAAATAGAACTCTGATATGGAAGAAAACACCCACTACATCTATGGTATGCGCCCTGTGACTGAAGCTGTGCGCAACGGACGCAAATTCGAGAAAGTCCTTTTCAAGCAGGGGATGGAAGGCAGCCAGTACCGCGAGCTGCTCGACCTGCTCACCGAGAACGGCATACCCTTCCAGTTCGTTCCCTTCCAGAAGCTCAACAGCCTTGTAAAAGGCGCCCACCAGGGCGTAGTGGCTTACATAAGCCAGATCGATTATGTGCCCTACGAAGAGATGATAGAGATGGCGATGAGCCGCAAGGAGGCTCCGCTCTTCCTGTTGCTTGACGGAGTGAGCGACGTACGCAACTTCGGAGCCATAGCCCGTACGGCTGAATGCGCCGGAGTGGACGGCATCATACTGCCCGCCAAGGGTGGGGCTGCCATAAACGCCGATGCTGTGAAAACATCCGCAGGCGCGCTGCTGAGAGTTCCGACCGCCAAGGTAACCAACCTCAAGATTGCGCTCTACTATCTGCTGGAATCCGGCTTCCAGGTTGTCGCTGCCACCGAGAAGGCAGAAACATCCCTTTACGACATCAAGTTCCGCAAGCCCACCGCCATAGTGATGGGTTCAGAGCAGAAGGGTATCAGCCCCGCTGTGCTCGACCTCTGCACCGCCGAGGCCCGCATCCCGATGATGGGCGAGATAGGCAGTCTCAACGTATCCGTGGCAGCCGCCATCGTCCTGTATGAAGCCGTAAGACAACGCCAATGAACAAATTCTTCATCATAGACGGACATGCCCTGATTTTCAGGATGTTCTACGCCTTCTTCCGCAGGCCTATGGTCAATTCGAAAGGGGAGGATACCTCTATCCTGTTCGGCTTTACCAAATACCTTCTGGAAGTGCTAGCCAAGGAGCATCCTACTCATGTGGCAATCTGCTTCGACGCCCACGCCAAAACTTTCCGCCACGAGGCATATCCTGAATACAAGGCCAACCGCACCGCGGCCCCGCAGCTTGTGATAGATTCGGTGGAGCCGCTGACCGAGATAGCGAAGGCCCTCGGCATACCTGTCATCATGAAGGAAGGTTTCGAGGCCGACGACGTGATATGCTCTCTGGCGACACGTTTCGCAAGCAGCCAGACCGATGTTTACATGGTAACCCCCGACAAGGACTTCGGCCAGGCCATAGATGATCACATCTTCCAGTACAAACCGGGCAAGGGCGGTGCCGAGAACGAAGTTGTCGACAAGGCCGCCATCTGCGCCCAGTACGGTATTTCCAGCCCTCTGCAGGTGATAGACATCCTCACCCTCTGGGGAGACGCTTCGGACAATGTGCCCGGAGTGAAGGGAGTAGGAGAGAAAGGAGCCCAGAAGCTGGTGAGCGAGTGGGGCAGCGTGGAGAACATCTACGCCCACCTCGACAGTCTGCCCGCCAAGATGCAGCAGAACTTCCGGGAGAGCGAAGGCCATATCGCCCTTTCAAAATATCTGATCACGATAAAGAAAGACGTGCCGCTGGAATACAGCGAAGATGATTTCATTAACAAGGCTTGCTTCAACGGAGCAATTGCCGCGCTGCTGGCCCGGCATGAGATGAATTCGCTGCGCAGGCTGCTGCCGGACTCCGGCGAGCCTCTGCCCGAAGTCCAGGCTGCCGCAGCCAGGTCGATAGAGGTTGCCGAAGTCGATTTCAAGGAGATACTGAGGCTGGCAGGCAGCAGCGGAGAGATTGCGGTGGCAGGCGGCAACGATCTGGTGTTCGCTTCGAATACTAAGTTCTGCCGCTGCAGCACTGGCGACCCGGCCGCTCTCGAGTTGCTGGCCGATGAATCCGTAGCCAAGACAGGTTTCAACCTGAAAGCCCTTATGAGGCAGCTGATGAAGCAGGGTGCGGTCCTTGCCGGGAAGCTCTATGACATAGAGATAATGCATTACCTCATCAATCCTGAGCGCTCCCATAAGCTGGATATGCTTGCAAAAGGCTATTTGGAGTTATCACTGGAAAAACCGGTAGAGTCAGATAACGCTGTCCAGGGTGACTTGTTCGCCGCCGCAGCTCAGACTGAAGATCATGAAGACAAACTGGCCGCAGCAAGAGAAACTGCCGCCTGCAGCATGTTGAAGGAAAAACTGGCGGAAGAACTAAGCGAGCAGGGCCTGATGTCTCTTTATACCGACATCGAGATGCCGCTCATCGAAGTGCTTGCCAGCATGGAACATGAAGGCGTCAAGGTTGACACAGCAGCGCTGGTGGAATACGGCCGCGAGCTGAACTCCCAGATGCTGAAGGTGGAGGAGGAGGCACGGCAGCTGGCCGAAGAGCCGGAGCTGAACCTTTCCAGCCCCCGCCAGATAGGAGTGGTGCTCTACGAAAAACTCAAGCTCGACCC
Source organism: Bacteroidales bacterium (assembly GCA_017551785.1). Taxonomy (GTDB): domain Bacteria; phylum Bacteroidota; class Bacteroidia; order Bacteroidales; family UBA932; genus Equibacterium. The sequence goes on along the minus strand of JAFZKU010000039.1, from coordinate 9,334 downwards.
CCGTGCAAAAAAGAACAGCCGCGACAACTATCCCACCGACGAAGAGACGCTGCAGGCAATGGCATGGAAACATCCTTTGATAGATAAAATACTGGAATTCAGGGGGCTGAAGAAGCTTATCTCGACATATATCGAGCCTTTCCAGCAGCTGGTGGATCCTGTTGACGGCAAGATCCACACTACCTTCACCCAGGCTCTTACTGCCACCGGGCGTCTGAGTTCGCTGAAGCCCAACCTCCAGAATATCCCGGTTCGTACGGCTCAGGGACAGCAGATCCGCAAAGCCTTCGTACCGTCTCATAAAGGTGGATACATTGTCTCTGCCGACTACTCGCAGATAGAGCTGCGCATCATGGCCCATCTCAGCGGGGATGAGGGAATGATAGAAGATTTCCGCAGCGGTCACGACATACACGCCGCCACGGCTGCCAAGATATACAAAGTGCCTGTGTCTGAAGTGACGCGCGAGCAGCGCAGCCACGCCAAGACCGCCAACTTCGGCATCATCTACGGCATCTCGGCCTTCGGTCTTTCGCAGCGACTGTCAATCAGCCGGAGCGAATCCAAGGCTCTTATCGACCAGTATTTCGAGAACTACAAAGGAGTGCGCGCATATATAGACCGCTCTGTGGAGCAATGCCGCAAGAACGGCTATGTAGAGACCGTGTTCCACCGCAAGCGCTTTCTTCCGGACATCAATTCCCGCAACTTCAACATGCGCCAGTTTGCCGAGCGAAACGCAGTCAACGCTCCCATCCAGGGCAGTGCTGCGGACATAATAAAGCTGGCGATGGCGGCTGTATACCTCAAGATGAAGGAAGAAGGCTTGCAAAGCCGCATGGTGCTGCAGGTTCATGACGAGCTTGTGTTCGACGTCGTGCCGCAGGAGCTTGACAGGGTGATGGAGATTGCCCGGGAGCAGATGGAGAATGTATGCAAGCTCCGCGTTCCGCTGATTGCTGAATGCGGCTATGGTACAAACTGGCTGGAGGCCCATTAGGATATGGAAGAGATACTCAGATATTTCCCGTCGCTGAGCGCACTTCAGATCGAGAGATTCGAGGCGCTCAAGGCCCTTTACGACGAGTGGAACGCCCGCATAAACGTCATTTCCCGCAAGGACATGGATGCTTTCTACCAGCATCACGTGCTGCACTCGCTGGCTCTGGCCATTCCCATGGCCGGCATGGTCGCTGAGGGCGACAGCATCATGGACCTCGGCACCGGCGGAGGCTTCCCCGGCATTCCGCTGGCCATTTTCTTCGAAGGCTGCAACTTTACCCTCTGCGATTCGATAAACAAGAAGACCAAGGTAGCTGCTGCTGTAGCAGAGGCGCTGGGGCTCGACAACGTGACGGTTGTGAACGACCGTGCCGAGAATCTGGGACGCAGTTTCGACTGGGTGGTTTCACGCGCAGTTACATCGCTCGACAAGATGCTTCCATGGGTCAAGGGATGCTATGACAAAGGGGTTCTATACCTCAAAGGAGGGGAGATAGACGACGAGATAGACCGCTGTGTCAGCCGCCGATTTTTCGATCCCAGGATGCTTTCTGTCATCGATGTGAGCGATTTCTTCAAGGAAGAGTGGTTCCAGGAAAAAAAGATTGTGATAATCAAGAGATAAAATTTGTATATTTCAAAGAGACTGTTTACTTTTGCACTCCCAAAATCGGAATAATAAAAATCTATCATAATGAAACGTACATTTCAACCCTCACAGCGCAAGCGCCGCAACAAACATGGCTTCCGCGAGCGTATGTCGACTCCTAACGGACGCAGGGTGCTTGCTGCACGCCGCCGTCACGGTCGCAAGAAACTGACCGTATCAAGCGAAGACCAGTTCTAAGCTGTCCTTGCTTGAAGGCATAATGAGGCATCTCCTTTGCGGGGTTGCCTTTTTTGTTTAAATTTGTGCTTATGGAAAAGAAAACTGACAAAGTTGCCGGCAAAGGAGACAAGATGCTGAGGAAGAATTTCCTTGGAGGCATCATCTTCGTGGTCGTGCTGCTGATAGTGGCCTCTCTCGGGCTGAGGGCCTGCACGCGCCACAACAAAGAACTCACTGTCCCTGATTTCAAGACCCTGAGCCTCGCCGATGCGAGAGCCTTGGCAGCCAAGAGCGACCTCCGTCTGGATGTCGTCGATTCGGTGTATGTCAAGAGGCTTGCGCACGGAGCGGTGTACCGTCAGAACCCTGAGGCAGGAGCAGCAGTCAAGAAGGGCCGCCGCATCCTTATCACAATCAATTCCATGACTCCGCAGATGACCTCGGTCCCCAATGTGGTGGGATACTCTCTGCGCCAGGCCAGTGCCGAGCTTGCCTCAAGAGGGCTTACTATCGGTGAGCTCATATACCGCACCGACATGGCCACCAACAACGTTCTGGAGCAGCGCTACAAAGGCCGTCAGGTTATCCCTGGCTCCCAGGTGGAGACTGAATCTGCCATCGACCTGGTGCTCGGCCTCAATCCTTCGGACAACATTACCTATGTCCCCTATGTGGTCGGCTACACTGCCCAGCTCGCCACAAATTCTATCAACGACAACTCCCTTAACGTAGGCCTTGTCAAATATGACGACACTGTCAAGGATTACCGCGACTCTCTGAGCGCAGTGGTTTACCGCCAGAGTCCGATGCCCGTAGTAAGCACCAATGAAGAAGGCGAGGCGAACGTAGTCGGAGTCCACGGCGTCGTGATGGGCTCCAAGGTAGACATTTATCTTACCCTCGATCCTGACAAGGTCGTATCCAGGTAATTATCATGACAGAAGACGACAGCCTCCTTCTCCCGGAAGAGGAAATGTTCGAGCATTTCCGCTTCGTCAGCGACAAGGGGCAGGGGCTGCTGCGTGTTGACAAATACATCACCGAGCATATGGAGCAGGTGTCGCGCCATCGGGTGCAGCTTGCCATCGACGCCGGCTATGTACGTGTCAACGACAAGATAGTCAAGGCTAACTACAAGGTCAAGCCGCTGGATGTCATCACCATAGTGATGCCTTATCAGCGCCGCGGCTTCGAGGTGGTGCCTGAGAACATCCCTCTCGACATAGTCTATGAAGACGAAGACCTGCTCGTTGTGAACAAGCCTCCGGGACTGGTGGTCCACCCGGGCCACGGCCATATCACCGGCACCCTCGTGAACGCACTGGCATATCACCTGGGCATCAGCCAGGGGCCAGACGGAGAGGATGACCGCATGGGCATCCTGGTCCACCGCATCGACAAGGATACTTCCGGACTACTGCTGGTGGCAAAGAACGAAGACGCCCAGATGTTCCTTTCGAGGCAGTTTTTCTACCATACCATAGAGCGTACCTATGTGGCGCTTGTGTGGGGTAACGTGGCTGATGATTCCGGCACTATAGAGGGCAATATCGGCCGCGACCCCAACGACCGCATGCGTTTCAAAGTCTTCCCCGAAGGTGACCAGGGCAAGACTGCGGTGACGCATTACAAAGTGCTGGAGCGATTCGGCTACGTGACTCTGGTAGAGTGCAAGCTCGAGACCGGCCGCACCCACCAGATCAGGGTGCACATGAACTACATCGGCCACCCGCTCTTCAACGACGACCGTTACGGCGGAGACCGCGTGCTTAAAGGCCCCCTTTACACTAAATACAAACAATTCATCGACAACTGCTTTGAAATAATGCCGCGTCAGGCCCTGCATGCCAAGACTCTGGGTTTCATCCATCCCCGCACCCGCAAGGAAGTGTTCTTCGACAGCGAGATCCCGACCGACATGCAGGCCTTGCTTGACAAGTGGAGAAAATATGCCGCAAGGCTGAGCGAAGCCGAAGAATTTTAAGTAAATTGCAATTTATGAACGAAATCCTTCTCAAGAACGTATATACCAACGGCAAGAGGTGCGACCTCCTTGTCCGTGGCAACCTTATTGCGACAATTGCTGATTCAATCGATGCTCCCGGGGCCGAAGTGATAGACTGCAGCCGCATGGCCGCCATCCCCGGCTTCATCAACATGCACACCCACGCTGCCATGACCATGACGCGCAGCGCCAAGGAAGACACCCCGCTGATGCCATGGCTCCAGCATATCTGGAAGATAGAGGCTCAGTACGACAAGGAAATCCTCTACTGGGGCAACAAACTGGCCTGCCTGGAGATGATCAAGAGCGGTACGACATGTTTCAACGACATGTACTGGGGTCTGGATGTGGCGTCTAAGGCTGTCGACGAGATGGGCATCCGCGGCGTCCACTCATACTGTATGCTGGACAACGGCGACATGGTGAAGGCCGAGAAGGAGAGAAGGGCCCTCATCAGGGATTTCGAGGAGTCCAAGTCGCTGTCTTCACGCAATATGTTCGCAGTGTCGGTGCATGCTCCATACACAGTCTGCGAAGACAACATCCGCTGGGCCGCGATGTTCGCCGAGGAGAACAATCTGCTGGTGCACATCCACCTGAGCGAGACTGAGCAGGAGATAATAGACGCCCAGGAGAAATGGGGCTGCACGCCTGTGGAATATTGCGAGCGTCTTGGTCTGCTCAGCGACAGGGTAATCGCCGCCCACAGCCTCTGGCTGACCCCTCACGACATTGAACTCATGGGCCAGTACGGCGTTACCGCAGTTCATAACGTCAACAGCAACCTGAAGATTTCCAGTGGCTACAAGTTCAAGATGGAAGAGCTCATGGCGGCCGGAGCAAACGTGACTCTGGGCACCGACGGCTGCGGCAGCTCAAACAATCTCGACATGCTGGAGGCTCTCAAGACTGCCGCTTTGCTGCAGAAGGCCTGGCGCAAGAATCCCGCTGCCATCCCGCTGGACACCTTGCTGAAGATAGGCACCGAAAATGCTGCCAAGGCCATAGGACTCAACGCCGGCGTGATAGCCGAGGGCAGGCTGGCCGATATAGTCCTCATCGACATGAACAACAGCTGGTTCACGCCCAACTACGATTTCGAGGCCAATCTGGTGTATTCGGCCAACAGCTCGTGCGTGGACACCGTGATTTGCGACGGACGTATCATTATGCGTGGCCGCAAGGTCGAGGGTGAACAGGAAATCCTCGACAATGCAGCCGCATGTGGAGAACGACTGATGTCGAGGATCCGCTAATCCTGAATAATCTCAGAATTACATAGGTTCAATCTTCCTGCTGAGCTTTGCGCAAAGGCCCGGGAAGAAGCGTTTTATGTAGACCATCAGCAGTTCCTTGCGGCCTACGAGCACCTCTCTCTTACGTTTGAGGATAGCCTTGCAGATCTTTTCGCCGGCCTTGTCTGCGGTAAGGCCTGAAGCCTGTCCTGCGTCGAGCTTGCCGTGCTGCTTTCCGCCTTTTTCGAGGGCGAAGAACGAGATGTTGGTCTGTACGCGGCCGGGACACACTATTGTTACTCGTATTCCCTGGTCGTAATATTCAGCTGCAAGAGTCTCGAAGAAGCCGTAGAGAGCGTGCTTCGAAGAGCTGTAGGTGCAGCGCAGCGGGAAGCCGAAGCGTCCGTTGATACTGGTGGTGACTGCGATCTGGCCGCGGATGCCGTCTTTGGGCTCCCTTGCCAGCATCCTCGGGAGGATTTCCTTGGCCAGCAGGACAGGGGAGAAGAAGTTAAGCTCCATGATCTTGCGGATCATCGGCTCGTCGGTATCGATCACGTTGGTCCTCTGGCTGATGCCGGCGTTGCAGTAGAGCACGTCCACTCCGCCGTCGATGGCGTTCCATGCTTCCTCGGCCAGCTTCGGAATGTCTTTGGTCTCAAGAAGGTTGAAAGGCAGAGTCCTCACCTCGGGGGCGCCTTTCTTCTTGCATTCTTCAGCAGTGGCATAGAGCTCGGGGGCCTCGAGGGCTGTGAGAATCACATTGTGACCTCTGGATGCGAAGCTGTACGCTGTCGCCTGTCCTATGCCGGATGAAGCTCCTGTAATCCAGACGTTCATGCCAGTTCCTCCACTTCACGGGCGAACCAACGGGCTCTTTCGCTGCCTTCGCCTATGTTGAGCAGGATAGTCTCGCCCTGACGGATCATGTCCTGCTCCAGGGCCTTGAAGAATCCTGCGAAGCATACCATCGAAGCCGGGCCGAAGATTACGCCGGTCTTGTCCTGTATCTTCTTCGCCAGAGCTGCCAGGTCAGACTCGACTACCCTTACGAAACCGCCCTTGGTCTCTTTCACCATAGGAGCGACAGTAGGGTACATGCCCGGAGTGCCTGCCGACAGGATTGAAATCCTGGTCTGCGGGATAACGGTAGGAAAGTCCTTCTCCCAGCCTTTGGGGAAATGTTCTGCAGTAGCCTTCTCCCAGGCGCGTACCATAGGGTCGCAGGTGTCCTGCTGTGCGAGGATCAGGCGCGGCATCTTGATGCTCTTGTCGTAGTATTTCTGCAGTTCGCGCACTCCCTTGTCGAGGGCGATGGGGCCTGTGCCACCTGCAACGGCCTGGAAGAATACGTCCGGCATCTTGCCCAGCTGGCGCAGGAACTCGAATGCCATGGTGCGCTTCGCCTCTACGCGGATGGGGTCGATGTTGCCGGCAGATATGAGCACATGCTCGCTGACATGGAAATCGGCTGCTTCTTTCTTCGCAGCGCCGTAGCCGCCCTGCGAGATGTGAAGCACCTGTCCGTGAGAACGGATAGTGTCGGCGGTGTCCTTGCAGACGTCGTTCGGCATGAACACGTCAAAGGTGACGCCTGCCAGCGCGCAGTAACGGCTGAAGGCGGTGGCTGCGTTGCCGGTAGATGCGAGACAGAAGCGTTTCACACCCTTCTCCTTGAAGATAGAGCCACCGAGAGCCGCTGCTATGTCCTTGAAGGTGCCGCTGCCGCCGTTAAGGTCGTTGCGCACTACGTATACCTTACAGTCTACGCCGTGTATTTCTTTGGCGAACTCCTCGAGGAAGCCCCACTCTTCGATGGGCTCGGCTCCTTCGCCGCATGACACTATGTTTTCGCGGCTTTCCAGCGGGAGGAAGTCGAAGTAGCGGAAGAGGCTGTCCTGCCCGTCGCCACCCTCGAACAACTTGCTGTAGTCGGCCTCATATACGGCCTCGGCCTTCTGGCAGCCGCAGCTGCATTTCTGGTCGTGTGCGAACCAGTCTGAGAAGTCGCCGCAGTCGGCGCCGCAGGCCGTGCAGATCAGTTTGTATTTCTTGCTCATATTATTGTCTCAGAAGTGTTGCCAGGTCGGGAGTGGGATAGTCGTATGCACCTTTTGCAAGATTCTCCTTCATCTCCCTGAAAGCGTTGAGGGTATAGTCTACATCCTCTATGCTGTGGGCTGCGGTAGGGATGATGCGGAAAATCACCATTCCCTTAGGAATAACGGGATAGATCACGACAGAGCAGAAGATGTGATACTTCGAGCGAAGCTCGAGCGCCATGTTCATAGCCTGGTGCTCGCCTCCGAATACCTGAACCGGAGTAACGCAAGCCTCGGCAGGACCTATTTCGAAGCCCATTTCGCGGAAACCGTTCTGCAGGCGGCGGGTAACCGTCCACAGTTTCTTGCGCAGTTCGTCGCCTTCAGCCGAGCGGATGATCTCGAGACGTTTCAGACAGCCCTCTACGATAGGCATCGGGAGTGACTTGGCGTAGATCTGTGAACGCATGTTATATTTGAGGAAGTCGATTATAGGCTTCTCGCTGGCTACGAAGCCGCCGATGATTGCCATTGATTTGGCGTATGCGCCGATGTAGATGTCCACTTCGTCCATAACGCCGAAATGCTCGCTGGTGCCTCGGCCGGTGGGACCCATTACTCCGAAGCCGTGAGCGTCGTCGATAAGGATGCGGAATTTGTATTTCTTCTTGAGGGCGCAGATCTGGTCGAGGATACCGAGGGCTCCGGTCATGCCGTAAACGCCTTCAGTGATCAGAAGGACTCCGCCGCCCTGCTCTTCGGCAATCTGGGTGGCGACTTTGAGCTTCTGCTCGCAGCTGACTATGTCGTTATGCTTGTATGAGAATGACTTTCCGGTGTGCAGACGTTTTCCGTCAAGCAGGCAGGCGTGAGCCTCGGCGTCGAACACGATGACGTCGTGACGGCTTACGAGAGAGTCGATGGTTGAAACGATGCCCTGGTAGCCGAAGTTGAACTCGAAAGCGGCTTCCTTGTGTTCAAAATCTGCAAGTTCCCTCTCCAGCTGCTCGTGAAGGGCGGTGTTGCCTGTGAGCATACGGCTACCCATAGGATAGGCAAGACCCCATCTTGCGGATGCTTCAGCATCGATCTTGCGGATTGCCGGATGGTTGGCGAGGCCCAGGTAGTTGTTCAGGCTCCAGCAGAGGACTTCCTGGCCGTTGAAGCGCATGTGAGGGCCTATCTCGCCTTCGAGCTTCGGAAATGAATAATAGCCCTCGGCTATCTCTCTATACTGGCCGATAGGTCCGCCGGTCGACTCTTTGATTCTGTCGAATATGTCTTTCATTTTTGTAAGGTTTTGATTTTTGTGAGCCCCATGAGCCGGAACAAGAATTTGGGCAGAGGCTTCAGGGGGTTGCGTTTAGTCATGTCTATGTAAATGCCGAGCTTTTTAAGCACGGGGATTTTCTCGGTTTCTACGAATTCGATGAGTGTGCCGTCGGGATCTTCAATGTAAGTGAAGTGGCCGGATGCCTCGCCCATGTCGAAACGTTCGTCGTTGGGACAGCTGTCTACAGTGAAAGGGAAACCTTTTTCAGCGCAAAACTCGCCGAGGGCTTTCATGTTGGAGACGTCGAAGCATACCTGGATGAAACCCGGGTCGCCCCAGTAGCGGCCTTCGTAAATCTTGCGGGGAGTGCGGTCAAGCGGCTGTACGAGCTCTATGTAGCTCTTTCCGAACAGCTGGCTGAAAGCGCCCTTGGGCTGTTTCATCGGGGCGAGCAGCACTCTGCGGAAACGACCCTCGCTGCCGGGCATAATGCTCCAGTCGTCAAAGGTGCCTTCCTCGTTGAAAACCATCCTCTCATACCCGAGAACCTCAGAATAGAAGTTGATGGCATCATGCATGTTTGTGACGCCGATCACGGCTCCGCACACGCCGCCGTTGTTGCGTCCCTGGTCGATGAATACGTCATTGCCGGATGCGACCTGGAAATGATTGCCCCAGGGGTCGCGGATCCAGAAGGTTGGACGTCCGTCGGGAGTCCTCGACAGAGGACCGACGTTGTTATATTTGGCGCTGAGCTCGCGATGGAACTCTTTTACGTTGTTGCTGCGGATCTTGCAGGCGAAGATTCCGGTGTCGCCTACAGAAATGTCGAAAGGACAGGGACAGGGCTTACGCTCGGAATACTGCCAGATTTCGAAACCGCTGCCTCCCTGGAGGTTGACAGCGATGCAAGCGTGGCGCTTCTGGGCCTGGCCGCCGGTGTAGGGC
>JAFZKU010000038.1 GCA_017551785.1 Bacteroidales bacterium | reverse complement strand
GCGCAGACCGCGAAACTCGGTCTGGTCCCCTGGCTCAAGAAAAGTATCCATAAGAACCTGATTACCGAGAACAGGTGGAAGTATCTTACCAACGGTCTGCTGGAAACGCTAAAGATCAGCGTCCTTGCCATCCTGCTGGGTTCGATATTGGGTATAGGCGTATATGCCATGGCCCGCAGCAGCCGAAGATGGGTCCGCACCATCGCAAAAGTGTATAACGGTTTCTTAGCAGGTATTCCCGAACTGGTGCTTCTGCTCATCCTGTTCTATGTAGTCTTTGCCGACAGCGGGGTTCCGCCGGATATAGTTGCAGTAATCTGTTTTGCCCTGTTCTTCGCTTCCGGGGCCAGTGACATCTACAGCACATCTCTGGATGCCATCCCCCACGGCCAGACCGAGGCCGGCCTGGCGCTGGGATTCACCCGCGCCCAGACCTTCTTCAACATCGTGCTGCCCCAGGCAATCCGAAGAGGGCTTCCCCTTTACTCAGGACTGTGTGTCTCCCTGATAAAAGGAACGTCCATCGTAGGATATATTGCCATCCATGACCTTACCCGCGCTGGAGACATAATCCGCAGCCGAACTTTTGACGCTCTGGTCCCCCTGCTTGTCGTCACAATCATTTATTTCTTGCTTGTGTGGCTCATCAGCGCATTGCTGAAAATGGCAACCCCTAAAAAGATTTCGCTATGATTACCGTTTCTCATCTCAGCAAAACCTATCACAACCCTGACGGCAGCAGCCTCCAGGTGTTGAAGGATGTAAACTGCGAAATCAATCCCGGCGAGGTGATCAGCATCATAGGCCCTTCCGGGACGGGGAAAAGCACTTTCCTGAGGGCGCTCAACCTGCTGGACCCTCCTACCGGCGGCAGTATCATAATTGACGGGGAAGACATTTTGAAGAAAGGCTATCCGATTCACAAGATGCGCCAGAAAGTGGGCATGGTATTCCAGAGTTTCAACCTCTTCGATCACATGACAGTGCTGGAGAATGTCATATACGCCCCGTGCAAGATCAAGAAGGAACCGGTAGAAAAGGCGCGCGAAGAAGGCCTGGCCCTCCTTCGGAAAATCGGCCTTGCAGAAAAGGCCGACGTCTACCCTTCCAGCCTCTCCGGCGGTCAGAAGCAGCGCGTAGCAATCGCCCGCTGCCTGGCCATGAAGCCTGAGGTTATTCTCTTCGACGAACCCACGTCTGCCCTCGACCCCACCATGGTGGGCGAAGTGCTCAGCGTCATCCGCCAGCTGGCGAAGGAAGGCATGACCATGCTCATCGTGACCCACGAGATGAAGTTCGCCCGCGATGTGAGCACCCGCATCTTCTTTATGAACGAGGGAATAATCTACGAGGACGGCCCGGCTCAACAGGTGTTTGAAAACCCTGTCCACAGCGCCACCAAAGCGTTCGTACAGCGCATCCGCAAAGAAGTGTTCGAGATCGACGGTCCCGACTATGACTTCCCGGGCATGGAGACATCCATCCGGCAGTTCTGCATCAAATACAATATAGCAGACAAGTGCGATACAGCTCTCGAGGCCTATCAGAAGATGCTGAAAGAAGTGATGCACAAGTATCTGCCGATGACCCTGCGCATCACCCACAGCGAACTCTCCGACGTAACTGCCCTGGATTTCATGGTAGAATGTCTGGAAAGCTCACCCCTCCGGGACCCGGACGTTTCCCCGGCATTCCTCGAGGAACTCGGTTCGCTCTGCAAAGATGTCATAGAAGAGCCCACCTCCCGCGGCTTCCGCGTAAAGCTTATCCTCTAATCCGGCAGGGTGCTAATCAGCTTTGCGCCACTCCTGCGGAGTCATGCCGGTGACGGCCTTGAAATTACGGAAGAACGAAGTGCGGGATGAGAAGCCGGCAGCGTCGGCCACCTCGTCCACAAGCATTTCCGGATGCTCGCGAAGCAGCTTCTGGGCATACTCTACACGGTATTTGGTAATCATCGAAGTGAAGCTTTCGCCTGACATGCTGTTCAGCAGGACGCTTATATAAGTCTTGTTGGTGGCAAGTTCCGAAGCGACGTCATTGATTCTAAGATTCTTCTGGCGGAACAGCTCCTTCTCTTCGATGAGGGCCGACATCTGCTCCATGAGGTTACGGGTAAGCCCTGCCTCGTCCACATTAGCCGCGGCCTGGCGGGCCTTGCGTCTGCGACTGATAAACATTGCAGCAAGCATGAGGCCGATTGCGGCGAGGGCTCCAGTCAGCAAGCCCAGAAGGTGCATAACCTTATTCTCGACAGGTCCGGTGTGGAATATGAACGCAGAAGAATATGTCTTGAAGTAATCGACCTTGATAGGTATCTGGCCTTTTTCCCATGCTACTCCGCCGGCAAGGACCATCCTTTCGCCCGGCAGAAGCTTTGCCGCTCCGCCAGGCATATCTCCGGGGTTGTCGGCATAGAAGAATGTCGATGTTGCCTTGCCGCCGTCGAAGGTAGCGTCGTACTCGATACGGGCGAAGCAGATGCGGCCCTCTTCAGGTTCGAAGCCCTGCACCCAGATGAGCCTGGCCGGCCTGTCGACTTGGAGGTGACTCCATTCTATGGGTTTGCCGTCAGGGTCCTGCACGGGAAGAGGCTTTTCCATTTCCAGGAGGGAGAATTCCCCGGAGGCCACCTTGATTATTGCAGCCTCATTGCCGGAAGCGCTTATTGCCGGGACGACATAGGTATAGTCTGCAATCTGCAGATTCTCCGGGAAGAAGTGATAGTGGTGGGAAACTCTCCAGTCCTCCAGCAGAGGAACATAATCTTTAACCACACCTACATGCTCCACAACTCCGGACATATCGTCTCCATGAGAATTGTAGGGTCCGAATATTATGATGTCGTCTTTGGAGGCGGGAAGGATGTACGGGCAGGACCATCCGGGCTGGAGCGGGCTCCCGTCAGAGAACCCCCCGTCCGGGGTCCAGCTTTCCCAGCTGTCGTCAGCCATCCAGTTGCCGGCTATTATGACGCTGCCGTCGGCAAGAGTTAGGGCCGACGAAAGACTGCGTTTGTGCGCCATGATTCCGGCAGGAGAAAATGAGTGCGATGCGGGGTCGTATATTTCAGCGCCCCAGCTCTGTCCTATGCCGAAATCCTCCGGGCTTCCACCGCCAATCAAGATGCGGCCGTCAGTGAGCTGCGCCGCAAAACCGTTCGCATGAGAATAAAGCATCGGCACTGTGTGCCATGCCCCGTCAGCATAGTATTCCGCGGACTCCAGAGGCTTGTATCCCTCGGTATGCCCTCCCAACACAAGAATCTCCTCTCCGAAGACCACCGTCCGGTGATTGGCCCTGGACACATTCAAGTCCGGCAGCCGCTCCACCGTCATCTGCTGCCACTGCGTCCCGTCCGGCGCCGTGACGCTGCGCCCGCCCGGCTGCGAAGGAGAGCAGGAGGTCAGGATTGCGGCGGCGGCCAAAGTTATGAGCAGCGTATGTTTCACGTCTTCGAAAATAAGAATTATTTCTTGAAAGAGCGTATTTCTCCTTCAAACAGGAGTTCTATCGAATCCTCGGTGGCAGGACGGCCAAGGATAAAGGTCACTGCTTTCCCTCCTTCCGGCATCAACTTCAGTTTTTCAGCGGCGTCATAGCGCCAGGCTTCGTTGCCAAACTGGAAGACATATGTACCCTTCCCTTCTGCGCCAAGGCCCGCTGCCGGCTGGGCGAAGTGCCAGGAGACACTCTTCCCGTCACCGTTGAAGACGAACGAATCACTCCCGGAAGCAAAAGTGCCGTTGTGGGCAGCCGGCCATGGATTTCCCGGATCCGGGGGCTGGTTTATATGCGTGCCACAGGCCGTCACGGCGAATGCCAGCATCAGTAAGATGAAAAGACGCCTCATCGCCGCTCTATTTTGCTTTGGGACAGTGCTTCCTGATGTAGTCCAGCACGAAGTCGAAGTCCTCTCGGGTAGTATAGACCTGGTTCTTTGAGAAAGGAGCATTGACCTTGATAGTGCCGAATCCGCGGTAGGCCTTGATGCGCTTTACGTTGGCGAAATTAGACTCCAGCGAGGTATGGACTGCCACCATCGCTCCCTGGCCCGTGCGTCCCGGACTTTTTGTGAGCACGCCGGCTCCAGCCAGCGCGCCGCCGATTATGCGGGCGTTCTTCTTCTGGGCTGGAATCTGGTCGTGGAGGAGCCTTTCTTCATCCATCGTGAAACGTACTATGTATTTGCCATGGTACATGCCGGCTACTATCAGATAGGACAGCAGCGCGATGGCCAGGAATACCAGCACGGCGATGCCCCAGTATTTCAGATTCCCGAAGAACGTTTCCCAGTCACCGTTTGTGAACAAACTGAAATTGAGCAGGATGAACATAATGCCGCCGAGGATGCCGAAGATCTTGCACACGGTCAGGAAGATCGAGGGGTTCTTGTACATGTTCAGGGGGTAGGTCCAGTGATACTTGCCATCAGAGCAAAGCTTCACTTCCATACCGTCATAATCCAAATCTGAGGTTGTCGGGGGGACAGAAGATGCCGGAGCGGAGCCGGCCGGCTGGACAGGAGCGCCGCATGAGGCGCAGAAGCGTGCGCCGTCGGCTACGGGTGCTCCACAATTGCTACAGAAACTCATATGATAAATTGTTTATAGATTATTAACCGATTATTTTATCCACCAAATCCTCGAAAAAGATACGGATTTTCTCGCTGATATCACCCATGCCGACATAATCCAGGGCCACTGGCAGGACAGCAATGACAACAATGATGAGCAGAACTATCAGGATGAAGCGCAGACAGCCTCCGCGGCGCTTGCCTCCGGACTTTTCTTCCGACTTGCTCTGCGTCGCTTTGCCCTGAACGGTTTTGGCAGCCGAGCTGACGGTCTTTGCGGCCTCGACAGCTTTCTTAACCGGGTTGGCGGCTGTCCAGCTTGACATCCTCATTGTCCCGGAAGTGGCGCTGGCGAACATGTCTTTTACGATGGGAGCTATGACCGGAGCAGCAGGCTTTCTGGCCGCCCGAGCAGGTTCCTTTGGCTTGGGTTGCGCCTGAGCTGGAGCAGGTTGCTGAGCCGACGGCGACTGAGGCTGTGCCTGAGACGGTGCTTGTGCAGAGAGTACCTTAGCACCGCAGTTGGCGCAGAATTTTGCCCCTTCGGCCAGGGGCGAGCCGCAATTAGTACAATACTTCATACTCATCCGTTTTTGATGATATTGTCAATGTCAGTAATCATCGAGAAGGCTTTTGCCACTTCAGTGAAAGGATTCTTTCCTTCCATCTTGAAAGAGGCAATCATCTTGATAAGGGCGCTCGAATCCCTTTCTACTGCACGGGACATCATTTCTGACATCAGGCCGTTCATCTTATACAGGCTGTCAAGTTTGGCGCCGTCCAGCATATTCCCTTTATTCATGATAAATACTTGCTCCAGCTTGGCATTCATTGTGCGCGGCATGGCCTTCGGGACATTGCGT
>JAFZKU010000037.1 GCA_017551785.1 Bacteroidales bacterium | reverse complement strand
GGCCAGATAGTCTTTGTACTTGTCGCCGCTGTAGAGCTGTACCTTGAGGTCAGGCTCGTTGCCCTTCAGCACGCTCACGAAATTGAAGGCGCTCTGCAGCACGCGGTGCACCGGAGTAGAGACCACCAGCACGTCCTTGCGGCCAGGCTGCCTGAATACCTTCTTAACCCTCTTGTACATGCGCGAGCTGATGCCCTGATGCTCGCGGCTGCCCACCTGGGTGAGGATGCCGTCCTGACCTGCGTGGGCTTCCCTCATCGCATGGAGGTCGTCCCTCAGCGCCTCTCCCTCGGAGGTCAGAAGGTTCTTGTCGTGAAGAGCGTCCATCATGTCGACGGTGTGGGTATACCTCGACGAACCGATCAGATAGCGGCTGCCGTGGCGGCCGTAGTGGCTCACATAGAAGGGAGTGTAGCCCTTGGGGGCCCTGGTGTCGGAGTATTTCGGGACAGGATACGGATGATAGTTGCCTGCAGCGTTGTAGCGGTCAGCCTTGAGGACGTCGAGATAGGGGTCTTTGGCTGAAGTCGTCAGGACTATGATGGCCGCCAGCGTTGTCAGCAGTATGACGAATCTTTTCATAGTTCTCTAAGAAATACGCCGCAAAGATAATAATTTAGCTTAATTTTGAGGCATGAAAGAGTCTGCAAGCGAGTATGTTTACAAGTTGCGCCTGAAGGTGCGTGACTACGAATGCGACATCGAAGGAGTCGTCAACAACGCCAATTACCAGCACTATCTCGAAGTCGCCAGGCATGAATACCTGAGGACCATCGGCATCGATTTCCGCGAGTGCACGGCCAATGACTATATCTTCATGGTGAGCCGCATCGAGATGCGCTTCAAGACTCCGCTGCACGGCGGCGAGGAGTTCGACGTCTGCCTCAATTTCAAGCGCGAAGGCGTGCGATACATCTTCCTCCAGGATATCCTGAGGGCTTCAGACGGTAAGACCGTTGTGAACGCAGAAGTGGAATGCATAGCCCTGCACGAGGGCCGCATCGCAAAGGAGACTCCTTATGACGCCAGACTGTCAGATGCTCTCGGGTCGCTGGCCTGAGATTATCAGTTCTGACAGAGGATCTTCGATATATTTCTGGATGGCACGTTTCAGCGGGCGGGCGCCGTATTCGGGGTCATAACCCTGCTCGCATACGAGCTTCTTGGTCTCCGGCTTGATGGTTATGTCGTAGCCGAGGGCCTTCATCCTGTCGAGCAGCTCCTTCAGCTCGATGTCGCAGATGGCCGCGATGTCCTCCTCGCTGAGCGGGTTGAACAGGATGCGGTCGTCGATGCGGTTCAGGAACTCCGGAGTGAACTTCTTGTTGAGAGCCTTCTCGATTATCTCGGCGTTGCGCTGCTGACGGTCGTTGGCAGGGGTCTTGAAGCCAATGCCGCTGCCGAAGTCCTTCAGTTCGCGGCTGCCGATGTTCGAGGTCATAATAAGGATGGTGTTGCGGAAGTCTATGTGACGGCCGGCGCTGTCGGTCAGACGACCCTCGTCAAGCACCTGCAGCAGGATGTTGAAGATGTCCGGGTGGGCCTTCTCTATCTCGTCGAGGAGCACCACTGAATAAGGTTTGCGACGTACCCTTTCGCTGAGCTGGCCGCCCTCGTTGTAACCCACATAGCCCGGAGGCGCTCCGATCAGCGCACTCACTGAGAACTTCTCCATATACTCGCTCATGTCGATGCGGATTATATTGTCGGCGCTGTCGAACATGTATTCTGCGATCTTCTTGGCCAGCTGGGTCTTGCCGACGCCGGTAGGGCCGAGGAAGATGAATGTGCCGATAGGCTTGTTGGGGTCGCGCAGGCCGGCGCGGTTGCGCTGGATGGCCTTCACCACCTTGTCGACCGCATCGTCCTGACCGATAATCTTGGTCTTCAGCCTCGGGGCCATCTGGATGAGCTTGTCGGTCTCGGCCTCTGACACCTTGCTGACAGGCACATTTGACATCATGGAGATCACTCCGGCGATATCCTGCTCTGTGACGACGGCTTTCTGCGGAGCATCGGCCGGGGTGGCCAGAGTCTGCTGCTCGTTCTCGAGGGCGACTTCCTCCTTGCGGAGCTCGGAAGCCTTCTTGAAGTCTTCGCCTGCAGCGGCGTCCCGTTTGTCCTGCCTTACCTTCTCCAGCCTGGCGTTGACGCTGTCCATCTTTTCGGATGTCTTGCTGTCCAGAGTGCGGATGCTGTAGCGGGCTGCGGCCTCGTCCATGGCGTCGATGGCCTTGTCGGGCTGGCTGCGGTCGGTGATGTAGCGGTTCGACAGCACTACGCAGGCGTTCAGGGCCTCGGGGGTATATTCTACGTTGTGGAATGCTTCGTATTTGGGTTTGAGAGTCTGGAGGATCAGCAGCGTCTGGTCGAAGTCTGTCTGGTCGACTATAACTTTCTGGAAGCGGCGCTCGAGGGCTCCGTCCTTCTCAATTATCTCGCGGTATTCGTCGAGAGTTGTGGCTCCGATGCACTGGATTTCACCGCGGGCCAGGGCGGGTTTCAGGATGTTGGCAGCGTCCAGAGAGCCTGCGGGGCCACCTGCGCCGACCAGGGTGTGGACCTCGTCTACAAAGAGGATAATGTCGCCGGCCGCCTTGACTTCGTCCAGGACGGTCTTGAGGCGTTCCTCGAACTGGCCGCGATATTTGGTACCGGCCACTATGGCGCTCATGTCGAGACTTACGATCCTTTTGTTCTGCAGGGCCAGCGGAGCCTTCTTGTTGGCTATGTCCTGAGCCAGGCCTTCGACTATGGCAGATTTGCCGACGCCGGGGTCGCCTATCAGCACGGGGTTGTTCTTCTTGCGGCGGCAGAGGATCTGGAAGATGCGCTCCACTTCCTTCTCGCGGCATACGACGGGGTCGAGCTTGCCGCTGACGGCCTCGGCGGTGAGGTCGATGCCATATTTGTCGAGGGTCGCGGTGGCTTTCTTGTCTGATCTCGGGGCTGCAGAAGGCTGCGGCTTGGAAGCCGGGGCTGCGGAAGCGTCTGCCGAAGCAGCGGCGGGTGCGGCAGCGGCGGACTCGTCCTTCGCCACATTTTTGCCGGAGATATTGCCGGCCATGACATAGTTACGCACGCTTTCGTGGGTGATGCCGTAGCGGCGCAGCACCGGAGTCACGGTGTTGTAAGACTCCTTGATGATAGCCAGCAGCAGATGGGTCATCCTCGGGCTGTCGGCGTTGCACTCGATGAGCTCGGTGGAAAGGTTGCGGTAGACGTCTTCGATGTCTTTCGAAACCTTGACGCTCGAAGCCTTGTCGTAAGGGATGTACTGCTG
>JAFZKU010000036.1 GCA_017551785.1 Bacteroidales bacterium | reverse complement strand
GCCAAGCTCAGGTCGCTGCAGCACTACGACGGCAGCTTCAGCTGGTTCCCCTGCATGTATGCTTCAGACGTGCTGACGATGCTCTTCCTCGAGAAGACAAAACAGCTCGAAAGGATGGGTGTTGCCGCCGAAGGCCTTGACGCCAACGTCAGCAGAGCCCTCAAGTATCTCGACAACCGCATCGCCGCAATTGCCGACATCAAGAACTGGAGCTACGTCTCACTTATAGATTTCTTTGCCATCCGCAGCCTCTATCTCGACGTTCCTATGTCAGAGACCGTGGCAGGCGTGTTCAAGCAGTTCCTCACCAAGTCTGAAAAAGACTGGCAGACAATCTCCATCCTCGACAAGGCAAGGCTGGCCAATACGCTGCTCCGCACCAAGGGCACTACCTACTACGCCCGCTCGTTCGACGACCGCGTAGAGAAGCTCATCGCTTCGCTTGTCGACCATGCCGTTGTCAACAGGACCGTCGGCTGCTACTTCCCCAACGCAGTGATGCCGTTCAGGGGTCTGATGAGCTCTGAGATTTATGCTCACGCCGAACTCCAGGAGCTGTTCTGGAAGGTCGGTGAGAGCGAGACGGTCAAAGGCCTGCAGCAGTGGCTGCTGCTCCAGAAGCACAATCAGGCATGGGAGAGCAACATGGCTACCGCAGACGCAGTGTTCGCCCTGCTCAGCCATGATGCCGAAGATTTGAAACTCGGCGCCGTATACTACACCTACAAGGCTCCGATGAAGGATGTCAAGGAGTTCGGCAACGACATGACCGTCAAGCGTACATTCTGGCGCGACGGCCGTGAGCTCTCCGAAGGCGACGTGCTGCATGTGGGAGACCGCGTTGAGGTGAGATACGACATCTGGAACGGCGAGAACCGCTCGTTCGTCCAGGTTCACGCCATGCGTCCGGCCTGCTTCTATCCTGTAGACGAGCGCTCATACGGCTCTTCCTATTTCTACAAGGAACAGACTGCCAGCGGCACCGAGTACTACTACCAGCTGCTGCCGGAAGAGGACACACACCTCGTTGAGTCATTCTACGTGACTCAGGAAGGAGTGTTCGACAAAGGTCTTGTTGAAATCGAGTCGCTGTACGCCCCTGAATACAGAGGCCACACAGCAGGCGGTACCGTTAAGAGTGAGTAGGCGGGTCGTCTATCCTGCGGATCTTCGCTCCTAAGGCCGAAAGCCTTTCTTCAATGTTCTCATAACCACGGTCGATCTGCTCGACATTGTGGATGAGGCTCCGCCCCTCTGCGCCGAGCGCTGCGATGAGCAGTGCGATGCCGGCGCGGATGTCGGGCGAGGTCATCTCCCTGCCCTTCAGGTTGCGGGTGTGGTTGTGTCCGATTACAACCGCCCTGTGCGGGTCGCAAAGGATTATCTGGGCTCCCATGTCGATAAGCTTGTCGACGAAAAACAGACGGCTCTCGAACATCTTCTGGTGGATGAGCACGCTGCCCTTGGACTGGGTGGCGACCACCAGCATGACGCTGAGAAGGTCGGGGGTGAGGCCTGGCCAGGGAGCGTCGGCTATCTTGAGGATTGAGCCGTCTATGTATGTTTCAACGGAGTTCTGCTTCTGGGCGGGGATGTAGATGTCGTCGCCCTTCTGGATTACCTTGATGCCCAGGCGGCGGAAACTGTCGGGGATTATGCCGAGGTTCTTGTAAGAGACGTTCTTGATGGTAAGCTCGCTGCGGGTCATTGCGGCCATGCCGATGAAACTGCCGACCTCGATCATGTCGGGCAGGATGGTGTGGCTTGCGCCATGGAGGGTCTCCACGCCGTCGATGGTGAGCAGGTTCGAGCCTATGCCCTGGATCTTGGCGCCCATGCCCACGAGCATGCGGCACAGCTGCTGGACGTAAGGCTCGCAGGCAGCGTTGTATATGACGCTGCGGCCCTTTGCGGTGACGGCGGCCATTATGATGTTGGCAGTACCGGTGACGGAGGCCTCAGACATCAGGATGTCGGCTCCCTTGAGCTTTTTCGCGGTGATTATGAAAGTAGCCTTCTCAACGTCATATTCAGCCTTGGCTCCGAGCTTGGCGAATCCTTCGAAATGGGTGTCGAGGTGGCGCCGTCCGATCTTGTCTCCGCCCGGCTTGGCCACGATGGCGAAGCCTATGCGGCTCAGCAGCGGACCCACCAGCATCACGCTTCCGCGAAGGGCTGCGTTGTCCCTGCGGAACTTCTCGCTGGCAAGGAACTCCATGTCGATATTCTCGGCTTTGAACGACCATTTCTTGTGCCCGACATTGGCCACCTTGCAGCCCATGTCCTGCAGCAGTCTGATGAGGTTGCGCACGTCGGCGATGTCCGGGACGTTCTCGATTGTTATTTCGTCTCTGGTGAGCAGAACTGCGCACAGAACCTGCAGGGCTTCGTTCTTCGCCCCCTGGGGAGTGATGACGCCGTGCAACGGATGTCCGCCTTCTATTTCAAAAGATGCCATGCTGTTAATACTGTTGATAAAGATTACTCAAAGATAACTATTTTTGCTCTTATGAAAATCGGTGATGTCGATTTAGGCTCCAAACCTCTGCTGCTGGCTCCGATGGAGGATGTGACGGACGTGTCGTTCAGATATGTCTGCAAGAAATTCGGCGCCGACATGATGTACACCGAGTTCATTTCTTCCGACGGCCTTGTCCGCGACGCAGCGGGCTGTCTGGCCAAGATGCAGATTTACGATTACGAACGTCCCATAGGCATGCAGGTCTATGGCAATATCCCCGACGCAATGGTGGAGTCCGCCAGGCGTATGGATGAAGCCGGCGCCGATGTTATCGACATCAATTTCGGCTGTCCGGTGAGCAAGATCGCTCGCCGCGGGGCCGGGAGCGGCATGATGAAGGAGCCCGACAAGATGGTGGAGATAACCCGCCGGATTGTGGAGGCTGTGTCGAGGCCGGTGACTGTGAAGACCCGTCTGGGCTGGGACGAGAATTCGAAGATAATTGTGGAGCTGGCTGAACGTCTGCAGGACGCCGGCATATCGGCTCTGACCATCCACGGCCGCACGCGCTGCCAGATGTACAAGGGCGAGGCCGACTGGACGCTTATCGGCGCGGTGAAGAACAATCCCCGAATGACCATCCCAATTATCGGCAACGGTGACATCAAGACTCCGCAGGACGCTGCCGCCGCTTTCGACCGCTACGGTGTGGACGGCATCATGATAGGCCGTGCGAGCTTCGGGCATCCATGGATTTTCAAGGAGATAAGGCACTACCTCGACACTGGAGAGGAACTGCCGCCGATGTCGGTGGCCGACAGGGTGGCGCTTGCGAAGGACCATCTGGCAAAGTCAATCGAGGTCAAAGGCCCGCGCACCGGCGTGCTGGAGATGCGCCGCCACCTGAGCTGCTATTTCAAGGCTCTGGACAACTTCAAGGAGACGAGACTGAAACTTGTGACATCGATGGATGTCGACGAGATATATTCAATTCTGGACTATATACAGGAGCACTGGGGATAATGTCATTATTTGCTAGCAAAGTTCTTCTTTTTCCTTACTACACGCTGCTGAAGCTGCGCAATCGCGCCTACGACAAGGGGCGCCGCAAAGTGGCGGACTATCGCAGCTACGGCGACAGGGTCATTTCTTTCGGAAACATAGCGATGGGAGGCACGGGAAAGACTCCGCATGTGGAGATGTTCATCCGTCATTTCCTGGACAAGGGCAAGACCGTGGCCGTGGTGTCGAGAGGATATAAGCGCAAGACCAAGGAGCCGCTGGAGGTTCAGGTAGACTCTACTGCGCTGGAGGTAGGCGACGAACCCCTGCAGATCAAACGCAAGTTTCCCCAGGTGCGCGTGTTCGTCGACCGCCGCAGGGAAGTTCCTACAGAGCAGCTCGTCAACCCGCCGCTGGGCGATCCGGTGGATTACCTCATCCTCGACGATGCCCACCAGTACCGCCGCCTCATCCCCGGCCGTTCGATAGTGCTCATCGATTACAGCAGGCCGGTCTTCAAGGACAATCTGTTCCCCTTCGGAAAGCTGCGTGACCTGCCGGACCAGATCAAACGTGCCGACACCATAATAATAACCCGCAGTCCCGGTTGGCTCGATGAATGGCAGAAGGAAAAGGTAAGGACAGCCAACCACATCAATCCAAACCAGCGCCTGTACTTCACTACTGTTGATTACCTCAAGCCACTGGAAGTATTTGAAGGTGCCGACGGCCGTTTCATCTACAGCCAGGAGGCCATAATGTTCAGCGGCATCGCCGATCCCATCGAGCTCCACAATTTTCTCACGACCAAGTATGCCGAGATATACGAAGTGAAATATCCCGACCACCATCTTTATAAGAAAGGGGACGTGAAGAAGCTTGCACGGCTGGCCAGAAAACACCCGGCCGCCGTGCTCCTCACAACTGAGAAGGATGCACAGCGGCTGAGATTGATAGAGGATGCCTGCAAGGCGATCCGCACCCGTCTGTTCTATGTTCCTATCGAGACGAGGCTGATAGAAGGCGAGAGCGACTTACTTCTCTACGAAAGTCACAATTGAGTGGGCCGGAATCTTGAAGGTCAGTTTAGAGCCGTCCACGCTGAAGCTGCTGAAAGCTGCGGTGCCGACCTTGTCGGGATCGTCGAATGAGTTGTAGTCTTTCACATCCGCGCTGTTCAGGATCTCGGCGGTGAAGGCCTTGCCGCTTGCCGGCAGGTTTACAGTCACATCCACATCGTTGTCAAGATTTACGTTGGTCACGGAGATGCTCAGCTTGCCTGCGTCTGAGATGGACGTGGTGGAGCTGATTGCATGTACGTCGGCCAGCTTGCCTTCCTCTCTCTGAAGCAGGTCAGACTTGACTTCCGCCGGCACATATTTGTTCCCGCGGTGGGTGTTGTACATCTTGTATACGAAATAGGTAGGAGTCTTGACCATCTTGTCGTCCTTAGTGAGGAGCATGGCCTGCAGCACGTTCACCATCTGGGCGATGTTGGTCATACCCAGGCGCTCGGTGTATTTGTGGAAGATGTCGAAGGTGGTAGATGCCACGATGGCGTCGCGCATGGTGTTCTGCTGGAAGAGGTGGCCGGGGTTGGTGCCTTCCTCAACGTCCCACCAGGTGCCCCACTCGTCGATGAGAAGCTTGATGTTGCCTTCAGGGTCGTATTTGTCCATGATGGCGATGTGCTTCTTGATGACAGGCTCAATGCCCATTGACTTGCCGACGGTCCAGTAGTAGAAATCTGAGTCGAAATCGGTGGCGGAGCCGTGGCTGGGCTTGCTGAAGTCTGTTGAATAATAGTGCACTCCGATGCCGTCCATCTGCTGGCCGATGCCGGACATGAGCACTTCAGTCCATTCATAGTCATAGTCGGAAGCGCCGCTGGCAATCTTGAAGAGGTGGTTTCCGCCGTAGTCGCGGCAGTACTCAGCGTAGCGGCGATACTCTCCGGCATAGTATTCGGGAGTCATCTGTCCGCCGCAGCCCCAGCTCTCGTTGCCGACGCCTAGGTATTTAACTTTCCAGGGCTCCTTGCGGCCGTTCTTGGCTCTGAGGTCAGCCCATTTGCCGCCGTCAGCTGTCATGTAGAGCACCCAGTTGGCAAGCTCCTGGACGCTGCCGCTGCCGACGTTGCCGCTGATATAAGGTTCGCATCCCAGCATCTCGCAGAGGTTGAGGAATTCGTGGGTTCCGAAGCTGTTGTTCTCGACAGTGCCGCCCCATGAAGAGTTGACCATCGTGGGACGGTTGTCCCCGATGCCGTCTTCCCAGTGGTAGTAGTCAGCGAAGCAGCCGCCGGGCCAGCGGATTACCGGCACTTTCAGCTCGCGCAGAGCTTCGAGGACGTCGTTGCGGTAGCCGTCGGTGTTGGGGATGGGAGAGTTCTTGCCAACCCAGATGCCGCCGTAGATGCCGCTTCCCAAGTGTTCTGCGAACTGTCCGTAGAGTTCGTCAGGGATTACGTTGACGGCCTGGTCCGGATGGATAGTTATGGTTGCAGTGTTGGTCGCTGCAGGGACAGACTTGTCGTTGTTGCCGCCGCAAGAGACGAGAGCGAAGCCTGCGATTGCGGCCAGAGATGCTAGAATGAGTCTTTTCATAGTTAGTTGAGGTTTACAGGGTGTAAATTTAGGAAAAAGAACGTTATAAACAGAAGTATATAATTTGCTTGTTATGAAAAAATGGCTATCTTTGCAGCCCCCAAAAAAGTGGGAAATCGCAACATTTAAGTATTAACTAATTAACAATCAAGACTGTGGACACACTTAGCTACAAAACACTGTCGGTCAACAAAGAGAACTCCTCTAAAGAGTGGGTTGTCATCGATGCTACCGATCAGGTCCTCGGCCGTCTTGCAAGCAGGGTAGCGATTTTGCTCCGTGGCAAAAACAAACCCAACTTCACTCCGAACGCTGACTGTGGTGACAACGTCATCATCCTCAACGCAGACAAAGTTCGTCTGACCGGAAAGAAGCTTACTGACAAGCAATACGTCCGCTACACCGGCTATCCGGGTGGACAGCGTTTCGCAACGCCTAAGGATCTGCTCCAGCGCAAACCGTTGGCCGTTCTCGAGCACGCCATCAAAGGCATGCTTCCCAAGACACGTCTGGGTGAGCAGCAGTTCCATAACCTGTATCTCTATACAGGCAGCGAACATCCTCACGCAGCACAGAACCCTAAAACTATTACATTAAACGAAATCTAAACAGAGCATGGAAGTAATTAACGCCCTTGGAAGACGTAAATCAGCAGTTGCTCGCGTTTATGTAAACACTGGAAAAGGCAACATCACGATCAACGACCGTCCCCTCGAAGAGTACTTCAGGGAGGACACTCTCCGTTACATCGTGCAGCAGCCCCTTGAACTCACAGGTACCCTTTCTTCATTCGACATCAAGGTTACCCTTGACGGCGGTGGAATCAAAGGTCAGGCCGAAGCTCTCCGCCTTGCAATCGCCCGCGCGCTTTGCAAGATCGACAAAGAGGCTTATCGTCCTATTCTGAAATCTAACGGCTTCCTCACCCGTGACAGCCGCGAGGTTGAAAGAAAGAAACCTGGTCAGCCCGGTGCACGCAGACGCTTCCAATTCAGCAAACGTTAACATTATTACGATTTACGACTTTATTGCACAGGTGGTTTACAGTAAAATGATCGGACCCGCTTATTGCTACCAATCGTTTGACCACCTGCGGAAAATCTGAAAGACCGGCTTCAGGCCGCTACTTTCAGGATTGACAAAAAGAGAATCCTCGCAAAGGAGGATCACAGAAACAAACAAAAACAAACCAAAATGTCTAGAACAAATTTCCAAGACTTACTCGATGCAGGTGTTCACTTCGGACACATGAAGAGAAAATGGAATCCTAAGATGGCTCCTTATATCTATATGGAGAAGAACGGGATCCATATCATCGACCTGCATAAGACTGTTGTCAAAATAGATGAAGCTGCAGCAGTTATGAAACAGCTTGCCCGCGCAGGCCGCAAAATACTGTTCGTAGCCACCAAGAAACAAGCCAAAGAGATTGTCGCCGCTCAGGCACAGGCAGTTAACATGCCGTACGTAACAGAGCGCTGGGCCGGTGGCATGCTCACCAACTTCCCGACCATCCGCAAGGCTGTCAAGAAGATGAATACCATCGACAAGATGATCAGCGACGGTACCTTCGAGACTCTTGCAAAGAGGGAACGTCTCCAGATCACCCGTCAGAGGGCTAAACTCGAGAAGAACCTCGGTTCTATCGCCGACCTCAACCGTCTCCCTTCAGCACTCTTCGTTGTTGACGTACAGAAAGAGATCAACGCTGTCAAGGAAGCCAACCGCCTCAACATCCCCGTAATCGCCATGGTTGATACTTGTTGCGACCCTACCAACATTGATTATGTGATTCCGGCAAATGATGATGCAGCAAAGTCTATCTCTCTCGTTACCGAGACTCTTTGCAAGGCTATAGCTGAAGGTCTGGAAGAGCGCAAGCTCGAGAAAGACAAAGCTCAGGACGAAGCTGGCGAGGAAGCCGAAGCTGCTCCCGCCGCCGCTCCTGCACGCAGGGTTCGCGCCCGCAGGTCAGCTCCCAAGGCTGAGGCCAAGCCCGCCGAAGAAGCTAAACCCGCTGAAGAAGTAAAGGAAGAGAACTAAAACAGAATTGACATGGAAATCAAAGCAGCAGATGTCGCTAAATTGCGCAAAATGACAGGTGCCGGCATGATGGATTGCAAGAACGCACTTGTAGAGGCTGAAGGTGACTTCAACCGTGCTCAGGAAATCATCCGTGAAAAAGGCAAGCTCGTTGCAGCCAAACGTGCTGACCGCGAGACTACCGAAGGTGCAGTTGTTGCCCGCATCAACGGCAACAAGGCCATCCTGGTAAGCCTTGGTTGCGAGACTGACTTCGTTGCCGCCAACGCTGAGTTCAAAGCTCTGGCAGAGGCCATCGCAGACGCAGCTATCGCAGCTTTCCCGGCTGACAAAGAAGCTCTGACAAATGTCAAGATGGCTGACGGCCGCACTGTCGGCGAGGCTATCACCGAGCAGACCGGTAAGAGCGGTGAGAAGCATGTGATTGCTTACTACGCTACTCTCGAGGCTCCGTTCATCGGTTCTTACATCCACTTCACTCACAAGGACGGCGCCCTGGTTGGTTTCAACAAGGAAGTTCCCGGTGACCTTGGCAAGCACATCGCAATGCAGGTTACTTCAATGAAGCCCGTTGCTGTCAATGCCGAAAGCGTTCCCGCTGAAATCGTTAAGCAGGAGCTCGAGGTTGCAACCGAGAAGACCAAGGAAGAGCAGATCCAGAAGGCAGTCGATGCAGCTCTCAAGAAAGCCGGCATCAACCCCGCCCACTGCGACAGCGAAGATCATATCGAGTCTAACACTGCCAAAGGTTGGCTCACCCCTGACCAGGCAGCTCAGGCCCGCCAGATCATCAAGACCGTCTCAGCAGAGAAGGCCGCCAATCTTCCCGCAGCTATGATCGAGAACATTGCCAAAGGTCGTCTGGCCAAGTTCTTCAAGGAGCAGACCCTCGAAGAGCAGGAGTTCGTGATGGAAGGCAAGATCTCTGTCAAGGATTACATCGCAGGCATCGACAAAGACGCCAAGGTTGTGGCTTTCCGCCGCTTCTCCCTCAGCGACTAAGTCCATTGCTCATCGCAATATGAAAAAGGATGGCCAGCGTGGTCATCCTTTTTTTTTGAGCTCAGTGCCGCCAGAGCCTCAGAAAGTGCGCCTACCGGTCCAAAGCGTGGACCGGAGGGAGCACTTTACCCCCCATTTCTGCGCCTACCGGTCCAGAGTGTGGACCGGAGGGAGCACTTTACCCCCCATCTGCGCCCATCGTCCCAAATTCAGGGACGATAGGAGCGTTTTACCCCCTTTTTTGCGCCCATCGTCCCTCCGAATGGGACGATAGGAGCACCTGCGTGCCGGGCAGCTGGGAAAATGCGCAGAAAAGCGTACCTTTGGAGGAGTGTATCTCTAGTTCCAAGATTTTTCTGTAGTTCCGCTATGTATCCGAAGTTCATCATAATGGCTTTCCCCGACAGGCCCCTTGCCGGCACGTTTATCTACGGCAAGGTGTACAACCACTACGAGCTTGCGAAGGGGTATGGCAAAGTGTACGGCGGCGGCTGGTATGAGAAGGATGACGAGAAGAAGACCATGCTGCTATACGGCGCTTCTGGTGATTACGGCGAGCCGGCCCTCGAATTCCTGAGTCGCATCCCCCGCTCGCTGAAGGGATACGCCTTCTACTACGCCCCTGACCTAGACGAACGGCCCGAGCCTCTCGATGTCAGCTCTGTCGAGTGGATCTGAACTCCATTGGGCTTCCTCTCTTCCCTTACACCTCTGCTCGTGCGTGTTTTATAAAGGACTAATTATCTGATTAATACATTAAGTTCTCCCCCACGATTTGTAGGGTAGAGCTTTACCCTAACTCCTAATACTCAGGACTTTACAAAACACGCGCAAGGAATAAGGAAGGGCCCAACCCCATCATTCTACGCAAGCCAGGGTGGCAACTGAGAGGCGGAAGCAGTCGGGGAGGACGGCGGCTGCGGCGGCGATGGTGCTGCCGGTGGTAAGGACATCGTCGACGAGAAGGATGCGCTGCACTCCGGCGGCCTGGAGGCGGCGGAGCACCCGCGCATTGAGAGCGAAGGCGCCGGCCATGTTGCTGTGGCGGTCGGCGGTGCGTGTCTGGGTACGGGTGTAGCGGCGCCGGCGGATGAGCTTCGGCTCGAAGGCGGCCCCGAGAGCAGCGGCGAGTTCGCGGGCGATGATGTCGCTCTGATTGAAGCCGCGGCGGAACTTCTTCAGCGGGTGCAGCGGCACGGGCACGACGGCATCTATTCCACGGAATCTTCCAGGGGCAGATTTCGTTTGAGCCCCCTCCGGCAATGCACACAGCTGGGATTCTTTCGGCACACTCGGAGCAAACG
>JAFZKU010000005.1 GCA_017551785.1 Bacteroidales bacterium | reverse complement strand
CTGGGAATGGAGCAGCTGGAACATGTGGGCAAGATAATAGTGATAGCCTCCGGCAAGGGCGGAGTGGGCAAGAGTACAGTGGCAGTGAACCTGGCAGTCTCGCTGGCCCGCCGCGGCTACAAGGTCGGTCTGGCCGACGCGGACGTCTACGGCCCTTCAGTGCCCAAGATGACCGGCACAGAAGGCATCATGCCGCAGGCTCTGGAAGACGAAGAAGGCGGCCAGCTGATCCTCCCGCTTGAGAAGTACGGCGTCAAATGGATGTCCATCGGATACTTCGCCAGCCCTGAGCAGGCCCTGATCTGGAGAGGCCCCATGGCCTGCAACGCCCTCAAGCAGATAATCCTCCAGGTGCAGTGGGGCGAGCTGGACTACCTGCTCATCGACCTTCCTCCCGGAACCGGCGACATCCACATCACTCTGGTGAACGACATCCCGGTGGACGGAGCAGTCATAGTCACGACGCCGCAGGCAGTGGCGCTGGCCGACGTGGAGAAGGGCATCAACATGTTCCGCAATCCGAAAATAGACAAACATATATATGGTATAATAGAGAATATGGCCTGGTTCACTCCGGCCGAGCTCCCGGACAACCGTTATTACATCTTCGGAAAAGGGAAAAGCGAGGCCATTGCAGCCAAATATGGCATAGAAATTCTCGCAAAAATACCGCTCGTCCAAAGTATTTGCGAAAAAAGTGATGACGGGGCTCCCGATGCCCTCGATTCTAACAGCGTGATAGCCAAAGCGTTAGATAAAATCGTCTTTTAGTACCAAAAAATATTTAAAAAATTTTGGTACTTTGTCTTGCAAGGTATTGAAACTTTTATATATCTTTGCACCGTAAACATCAATGCAAAGAAAAGTACTATATAAATTTCAATACGACCATGAAAAAGACAATTAACGCTGGAATCGGAAAACGCAGCTTCGTAATAGACGAAGATGCTTACGCAAGACTCGACACCTTTCTGAATCACTTCCGCTCTCGCGTCAACGTAGCTGACAAGAAGGAAGTAATGGAAGACCTCGAGGAAAGAATCGCTGAGCTCTTCTCAGCAGAAACCTCTAACGGTGCTACCGTAGTAGATCTCGCCCTCGTCAATAAAGTTATCGCCGAGATCGGCATGCCCGACGGCACAGACGAGTTCGCCTCAGCTAACGCAGCCTCTTCAGCCTCAGCTTCAGAGCCCAAGGCCGCCAAGAAACTCTTCCGCAACCCCGACGACAAAGTGCTCGGCGGCGTCTGCAGCGGTCTGGCAGCATACTTCGACACCGACACGGTCCTCATCCGCGTCCTCTTTGTAGCTCTGCTCATCTGCGGCACAGCCGGCTTCTGGGCTTACCTCATCTTCTGGATCGTGACCCCCGTCGCCAAGACTCCCACCGACAGGTGCGTGATGCGCGGCCTGGCCCCGACCATGGAGAATCTCTCAAAGTATTCTAACTATTCAAAATAACGCGCTATGGAAAAGAATGTAAACACCGAAAATGTCCGCGCGCAGATGCGGAAGGGAGTGCTGGAGTATTGCATTCTGCTGCTCCTCGCCAAAGAAGACGCCTACGCGTCATCAATCATCACCCGCCTCAAAGAGGCTAACATGATAGTAGTCGAAGGTACCCTTTACCCTCTGCTCATCCGTCAGAAAAACCAGGGTCTCCTCCAGTACCGCTGGGAAGAATCCCCTCAGGGCCCGCCCCGCAAGTACTACGCAATCACCGACAAAGGCCGCGCCCAGCTCGAAGAGATGAACAACGCCTGGAACGAAATCACCACAACTATCGATAACCTCAAGTAAAAAAGCCATGAACAAGGTAGAAAAAGTAAGTATAGGCAAATGCGCCTTCAGTCTCGATGAGACCGCCTATACGAAAGTGAAGAAATATCTCGATTCGCTGAACTCCTACTATTCAAAGATGGAAGGCGGCCGTGAGATCATGGAAGGGATAGAAGAGAGGATGGCCGAACTGCTGATGGAAAAGACAGAGAACGGAGTGTGCGTAGTTACGGAAGGGATGATCGACGATATCATCGAGATTCTCGGCCAGCCTGAGGTGATAGAGGAAGACAGCGCAGCCGGCGAAGCTCCGAAATACAAATTTGAAGGGAAGAAGAGACTCTACCGCGACCCTACCAACAAGGTTCTCGGTGGTGTCTGCAGCGGTCTGGCAGCGTATTTCAACACCGATATCACGCTGATCAGGGTACTCTTTGTCGTGGCTGCCATCCTGCCCGGCGCCTTCACTGCCGGCCATGGCTCAGGCATCGCTCTGTTGTTCTACATAATCGCGTGGATCGCGATGCCCAAGGCCGACACAGTCCGCAAGCAGTGTGAATTGAGGGGAGAGAGCCTGAACGTCGCCGACATAGAGCAGAAATACAAGGAAGGCTCGACAGCCGTCAAGGAGAATTCAGACTTCGGAAGGGTATTCGGACGCGTTATATGCATCTTCATAGGATTCATCCTCGTCATGATGGGTATTTCCGGCCTTGTGGCAGGCGGCCTGGCAGCCTTCGGCTCGACAGCCATATTCCACTTCGACATCAATCTGGTCAATGAGTTCATCAGCGACATCTTCGAAGAGATCGGCTCGTCCTACACCGGCTTTTTCACCGGCATTCCTGTAGTGACAAAAGTGCTGCTGATAGTGTTCGGCTCGCTGGCCTACTTCCTGCCGTGCATCGGCCTGATCTACGCCGGAATCCACCTGATGTTCAACCTCAAGTCTCCTTCATGGAGGCCCGGCCTGGTGATCTTCATCCTCTGGCTGCTCTCTATCATAGCCTTCTTCGTGATGCTGATAATAGCAGCTGCCACGGGCGCAACCATCGGTCATACAGTGACGGCATTCATTCCGTTCCTGTTCTGACAATGACGGGCAGATGATCGCTGACCCCGCCGTTATAGCGCGGCCCGACGAAGGTGCGTTTCGGCTTCATCCCCAAAAACTGCTTGTCGCGCTCCATCAAGAACGCCGCCTCGAAAATGCAGAAAGCCGCCCCTTCGTCAGCCAGCTGCCTTGAAACGATAGCCTGATCGATCAATTCCCACTTGCCTTTGTAGCGGATAGAGCCCTTGCCCTGCCGCCACAGAGGCAAAGCCATATTTATAAGGCCGCAACTGTCAGCCAGAGCGGTGAGCGACTCGCTGTCCGGGGTGTCGTTGAAGTCGCCGACAAGCAGGATTCGGGCCGAAGGGTTGGCAGTCAGCAGAGAATCGAGGCGCTCCTGCAGTAGCCGGGACACCGCGATGCGCCGGTCGTCGGACGACGCAGCCCCGCCGCGCTTCGAAGGCCAGTGGTTCACGAAAAGATGCAGCGGCGGCGCGGCGGAATCTCCAGCCGCCCTCAGCCTGCAGTAGAGAATCTCCCTCGTTGCAAATCCTTCCACAGTGAGGAAATCCGTGGCCTCGGCGGCCAGCTTCGCGGGGTCGTAGAGCAGAGCCACGTCGATGCCGCGGGCGTCCGGGCTGTCGCGGTGCACGATGCGGTAGCCCACCTTGGCCAGCGGAGTGTTCTCCGCCAGGTCGCCCAGCACACGCAGATTCTCCACCTCCGCCAGAGCTATCACGGCCGGCATCTCTCCCAGGCTGTCCGCAGTGGCTATCAGCCCCTTTGCAATGAAATTGCGCTTTGCCAGATACCTCTTTCTGTTCCAGTGATAGTCGCCCTCCGGAGTGAAGTCGTCATCCTCCTTGTCCCGCTCGTCGCGGGTGTCGAAATAGTTCTCGACATTCCAAAAGACGACCTGTGCGCGACTGTCGAAGGCCGCGCACAGGAGTAAGATCATTATCGCCACTATCTCCCGCCTCATCCCATGTAATGTTTAGAATCAGTCGAGAGTCATCTCGTTGAGCAGATAACCTGCCCCTCCGAATTTGTCGATGATGAACAGCACATAGCGGATGTCGACGCAGATGCAGCGCTGCAGGTCGGGCTCGAAGATAATGTCGCCGGACATAGCCTCCCAGTTGCCGTCGAAAGCCAGGCCGGTGAGCTCGCCACGACCGTTGAAGACGGGGCTGCCGGAGTTGCCGCCGGTGATGTCTCCGGTCATGATGAAGCAGTTCGGCATGCTGCCGTCAGGGTTGGCGTAGCGGCCGAAGTCCTTGGCTGCATAGAGATCCTTGAGCTTCTGGGGAACTACGAACTCCCAGTTGTCGGGGTCTTCCTTCTCCATCACGCCCTTCAGGGTAGTGTAGTATTTGTAGATGACGCCGTCCTTGGGCTCGTAAGCCTTGACGGTGCCGTAGGTCAGACGCATGGTAGAGTTGGCGTCGGGGTAGACGGCCTTCCCGGCATTCATCTCCAGCTGGCCGGCGATGTATTTCTTGTGGGCAGCCTCGAGCTTTTCAGCAAGCTCATTGTAGGCCATTGAAACTGCGATGCCGACGGTGCGGTAGTCCTGCACGAACATGTAGGCAGGGTCGTCCACGAAGCTGATGCGGCCGTTGGCAGCCTTGGCAGCTATGTCGGTCTTGGCTTTTTCCAGAGACGAGAAGGCGCTGGTGGCGAAGAGGTCGTCCACATAAGCGTCGATGTCGCCGGCGAACTCACTGTCGATCACCTCGAAGAACTCGGGCAACAGGTCTGCAGGCAGCTTGTCCTTGGCCACGCGGATCATCTCTTTTGTAACCTTGACGTCGGTGGGCATGTTGTAGTCCTTGTAGAAGCCTTCCATGTAGGTGATGACGGCATCCATCAGATCGGCGCGGGTAGCTTCGTTGAAGCTGTCGTAGTTGCGCAGGCGGGTGCCCACGTTATTGGCAACGGAGGCGATCTCGACCCTTCCGAGAGATTCGGTCAGATAGGTGAGGTTGACGTCGTACTGGGTCATCTTGTCGACCAGGCTGTATATCTCGTCAAGCACGCCAGCATATTTCTTGTTGCGGCCGGGCTTGGCAGCGATCCAGTTGCGGAAAGCGTTGTCGTTCTCGTAGCGGCGCTCCTCTACGTTGAGGTTGGCGATCTGCTCGTTCATGCCGATCCAGTTTTTCCAGTAGTTTGAAGAGCTGGAATATTTGCTGGCGTATTTCAGCCTTACCTCGGGATCGGCCAACATGTCGGCCATCAGCACTTCCTGACGGTGGCCGCGGCAGTAGATTCCGGCCTCGTTGCCGGCCCTTACCATCGAGATTTCGGGGCCTGTGAGGTAGCGGTTGGTGCTGCCGGGATAACCGATTATCATCGAGAAGTCACCCTCGTTGATACCCTTCAGGGAAATGGTCAGATGAGTGACGGGGTTGTAGGGCACGTTGTCGGGAGAGTATTCAGCCGGGTTGCCGTCTTTGTCGGAATAGATGCGGAACATAGAGAAGTCGCAGGTGTGGCGCGGCCACATCCAGTTGTCGGTGTCGGCGCCGAACTTGCCGATTGAGCTCGGCGGAGCGCCTACGAAGCGGACATCACGGTAAACTTTATAGACAATCAGGTAGTAATAGTTGCCGCCGTAGAGAGCGGAAACAGAGGCAGTGAGGAACGGGTTGTCGCCCTTGGCGTCGGCAATCATCTTTTGTGCGGCGGCGTTCATCAGGCTGTCGCGCTGAGCCTCGTCCTTCGCCTTGCGTGCGGCTTTCTCAAGCTGCTTGGTAACGTCGGTCATGCTCTCCATGAAGGTCACTGTCAGGCCGGGGACAGGCAGTTCCTGGCTGAAGTCCATTGCCCAGTAGCCGTCGGTGAGGTAGTCATGCTCGACGGTGGAAAGGCGCTGGATAGAGCTGTATCCGCAGTGGTGGTTGGTCAGCAGCAGGCCTCTAGAAGAGACCACTTCGCCGGTGCAGCCGCCGCCGAAATGAACCACGGCGTCCTTCAGGGACGAATGGTTGATATTGTAAATGTCAGAAGCTGAGAGTTCGCAGCCCATCTGCTGCATTGTCTTGATGTTCATCTTCTCGAGCAGAGGGAGCAGCCACATGCCTTCGTCGGCAGTTGCCGGGAGGCAGAGCAGAGCTACTGCCAGTGCGATGACGCTACGCTTGAGTGTTTTCATGTCGTTAAAAATAGTTTTTACAAATGTAAGAAATTGCCTATTAAAATAGGTGTTTGGTTTTGTCTTATTAATTCCTTACATTTGTCGGCTCCAGAAAAAGCTAAGTAATAATACAATAATCAAATATTTAACATGAAAAATTACACTACTGACAAGATTCGCAACGTCGTACTCATAGGTGGCACCCGCAGCGGTAAGACCACGCTAGCGGAAGCGATGTTGTATGAAGGCAAGGTCATCGACCGCCGCGGCACCGTTGAGGGCAAGACCACGGTTTCCGACAACACCGAAGTTGAACAGCTTTATCAACGCTCAATCTATTCTACTCCCCTCTACGCTGAGTACAAAGACCACAAGATCAACTTTATCGACACCCCGGGTGCCGACGATTACATCGGTGGTGTGATTTCAGCCCTGAACGTATGCGATTCAGCCATCATGACTGTCAACGCAGGTCAGGGAGTCGAGGTTGGCACCGAGATCATGGGCCGCTATGCCGAAGAGCACAAGATGCCGATGATCATCGCCGTTAACCAGCTCGATACCGACAAGTCAAACTGGGACAATACCATCGACAGCCTTCACCAGGCTTTCGGCGGCAAGCCCACTATCTTCCAGTTCCCCGTTAACGCAGGCGTTGAGTTCAACAGCTTCGTTGACGTACTGAAGATGAAGATGTACAAGTTCAGCGGCGAAGACGGCAAGTGCGAGATCGTAGACGTTCCCGCTGACCTCATGTCAAAGGCCGAAGATATGCGCGCCGAGCTGATGGAAATGGCAGCTGAGAGCGACGAGGCCCTGATGGAGAAATTCTTCGACGCTGGCGAGCTCACCGAGGAAGAGATGCACAAAGGTCTCAACATCGGTTTCGTAAACGGCAGCCTTTATCCTGTTTTCTGCGTATGCGGCAAGAAGGACATCGGCGTTCAGCGTCTGATGGAATTCCTCATCGAGGTGGCTCCCGCCCCGAAGGAAGATGCTTCAGGCAAGACCTCTCTGTTCGTTTACAAGACTGCTCTCGAGCAGCACCTCGGCGACGTGGTTTACTTCAAGGTTCTCTCTGGCAAGGTAGGTGAAGGCGTTGACTTCATCAACATGGCCAACGACTCCAAGGAGCGCATCACCACTCTCTACGCCGTAGCTGGCAAGAAGAAAGAGAGAGTTACCGAGCTTGCAGCCGGCGACCTCGGATGTACTGTTAAGCTGAAAGCTGTCAAGAACAACCAGACTCTCAACGTTCCGGGTTACGACAAGGTATTCCCGCCTATCGAGTATCCGCAGAGCAAATATCGTTGCGCCATCAAAGCTGTCGACGAGAAAGACGAGGAGAAACTCGGCGAGGCCCTCAACCGCGCAGGTGCAGAGGATCCTACAATGCGTATCGAGTACTCTAAGGAACTCCGCCAGACCATCATCAACGGTATGGGCGAGCAGCACATCAACATCCTCAAATGGCATATCAACAACGACTATAAGATCGAAGTCGAGCTCTTCGCTCCGAAGATCCCGTACCGCGAGACTATCACTAAGGTCGCTACTGCTGAGTACACCCACAAGAAACAGTCTGGTGGTGCAGGTCAGTTTGGTCGCGTAGTGCTCCTCATCGAGCCCATCGTGGAAGGTGTTGAGCCCACCGGTCGTTTCAAGATCGACGGTAAGGACACTCAG
>JAFZKU010000035.1 GCA_017551785.1 Bacteroidales bacterium | reverse complement strand
GCAATCAGCGAGATTGATTCCGCCAGTGCGTATATTCAGCTGCGAGGAGTTGTCCGCGATATGCGCGTTGTAGGGGCCAATCGCGCAAAGAGGCTTGTCGTTACTCTTAGCGACGACACTGGCTCCATCGACCTGGTGTTCTTCCAGGGCGTAAAGTGGGTGTCGGAAAGGATTAAACCGGGTAAGGAATACATCGTTTTCGGCAAGCCTTCGGTCTTCAACGGCGAGATCAACATGGTCCACCCGGAGATTGACGACGCTTCGGCGGTAAGACCTGGCACCGGCGCCATGACTGGGGTGTATCCCAGCACTGAGCATCTCAAGAACAGCTTGATCACCAACAAGGTGATAAGCAAGCTGCAGGCTTTGGCCTGGGAGAAATGCGCCGACAGCATACATGAGACGCTGCCCGCCTGGCTGATTGCCGACAAAGGCTTGTGCCCCCTCAAGGAGGCTCTCCACAATATCCATTTCCCCAAGGATGTCCAGTCTCTGGCTAAAGCTCAGCAGAGGCTGAAGTTCGAAGAGCTGTTCTATCTCCAGTTGTCGCTGCTCAAGCAGAAAAATGTCCGTATGCGTGCTTCCAACGGCCTTGTGTTCAAACGCCTGGGCGATGCATTCAACGAGACATACAACAACTTGAAATTCCCTCTCACCGGCGCTCAGAAGCGGGTGCTGAAGGAAATCAGGGCTGACGTGACGAGCGGCCGCCAGATGAACCGTCTGCTGGAAGGCGACGTGGGCAGCGGCAAAACTCTTGTGGCCATACTGTCTGCCTTGCAGGCCATAGACAACGGCTACCAGGCCTGCATAATGGCTCCTACCGAGGTGCTGGCCGAACAGCATTACCGTGGCGTCGGCAAGTTTGTCAACACAGAGAAGGTGCGCTGTGCCCTGCTTACCGGCAGCACCAAGGCCAAGGAGCGCAGGGAGATCTATGCGGGACTGGAGGATGGCAGCATCAAACTGGTGTTCGGCACCCACGCACTCATAGAGGACAAGGTGAAGTTCGCGGCTCTCGGCCTTGCCGTCATTGACGAGCAGCATCGCTTCGGAGTGGAGCAGAGAGCTCGTCTCTGGTCGAAATCCGAGACCCTTCCGCACATACTGGTGATGACAGCCACCCCGATTCCCCGCACGCTGGCCATGACTCTTTTCGGAGACCTGGACATCTCAGTGATAGACGAGTTGCCGCCGGGTCGCAAGCCGGTGGTGACCAGACATGTAGGCGAGAACCACCGCCAGAAGGTCTATGATTTCATGCGCAAGCAGATAGATGCCGGCCGTCAGGTGTTCGTGGTGTATCCCCTCATCAAAGAGTCCGAGAAGATGGACTACGAGAACCTTGAGTCGGGCTATCTGGCTATTACAGAAGAGTTCAAGCCTCCCAAATATGTCACTGCCGTGGTTCATGGCAAGCAGACTACCGAGAACAAGGCTCACGACATGGCCTTGTTCGTCGAAGGCAAGGCGAATATACTGGTCGCCACTTCGGTCATTGAAGTGGGCGTAGACATTCCCAACGCTTCGGTGATGGTTATCGAGAGTGCGGAGCGTTTCGGCCTGAGTCAGTTGCATCAGCTCCGCGGAAGGGTGGGGCGCGGCTCGGCAGAATCTTACTGCATCCTGATGACCGGATACAAGCTCAGCAAGGAGTCGCGGCAGCGTATAGAGATAATGTGCAGTACTACCGACGGCTTTGAGCTGGCAGAGGCTGACCTGCGCATGCGCGGCCCCGGCGATTTCGAAGGGACGCGGCAGAGCGGCCTTGCAATAGACCTTCACATTGCCGACCTGGCCAAGGACAATCCGGTGCTGACGGACGCAAGGGAAACTGCGGCCCGCGTGCTGGATAACGACCCGCTGCTCAGGGCGCCTGCCAACAAGATCCTGGTGGACAACCTGGCCAGACTCAAGACAGAAATTAAAGACTATTCGAACATATCATGAGGTTAGTATCTTGGAACGTCAACGGATTGAGGGCCTGCTATTCCAAAGGGGCCTTCGACGCAGCCTTCGAGGCTCTCGATGCGGATTTCTTCTGCCTTCAGGAGACCAAACTGCAGGCCGGCCAGCTGGACTTGCAGTTCATGGGCTACCAGAGCTACTGGAACTATGCCGAAAAGAAAGGCTACAGCGGCACTGCGATTTATACCCGTCACACGCCGTTGTCAGTGACATACGGGATCGGCATCCCGGAGCATGACAGTGAAGGCAGGGTGATAACCCTCGAGATGCCGGATTTCTATCTGGTTTGCTGCTATACTCCGAATTCGCAGGACGGCCTGCGCAGGCTGGACTACCGCATGGAGTGGGAAGACGCAATGCGAGCCTATCTTACCGGGCTTGCCAGGACGAAGGGCGTAATCCTTTGTGGAGACTTGAACGTGGCCCACGAGGAGATCGACCTCAAGAACCCGGCGACCAACCATGAGAATGCCGGATTCACAGACCAGGAGAG
The DNA here is from genome assembly GCA_017551785.1 of Bacteroidales bacterium. Lineage (GTDB taxonomy): Bacteria > Bacteroidota > Bacteroidia > Bacteroidales > UBA932 > Equibacterium. The sequence goes on along the minus strand of JAFZKU010000035.1, from coordinate 7,076 downwards.
GCAGAAGATGACAGAACTGCTTGGCGCAGGCTTCGTAGATTCGTTCCGTCATTTCTATCCCGACACAACCGACGCCTATTCATGGTGGAGCTACCGCATGCGTGCCCGCGAGAGGAACGTAGGGTGGAGGATCGACTATTTCATAGTGTCTGACAACATCGCTGCGCACATGAAAAATGCAGCCATCCATCCTGATTTCGAAGGCTCCGACCATTGCCCCGTTTCGCTTGAGATTGATTTTGAATGAAACGTCAGATTTGGTAAATTTGTAGGTATATAAGCATATAAAAACAGCAACATGATAAAAATCGATTTAACTGGCTGCAAGTCTTTCGAAAGCAAGAAAGAGCAGTATTTGGAAAAGGCCATGGCGGCCTATGATGTCCTGGAAGGCGCTCAAGGCGCAGGTAACGATTTCCTCGGCTGGAACCATCTCCCCTCAGAGATGCCCCAGCAGCTTCTTGACGACTGCAAGGCAGTGGCGGCAAGCTGGAAAGAGAAAAAAGTCAATCTGGTCGTAGCGATCGGCATCGGAGGTTCATACCTCGGCGCCAAGGCGGCTATTTCAGCTCTGGCTCACAATTTCTCAGTCAATATTGACGCCGACCCGGTGCAGGTAGTATTCGCCGGCAATACCCTGAGCGAGGATTATATGGCCGAACTTATGGACCTGATGAAGATCCGCAATGTTGCCGCCGTAGTTATTTCCAAGTCAGGCACCACCACCGAACCTGCAGTTGCCTTCAGAATAATCAAGGGCTTCATTGAAGACAAATACGGCAAGAAAGAAGCTGCCGAGAGGATAGTCGCCGTGACCGACAAGGCCCGCGGCGCTCTCAAGAGCCTCGCCACCAGCGAAGGTTACAAATCATTCGTCATCGAAGACAATATAGGCGGCCGCTATTCAGTGCTGACTCCGGTTGGTCTCGTGCCCATCGCCGCAGCCGGTTTCGACATCGACGCCTTGCTGGCCGGCGCCCGCGACATGGAAGCTCTCTGCAGCCGCAAGTCCAAGGACAATCCCGCAATACAGTATGCTGCAGCCAGGAACTGCATGTACGACGAGGGTAAGAAAGTCGAGTTGCTTGTCAATTACAATCCTAAGCTCGTCTATTTCAGCGAGTGGTGGAAACAGCTATTCGGCGAGAGCGAGGGTAAGGACGGCAAAGGCTTGTTCCCCGCATCAGTCAGCTATACCACCGACCTCCATTCGATGGGACAATATGTACAGGAAGGCGAAAGAGTTATGTTCGAGACCGTAGTGAGCGTCAAGAATCCTGCCCGCAAGGTGGAGATCCCCAATGACGCCGAAAACCTCGACGGCCTGAATTTCCTTTCTGGAAAGAGGATAGAGTACTGCAACGAAAAAGCTATGCTCGGCACAAGACTGGCTCATATCGACGGCGGTGTGCCTCAGATCACAGTCGAGACAGAGACCCTCGACGCATATCACCTCGGAGGTCTGTTCTATTTCTTCGAGAAAGCCTGCGGTATCAGCGGTTACGTACTCGGCATCAACCCGTTCAACCAGCCGGGTGTCGAGGCTTATAAGAAGAACATGTTCGCACTCCTGGGTAAGCCCGGATACGAAGAACTGGCAAAAGAACTGGCAAAACGGCTTTAATACAGGTTCCAATTCTTGGTTAATGCTTTCCTATACCAGATCGCGAAGCATTACGTAAGCGACTATGACGGTGACTTGGGCAAGGTGTGTTTCGTCTTCCCGAGCCGCCGTTCAAGTCTTTATTTCCGCAAGTGGCTCGGACTGTGCAGCTCCGCCCCGATTTTTTCTCCTGAGCTTCTGACCATCAGTGACCTTTTCGACAAACTGTCTCCCTATAAGCGGGCTGACAAGATCGAACTCGTCAGCATCTTGTACAAACATTATCTCGAACTTGGGGCAGGGAGCGGTCTTGTCTGCGACTCTTTTGATGAATTCGTATACAAGGCTGATACGCTTCTGTCGGATTTCAACGACATAGACCAGTACCTGGTGGATGCGAAGGATCTGTTCGCGAATGTCCGTGACCTGGAGAGCATATCGGCCAGCTATGATTATCTGAGCGAGACTCAGAAGGAAGCTATCCGCAATTTCTGGAAGATCACCCTCGACCGTTCCGGCGACAAGCCGGGAAAGGCCCGCTTCCTTCAGATTTGGAACATCCTCTGGCCGCTTTATGATGCCTTCAAGACCGACCTGGCTTCAAAGGGAATAGCCTACGAAGGCATGATGACCCGTGCGGTCGCCGAAATGGTGAAGAATCACGACGACAGAGTTGACGAAGTCCTGGCCGAGTATGACCGTATAGTGTTTGTGGGCCACAACGCCCTGAGCGCCTGCGAACATATACTGTTAAGCTACGTTAGAAACTCCGGCAGGGGCGATTTCTACTGGGATTTCAAAGGACAGCTGCTGCGAGACGTCAATAATAAGGCCTCGATGTTCATATCGGGCTATGAAACCGAATTCCCGTCAAGGTTCCAGCTTGAAGACTGCTCATCTGGATATCCGGAAGTTGAGGTGGTAAGCGTGCCGTCGGCCATAGGACAGGCCAAGAAGACTGCAGATTACCTTCATGATATGGATCCGGACAGTACGGCCATCGTTCTGCCGGACGACTCTCTGTTGCTCCCGCTGCTCAATTCCATACCTGAGGAGATTGACAAGATAAACGTGACGATGGGTTACGGCCTGTCGAACAGCGCGTTCGCGGCTCTGATGTCTTCGCTTGGACCGCTCCAGCTGAACAAGAGGAACCGCTCAGGCGTCGCTACTTTCTACCACAAGGATGTCACAGCTGTGCTGTCCCATCCTCTGGTGCTGAATGCCTGCTGCGATACCGTCAAAGAACTGCAGACCCGCATCAACAGCAATAATCTGGTCCAGGTGCCTGCCACTCTCCTCTGCGAAGGCCAGCCGGACTTGCTTGCTGCAATCTTCCGTCCGGTGGATGAGGTGAAAGACGTATACGACTGGCAGCTGCAGGTAATCGAACATCTGGCAGGGCATATCTCCGACATGGAGAAAGAATTTGCCTACGGCTATTATAAGGCGATAAGCCATATCCGTGACCTGCGGATTCCATATCTCGACAAGCTGGAGACATATTTCCACTTCCTGCGGCAGATCACATCGCGGCTGAACGTGCCCTTCCGTGGCGAGCCGCTCCATGGCCTGCAGGTGATGGGGCCTCTGGAGACCAGGGCACTCGATTTCGACAACGTCATTATCCTTTCTGTCAACGAAGGGACTTTCCCTGCGAAGAACGACACTGACTCGTACATACCATACTCGCTGCGCAGAGGTTTCGGCCTGCCTTCCTTCGAACTGTTCGACAGCATCTCGGCCTATCATTTCTACCGCAGCATATATCGGGCCCGCAAGGTAGTGCTGATGTATGACAGCCGCACCTTCGGAGTGCACAGCGGCGAGCCGAGCCGCTTCATAATGCAGCTCAAGCACCACTACACAGAAGTACCGCTGGAGGAGAAAGTTTGCACCTATACCATCAATCCCTCTAAGCAGGGGAATGCTTCGGTAGTCAAGGACAGCGAGGTAATGCAGATGCTGCACGACGTCTTCGTGAAGGACCGTCACAGTTTCTCGGCTTCAAGCATTAACGACTATCTCGAATGCCCCCTCAGGTTCTATTATACCAGAGTAAAAGGAATACGCGAGAGCGACAAAGTCGACGAGAAGTTCGAGTCGGCGCCTTTCGGAACGGCTTTCCACGAGATAATGGAGAAGCTGTATCTGCCGTTTAAAAATGAAATAATATCGCCGGAAATCATCCGCAAGATACTGGCCGACAAGGCCGCTCTCGACTCTCTGGTCCGTGAGAAGCTGGACGAGTGTCTCAAATACAACGGACTGCCGATAACCGGCAAGCGTCTGGTGACCTTCGAGATGCTGAAAAGGATAGTGGTGCAGACTCTGAACTACGACATGCAATACGCACCGTTCACATATGTGGACGGGGAAAGCACTGTAAAGGCTGACCTGGATACTGGCGAGGTGAATGTAATGCTGAAAGGAATAATAGACCGTCTCGACAGCAAGGCCGGGGTTGACAGGATCGTGGACTACAAGACCGGAAGCATGAAGCTCCACGGTAAGAAAGACAGTGCTGCGGCGATGCTCGACAAGATGTTCGACTTCAATAATGCCAACAACCGTCCGGCAACATCTCTCCAGATGGTGCTGTATGCATATCTGAAAGCCCGCAAAGACACTTTCACTCTCTATAAGGGATCTCTCGGAAGCCGTGCCGCGGAAGACACCGATATGTGCGTATACCAGCTGAAAGAGATGTTCAAGGCTGACCTGTGGACATTCAGTTGCGACGATGATCTGCTGAGGGCATTCGAAGAAAGGCTCAAGGATCTGGTGCGCGAGATATTTGCGGAGGGAGAGTTTACGGCTCGTCCTGATGATCGCAGATGCGAATACTGCCCTGTAAGGGTATTGTGCAATAGTTGAAAGAATGGCTAAGGTAGACATATACAAGGCATCGGCAGGCAGCGGCAAGACTCACACTCTTACGCAGCAATATCTGCGCTATCTGCTGGAGAGCGCAGAGCCTGACGCCTACCGTCACATCCTTGCGGTTACCTTCACCAACAAGGCCACCGACGAGATGAAGCAGCGTGTGCTTGCGACTCTCTCGAAGAAGTCTGCTGAGGACAGCGCAGAAGGCCGCAGGGCTCGCGCGGTTCTGATCAACATTCTTCACGACTATTCCAACTTCTCCATAACCACCATTGATAAATTCTTCCTGCAGATAATCCGGGCCTTCGCCCGCGAGATAGGGCAGAACGGTTCGTACCGAGTAGAGCTTGACGAGGCATCTGTCATTGCCGCTGCGGTGGATTCCATGCTGGATTCCCTCGACGAAGAGGGCAATGCCGCATTGCTGGACTGGATGGTGGCTTACGCGCTGGAATCCGTAGAGAAAGGCGGGTCATACGACATTGCAAAGAGTCTTTATGATTTCGGACGTCTTTTCCTCCAGGAAGACTTCAGGATAAAGAAAGGCTTGCTGGGGACTGCCTTCGTGCAGGACCGCAGCGTGATAGAGCGTGTGCGCCAGGATGCGGCTGCAAGGATGGCCGCTTTCAGCGAGAAGTATCCAAAGGGCAGCAAGAAGGTGGATGAGTACGCCAAAAGACGGAACGAGACCGACAAGATAATCTTCGATTCCGTCGGGATAATGGGTATATCGAACGACATCTATTCCAGGATGACCGATATCCTCAGGCAGAAGAATCTGGTGCTGCTGTCCGAATCTAAAGAGACCATACGAAAGCTTATCGACGACGCTGACGCGCCTTTCATATACGAGAAGGTGGGCAACCGCTACGACCATCTGATGCTAGACGAGTTCCAGGACACTTCGCGCATAGAATGGCAGAACTTCCTGCCGCTGTATCGCGAAAGTATCGCGAAAGGCAAGGATTGTATGATAGTGGGAGATATCAAACAAAGTATCTACCGTTTCCGCGGTTCTGACTGGGAAACCCTCAACAGCGGCCTTGCCCGGGATTTCGATGAGTCCATAACTCAATTCGAGACATTGAAAGTCAACAGGCGCAGCGCCCGCAATATAATTGATTTCAACAATCTGCTATACGAAAGCATCGCCAGCTGGCTCCCCGACGAGTTCTCAAGTCAGTTGTCTGCGATGTATACTGACGCTGGACAGGAGTACTGGAAAGATCAGGACGGTTATGTCAAGGTGAAGGTGGTGGACTATGTCACCAAGGCTGAATTCGAGGCCCAGGCTCTGGAATGGATCAAGCCTGCCATAGAAGAGCTGAAGGCGAACGGTTTTCCGGCCGGCGGTATTACCGTTCTTGCGCGTAGCAACAAACAGATTGCCGTAATAGCACAGAAGCTCATATCTGAAGGCTATTCGGTGATTACCGACGAGTCTCTGCTTGTGTCCGGCTGCCCTCAGGTGCAGAAGGCTGTCGCTGTGCTCAAGTATCTCAGCTCCGGGACCGACGATATCTGCAACGAACAACTTCGCCAACTTGGTGTGGACCTCGAAAAGGCAGTGCCTTCCGACGGCTCGCTGTACGACCTCAGCGAGGCTATAATCCGCACCTGGACAGGCTCTGTGGACAAGGGCGACATCCCGTATGTCAACGCCTTCCTGGACATAGTGGCGGAATACATTTCCCTCTACGGCTCTGACATATCCGCTTTCGTGCGGTGGTGGGAAGAGACTGCTTCCAAGAACCGCTACATCTCAGTGCCCGACGGCCAGGATGCCGTCCGTATCATGACATATCACAAGTCTAAAGGTCTGAGCATAGACGCTGTAATCATACCTTTCTTCAACGAGCCTTTCGTGCCTCGCACAGCCGCCGACGACTATCTGTGGACCACTCCGGACTCTGATGTCTGCGAAATAGGCCTCTTTCCCGTAAAATACAAGAAAGACCTTTCCAATACATTCTTCAGCGCCGATTACGAGCGCGAGAGGTTCCTTAATGCGGTGGATGCAGTGAATGCGGCCTACGTGGCTACTACCCGCGCAAGGCAGGCGATGTACATATTCGGCGTAAAGTCCAAGACAGGCATCGACTCCATGTCGGAAAGCATGGCCAGGATGCTCAAGGCCCAATTCGGGGAACCGGAAGATAATGTATATGAACTTGGCAAGCCTCAGAGTTATGTACCTTCCGACGATTCCAGGGATGAAAGGAAGCAGGATCCCGTTGACAGTTTCGTGTCGATACCCTATCTGGTGATGGAGGAAAGCGGCGAAGAAGATGTCCCCGCAAGGCCCAGGATAGAGATGGCTTATTCCGGTGCTGCATTCTTCGAGGAGCCTGGCGCCCGCCAGAAGGGTGTGGTGCTGCACGATATCCTGGCTTCTGTCTCCGTGCCGGAAGATTTGACCCAGGCTGTCGAGAATGCTGTGGCCGAAGGAGAACTTCCCGCTTGCGAGGCGGCAGAAGTGACCGGGATGCTGGCCGGAGCAATTGCTTCAGTGGCTGAATTTCATTGGTTCGATGCTGGCAACACTATATACAACGAACTCTCGATAATCAACACCGACGGTAACGTG
>JAFZKU010000034.1 GCA_017551785.1 Bacteroidales bacterium | reverse complement strand
GTCCTCGAGGTCGAAAGAAGCGGTGATCCTGGCAACTGCGAAGACCTGGCTCTCGAAGCGTGAGAAGCGGCCCACAATCTCGGAAGCCTTCTTCCAGTCAGTGAAGAACCTCGACAGATAGGCCACGGAGTCGGTGCGGGTCCATTCGACCTTCTGCATCTCCTTCATGGATTCGGCTGCGAAGCTTTCTACGTCCGGATCGATGTATTTCTGGTAAGTCTCTCCGGTGTCCCACGAAATGTCGAACTTAGGATCGAGCTCGGTGAGCTTGTTGGTGAAGGCTGTCATGCTGACAAGCACGCGCGGAACGGTGCTGGAGATGACGCGGATCCTCTTGCTGCCCTTCTTGAACACATCGGGGAAGTTCTTGTACATCCTTTCGGCGAGACCCTGATGTTCGCGGGCACCGCGGGGAGTGAGCCTTCCGTCCATGCCGTTGTGCTGCTCGAGGCACTGCCTTGCCCTTTCGAGGACTGTCTGGCCTTCAGGCTTCAGGATGCCGGCCGCATCTGCCTTCTCCAGCGACTCGATGAGGGCCTTGTAGGTGGCTTCATCCCAGTTGGAGCGGGAGCCATGACGGCCGTAGTGGCTGATGTAGAAAGCTTTGTAGCCCTTCGGGGCGGGGGTATTGGCATACGGACCGCCCTCGTAGGGGTCGGTGTTGATGCCGGCGCGGAAGGGGTTTTCAATGAGCGCGGCTTCGAATTCGGGATTGCGGGCTCTCTGCGCATCTGCGGTTGCAACGGCCATCAGGATGGCCAGGGTGGCAACGAGGATTTTTCTGATATGCATAGTGTTAGAGTGATTTAGATTCTATTCGTCCGTAAAGATATGAAAAGAATCCGCTTAAAATGCCTACTTTTGTGAATCATGACAATTCTAAATCTCACATTTCTGCAGGATGCAGCCCTCGCACAGGCTGTAGCAGACTCTCTGGTGGCCGATGCCGAAGAGGCCAAGCTGGCCCTGGACGGCAAGACTCCCGACGAGATCCTCCATACCCTCACCGATTCCGCCGTCCATTTCGGACTGAAGCTGCTGGCCGCCTTTGCCATCTTCATCATTGGCGCATGGGTCATCAAGAGGGTGCGCAAGGTCGTGCACAAGCGCATGATGAAGCGCAAATATCCGGACCGCACTGTTCTGACATTCACCGAAAGTCTGGTGGCCATCATCCTCTGGGCCATCCTTGTAGTTATCTGCATCGGAGCCCTCGGCATCAACACCACCAGCATCGCAGCCCTTCTGGCGGCCGGCGGCATGGCCATCGGCATGTCCCTCAGCGGTACTGTGCAGAACTTTGCGGGCGGCATCATCCTTCTGGTGTTCAAACCCTTCAAAGCCGGTGACTTCATCGAGGCTCAGGGCACCACGGGCATCGTCACTTCAATGAATATAATTACCACCACCATACTCACCCGTGACAACAAGACTGTCATAATCCCCAACGGCGCTCTGTCGAACGGCAACATCACCAACTTCTCGGCCCAGCCCTACCGCCGCGTGGAGTGGAGTGTCAATGTGCCCTACGGCAGCGACACCGCCAAGGTGAAGGATGAGCTGCTGAAGATGCTGAAGGCCGACGAGAGAATCCTGCCCGCCGACGCTTCCGGAGTGGAGGGCCCGTTCGTGGCGCTTTCCGCCATGAAGGACAGCAGCCTCGAGATTGTCGCCAGGGCCTGGGTGGCCACCGACAATTACTGGCCGGTATTCTTCGACATCAACGAAAAGATTTACAACGAACTCCCCGCCAAGGGCATCGCGTTCCCGTTCCCTCAGGTGGATGTTCATATAAAAGAGAAATAAGCCATGATACCTACCCCGCACATTGCCGCCACTAAAGACCAGATAGCCAAGACCGTGTTAATGCCCGGAGACCCCATCCGCAGCAAAGCCATCACCGACGTCTTCCTCGAGAACCCCGTCCTCGTGAACAATATCCGCGGAGTGCAGGGTTACACCGGCACCTACAAAGGCAAACCCGTCACCGTCATGGCCAGCGGCATGGGACATGCGTCTATCGGCATCTATTCCTATGAGCTTTTTAAGTTCTACGATGTGGACCAGATCATCCGCGTGGGAACCATGGGAGGTGTCCGCGACGACGTTCCGCCGCGCAGCATCGTTATCGGAAAGAGGTCGTATTCCAACACCAATTTCCTGAACTTCTATACCTTGAACGGAAATGCTCCCGGGTACATCGCCGCCGATGAGGAGATCTGCAACAGGGCTGTGGCAATAGCCGAGGCCGGCGGCTTTGACTACCATGTGGGCGACATCCTGAGCAGCGACACATACTACTCCAACATAGACGAAGTGGACATCTGCACCCGTCTCGGACTGCTCGGCATCGAGATGGAGTCGGCAGCGCTCTACCTCAACGCCCAGATGTGCGACAAGAAAGCCCTCTGCATCTGCACTATCTCCAACAATATCCTCACCGGCGAGGAAATCCCCGTCGAGGAGCGTCAGAGCGGCTTCATGCACATGGCCCGCATCGCTCTGGAGTTAGTATAATCTCTTTATTTCCCGCCACCAAGTTTGGCCTTCACGGCGCGGATCGTGTCAAACGCGTCGAGGGGCGACATGCTGTTGAGATCGAGCTTCTCGAGGATGTCGCGGATCTCGGCCAGGAGCGGATCGTCGAGTTGATATAGTGATAATTGTATGGGTGCTGCGGCCGGTTCTTCCTGAAGGGTCCCGCCTGCGCTGCCGTTCCCGGCCCCCTCGCCACTCCCGTAGCTGCTTGCCGCCGCCTGCCTCTTCTCCTCGCTTTCCAGCGTGCGGAGCTTCTTTTCTGCGGCAGCCACTACCTGCGCGGGCACTCCGGCCATACGGGCCACATGGATACCGAAGCTGGAGGCCACTCCGCCGGGGGTGAGCTTGCGCAGGAATATTACCTGCCCGGCCGCCTCGCGCGTGGCTATGTGGAAATCATGCACCCTTTCGTATATATTTTCGAGCTCGTTCAGCTCGTGGTAGTGAGTCGCGAAGAGAGTCTTCGGCGCGCCCGGGAACTCGTGGAGGTAGCTTACTATAGCCCAAGCTATTGACATGCCGTCGTAGGTGCTCGTGCCGCGGCCAATCTCGTCGAGCAGCACCAGCGAGCGCTGCGACAGATTGTTGAGGATGGTGGCCGTCTCGCTCATCTCCACCATGAAGGTCGATTCTCCGCGGGAGATATTGTCGGAAGCCCCGACGCGGGTGAAGAGCTTGTCGATGTAGCCCAGCCTTGCGCTGGCGGCCGGCACGAAGCTGCCCACCTGGGCCATCAGCATTATCAGCGCGGTCTGGCGCAGCAGGGCCGACTTTCCGGACATGTTCGGGCCGGTGAGGATTATTATCTGTGTGCCGTCGTTGCTCATGGCGAGGTCGTTGGCCACATATTCGCTGCCCGGCTCCATCATGGTCTCGATGACGGGATGGCGGCCGGCCTTTATGTCGATGTCGAGGCTGTTGTCCACCGTCGGGCGGCAGTAGCCATTCTCTGCGGCCAGGAAGGCGAAGCTTGCGAGGCAGTCAATCTGCGCCACGAGCAGAGCGTCGCGCTGGATTGCAGCCACATTCTGCTGGATTGCAGCCACCAGCTCGCCGAAGATGCGGCTCTCGATGGCCAGGATGCGCTCCTCGGCCCCCATTATGGTCTGCTCGTATTCCTTCAGCTGCGGCGTGATGTAGCGCTCTGCGTTGACCAGCGTCTGCTTGCGGATCCAGTCCTCCGGCACTTTGTCGGCGTGGGTGTTGCGCACTTCGAGGTAATATCCGAAGACGTTGTTGTAGCTTATCTTGAGGCTGCTGATGCCGGTGCGTTCGCGCTCGGTAGCCTGGATATCCAGAAGTATCTCTTTGCTATGAGAAAGTGTGTTGCGGAAGTTGTCGAGCTCTTCGTCCACCCCTTCTGCTATTACATCGCCCTTGCCCAGCTGAGCCGCGGCCTGCGGAGTGACGGTGTGCTCTATCAGGTCGCAGAGGGCGCTGCAGCCGTCCATCCCGGAGCTGAGGGCTGCCACTTTCTCGAGCTTAGCGGTGAGGCCCACTATCTCGGCGATGCGGCGCAGGCCGTTGGCCAGTGCGAGCACTTCGCGGGGGCTGATGCGGCCCACCGCGGCTTTGGACATCATCCTCTCGAGGTCTCCC
>JAFZKU010000230.1 GCA_017551785.1 Bacteroidales bacterium | reverse complement strand
GCGGGAACCACCTTGGTTTCATTGAAAACCATCAGGGAATTAGACGGGAGATAGTCTGCAATGTCCTTGAAACGGCCCTCGCGGGGCGTTCCATCCAGGTAAATGAGCAATTTCGAATCATCCCTGTGCTGCAGGGGATACTTCGCGATACGGTCTTCAGGAAGATCGTAGCAGAAATCATCGATTCTAATTGCAGGTTTCACCTTAATTTAAATATAGGGACAACAAAGATAGTTAAAATAAGCACTCAGAAAAATAAAGCTGCTTTAATCGGAGAACAGGGGAGTTTGATGATTTCTGCACACTTTTGAGTGTTCACAAAAAGCAACAAATTTCATAGCCTCAATTTCACAAATGTAATATTATCGATTATCAACATATGTTTACAAATGTTATTAACACTAGGCGTACGCTAATATAGTGACGATAGATAACAAAAAGTTATAGTTATGATTTTTGAAAACCAAGCTCCTCAAACCCAGTATTTTACGGCAAGTTATGTCGTTCTTTTAATGTGGTGGTTTTAGGCATTTTTGTTTAAAAATCCCTTTATTACAACGGAATTCGGAAATTATTATATTAAAACCCAATATTTTATAAAAATCATCTTCACAAATGATAGAACTAGATTATTGAACAATATACCCCTATCCGTTGTGAGGGCATCATTACTCTATGTTACAAATTTGAAGACCACTTTTGTAACCTGGAGATATTTTTGTCTTGCAGTAAATTTTCTTTACATTTGTAATGATTAACGATTTACAAAATGGAACAGCGATTACAGCTCTTTTTGCAGATGGAGCAACTCAGCCAAAGTCAGTTTGCAGACAAGATGGGAATACAGCGTTCAGGTGTCACCCATCTCCTATCGGGACGGAATAAGCCAAGTTTTGAGTTTATCACCAGAATGCTTCAAACCTTCCCTTCCCTGAATGCAGAATGGCTCATCCTCGGAAAGGGAAAACCATATAAAGACTCAGCTGCAACCCCTGAAATGCCAGCTGCTCCCCAGCCGGAAAGCCTTCCCGAGGCTAGTCTCTTTACTCCTGAGATCGAGCCCCAGCCCGTAGAATCTACCGAAATCTTTGATTTCAATGACAATACACAAATAGAAGAAGTTGAGGAAATTAAGCAGACCTCCCCTAATTCCGATTCTCCGAAGGCCATCAAGGCAATCTTGATTTTATACGAGGACGGTACATACGAAAAGAGATAATTGATTATTTTTGTACAGATGTACAAATTAATCAGACCTATATTATTCCTCTTCCAGCCCGAGAAGATCCACAGGATGACTATGAACCTGCTGAAATTCTGCAGGTATATCCCTATGTGCCGGACCCTCTTGCGTTGGTGCTATTCCCCTCGTACAAAGGGACTTGAGCGAGAATTGTTCGGCATCACCTTCAAACATCCGGTAGGTCTGGCCGCGGGCTTCGACAAGAACGGAGACATGTATAACGACCTGGCCAATTTCGGCTTCTCCTTCATAGAGATCGGCTCGCTTACCCCCAGGCCTCAGGAAGGGAACCCTCTTCCCCGCTGTTTCCGACTTCCCAAGGATAAGGCTATCATCAACCGCATGGGCATCAACAACAAGGGAGCACGCTATGCCGCCAACGCCCTGATCGCCGAGAAACCCATCCGGTGCAAAGTCGCTGCCAGCATAACCAAGAATGCTGCAACCCCCAATGAATCAGCCTATAAAGATTACGAGAAGTCGCTCGCCATACTATATGATTTCGTAGATTTCTTTGTCCTTAACGTATCCTGCCCTAACGTCAAGGACCTTACCGAGCTGCAGGATATCCCCGCCCTTGCCGAACTCTTCGAGCATGTCAATACCATCCGACGCTTCAATGATGAGCACAAACCAGTCCTTCTGAAGGTTTCACCCGACATTCCGCTGGAGCAGCTCGATGAGATAATAGATTTGGCCCTTCTGAGCGGCATAGAAGGCATTGTAGCCACGAATACCACCCGGAGCAGGGAAAACCTTGTCACGAGCCCTGCAGTCGTAGAATCGATAGGAAACGGCGGTTTGAGCGGTGCCCCTCTGTACGAGAAGTCACTTGCCTTCGTCAAACACATCCACGAAAAGACAGCCGGCATTATCCCCATAGTTGCCTGCGGAGGTATAATGAAACCGGAACAAGCACTTGAGATGCTAGATGCAGGCGCCTCACTTATAGAAATATACACAGGCTTTATCTATAATGGTCCAGCCTATGTCAAACGGATAAACAAATACCTTTCAAGGGCATACGCCAAAAGGAAACAATGACCACTGCTTCAATATGCACTATCGGCGATGAGATCCTCATCGGCCAGATCGTAGACACAAACTCTTCAAAGATCAGTATTGCACTCAACACTCTGGGCATCAAGGTCCGCTACATGCTGTCCATCGGAGACGACCGCGAAGAGATTATTTCTAAACTTGACAAATGCCTGAGGCAGACCGATATAGTCATTGTTACCGGAGGCCTTGGTCCAACTAAAGACGACATAACCAAAGACGCCCTCGCCAGCCTTTCAGGAGCCTCCGGATACAAGGAATCGCCCGAGCAGCTGGCCATCGTGAAGAGGATCCTGGGCGCAAGACACATCGAACTGCTGGATATCAACCTGGCCCAGGCCCAGGTTCCGGATACCTGCGAAGTGATCCCCAACCAACTCGGCACAGCCCCCTGCATGAAGTTCCCCTTTGACGAAAAAAGATACGGCCACAAAGCCGTCCTATACTCTCTTCCGGGAGTTCCATACGAGGCCGAGGGTCTGCTCGATGATATCCTTTCCGATATAAAGAACAACTTTGAATTAGAGAAGATAATTCACAAGAACATAATTACTTTCGGTGTTCCAGAATCTGTACTGTCGAAGCAGATCGAGGACTGGGAAGACGCCCTTCCCGACTGGCTCCACCTCGCCTACCTCCCCAATGCAACCATAGGCATCCGCCTGCGTCTGTCATGCTATGGCGCCGACGACGCCTCGAGAGTTTCGCGCATGGACCAGGAGATCGAGAAGCTCAAAGAGATCCTGGGTCCCGTAGTATATGGCAGCGGAGACGACACCCTGCAGTCTATCCTGCCCCGACTGCTGAAATGTCCGCCCGAAGTAGCCCGCCAGGAGACCCTTTCCGTGGCAGAATCCTGCACAGGCGGCCATCTTTCTCAGCTCATAACCTCAATTCCGGGCTGTTCTCAGTATTATAAAGGCTCTGTCACCTCATACTCAAATGAAGTCAAGATCAATGTCCTCGGCGTAGATCCTGACATCATCACCAACTTCGGAGCAGTCAGCCGCGAATGCGCCGAAGCAATGGCCCGCGGTGTTGCCGAAGTGATGGATACCGACTACTCGATAGCCACCACAGGCATTGCCGGTCCCGATGGAGGAAGCAAAGAAAAGCCAGTCGGAACATGCTGGATAGCAGCAGTTCACAGAAATAGAACTACAGGAGAAGTTGAAGTGGTTTCCAAGAAGGTTCTTTCAATGTCGGCATCGAGAGACGTGAATATAAAACGCTTTGCTTCGAACGCCCTGGACCTGCTCAGACACTTGATCGAGCAGCAGTTGTTCTAGGCCCTCACCCCTAATTATCCTTCAGCCACTTGCGGGCATTGATAAACATGTCGACCCAAGGGGTGGCAGCGTCATGACGCCTTTCCTCAGGATACCAGGCCCAGTTATACGGCCTCAAGCCCCTTTCAGGATGCGGCATCATAGCCAGATGACGGCCGTCACGGCTACATACGCCCGCAATGGCATATTCTGAACCGTTCGGGTTGGCCGGATAGGCGTCGTAGCTATATTGAAGGGCTACTGCGAACTCCTGGTCCTCAAGCTTCCTGCCGGCAGGCAGACTGAATCGACCCTCACCGTGAGACACCCAGATTCCGAGCGATGCTCCCTGCAGAGACTTGAGCATGATGGCAGGCGAAGCAGGAACGTCGACACCCACGAATGCACACTCATGCTTCCTTGAAACATTATGTTTCATCTTCGGAGAAGCTCCTCTGTGTCCGGGAGTTACAAAGTCCAATTCAGCCATTAGTTGACATCCGTTACAGATACCGAGACTCATGGTGTCCTCCCTTGCATAGAAACGCTCGAGAGTCTTGCGAGCCTTCTCGTTATAGTGGAGCGCGCCGGCCCATCCCTTTGCCGAACCCAGCACGTCCGCGTTCGAGAAGCCACCCACGAACACTATCAGCCTCACGTCGTCCAGAGTTTCGCGGCCAGTGGTAAGATCGGTAGTATGTACGTCCTTTACCTTGAAACCTGCCATATAGAGAGCCCAGGCCATCTCACGCTCACTGTTGGAGCCTTTTTCACGGATAATGGCAGCCACGGGCTTGTCTTCATCTCTGCCTGCAAAGAGACCCTCCCTCCAGAGTTCGCGCTCCGGGAAGCGGAAGTGCAGCGGCTGGGCGCCGAAGTTCTTGAAACGTTCCTCGGCCATACCGCCGGAGGTCTGGCGCTTGTCGAAGAGATATGAAGTCCTGAACCACTCCTTCCTCATCTCACCTACATCCAACGTCAGAGCACCTTCGGCATATTTCACAGAGGCCTTGCGGCCCTCACAAGTGCGACCGATGGAATACCAGGCAACGCCGGCCTTGTCCAGGACAGCCTTGACCGCCCTGCCGTCGGCAACCTGCAGAACGACTGCCGGTGTCTCGCCGAATAGGATATTTGAGTCGAAGCCGCTAAGGTCGACATCCACCGCTCCGTTCACATTAGGGAAGCAGCTTTCGAGCAGAGTCGTGAGCAATCCGCCTGCCGAAACATCGTGTCCGGCGAGCAGAAGTTCACCGTCGACAAGACTTTGTACGGCATTAAAACATTTCTTGAAATAAGAGGCTTCAACATCCGGACATTCAGAGCCTACCGCAGAGAAAATCTGTGCGAAAGCCGAACCTCCAAGAGGATATTTGGCATCCTTCACGAAAGGCACATACAGCAGCTCGGAAGCCCCTGCCGCAAAGTTGGCATGTACAGTCTTGCTGATGTCCTTCACCCTGCCGACAGTGGAAATGATCATGCTGCCGGGAGCCAGGACCTTCGACCCGTCCTTGTATTTCTGGGTCATCGACATGGAGTCTTTGCCGGTGGGGATATTGACACCAAGTGCGCAGGCAAAGTCGCTTGCACCCTGAACGGCGCTGTACAGGCGGCTGTCCTCGCCGGGATTCCTTGTAGGCCACATCCAGTTTGCGCTCAGGCTTACTGCATCCAGCCCGCCTTCGATATCAGCCCATACCAGATTGGTCAACGCTTCGGCTATGGTCAGTCTCTCGCCTGCCGCCGGATCGATTAGGGCAGCCACGCAGGCATGTCCGATCGACGTCGCTATACCTTCGTTGCTGTCATATCCGATGGCGGTGACAGCCACGTCATTCAGCGGCAGCTGCACCTCGCCGCAAGTCTGCTGGCATGCGATCAGACCGGTGACGCAACGGTCGACTTTATTTGTCAACCAGTCCTTGCAGGCTACCTGTTCAAGAGAAAGCAACTGCTTTATCTTAAGATAGATATCTTCTTTTGTTAAAAGCTTTACATCAGGTACGTCAGCGAAACTTCTCTTCATCGTGACATCCTCCATCACGGTCTTGGGAGTCGAGCCGAGCATGTCACTTACAGCCAGATTCATAGGCACCGCACCGGTCTTGCTGTCCATCAGAGTGAAGTTGTGGCGGCCGGTAGTTTCGCCTATCTCATAGAAAGGCGCCCGCTCTCGCTCCGCTATCGCTTTAATCTCGGCCACATCTTCCTTGCGAACCACCATACCCATGCGCTCCTGGCTTTCATTACCGATGATTTCTTTATATGACAGGGTCTTGTCGCCAATCGGCAGCTTCGCTATGTCCATAGTACCTCCGGTGGCCTCCACAAGCTCCGAAAGGCAGTTCAGATGGCCTCCTGCGCCGTGGTCATGGACGGAGATTATGGAGTTGCGGCCACTCTCGGCAACGGCCCTGATGGCATTGTATACCCTTTTCTGCATTTCCGGATTGGACCTCTGCACTGCATTCAGCTCAATTGCGTCAGCATACTCTCCGGTAGCCACTGAAGATACTGCGCCACCGCCCATGCCGATGCGGTAGTTGTCGCCGCCCATGAGCAGCACGGCATCTCCCGCCCCGGGTTCGTCCTTGAGGCAGTCACGCTTCTTGGCATATCCTACGCCGCCGGCCTGCATTATCACTTTGTCGTAGCCATAGGTACCCTTCTCGTCGGAGTACTCGAAAGTACTCAGCGAGCCGCAGATAATGGGCTGGCCGAACTTGTTGCCGAAGTCGGAAGCTCCGTTGGAAGCCTTTATGAGGATCTGCTGAGGGGTCTGGTAGAGCCAGTTGCGGGGAGCTTTCTCCCACGGACGGGGATTTTCCTCGAAACGGGGATAAGGCGTCATATAGACGGCTGTACCGGCGATCGGGAAAGAACCCTTACCGCCAGCCATCCTGTCCCTGATCTCGCCTCCTGTGCCCGTTGCTGCGCCATTGAAGGGCTCAACGGTGGTCGGGAAGTTGTGGGTCTCGGCTTTCAGGGAAATCACTGTCTCTGTTTCATCCCTTACGAAGAACGAAGGCTTGCTGCCAGACTCAGGATGGAAGAGGTCGAGAGTCGGACCTTCAATGAATGCACAGTTATCTTTGTAAGCAGAAACAACTATGCCCGGATGCTCCTGAGTTGTCTTCTTGATAAGCTTGAAGAGAGAGAGCTCTTTTGCCTCACCATCAATGATAAACGTACCGTTAAAAATCTTATGACGGCAGTGCTCTGAGTTAACCTGCGAGAAGCCGAAGACCTCCGAATCGGTCAGGGGTCTGCCAAGCTTTTCGCTCAACTTCTGGAGATATGTTATCTCATCAGCCGAGAGCGCCAGACCCTCCTGCAGGTTGTATTTCTCGAAGTCAGTTATGTAAACAATATCCTCCGGCTTGCGGTTGACAGTGAAGACATCCTGGTCGAGACCCTTGTACATCCTCTGGAGCATCTTGTCGAAAGAGCTCGCTTCGGACTCGGCGCGAAAGAATTCTTCAATTCTCTCAATCGCCTCAATATTCATATTTTGCGTTATCTCAACTGCAGTAGTACTCCAAGGAGTTATCATCTCCCTTCTGGGGCCGATGAAGAGCCCTTCCACCCTGTCGGCATCGATCTGGCGGGCGTCGGAGAAAAGCCACTCGAGGGCTTTTACATCATCTTTACCTAGTGCTTTGCCGCAGCTGACGGCTATTACTGAATTCTGGGTTGTCTCAAAGAACAGGATTTTCCGGTTTTGACTCATTGCGGTAGTTTTGATTCGGCAAATTTAGACATTATCAAAAAGCAATGACAGGAATTATTGCCATATTTGCGGACATATTGGATATATTTATCAACAATGAATTACACAGAGCAGATAGAACGGCTTTACAAACGCTTCCCTTCCTATCAGGTTGTCGGGAACCGGGCCTACAAACCGGGCATTGAGACTATCAAAGAGCTCGACGAAGCTCTTGGCAGCCCGCACAGGCGCTATAAGACCATCCATGTAGCCGGAACCAACGGAAAAGGTTCCGTATGCCATCTGCTCGCATCAGCCCTGGCTCATTCCGGGCTGAAAGTCGGCCTCTACTCTTCGCCCCATCTGGTTGACTTCAGGGAGCGCATCAAGATTGTGACGGCATGTGGATACCAGATGATATCAAAAGAGGCCGTATCGGCATTTCTGAGCGAATGGGACGGCTTTTTCGACGTCCATAGCCCTTCCTTTTTCGAGATAACCACCGCCATGGCCTTCGATTTCTTCGCGAAAGAGGCTGTCGATGTCGCAGTCATCGAGACCGGCCTCGGCGGAAGGCTCGACTCCACCAACATAATCACCCCTGTACTGAGCATAATCACCAACATAGGTCTCGAGCACTGCACCTATCTCGGATACACCCTGGAAGAGATAGCCTTCGAAAAAGGCGGCATCATAAAGCCAGGTGTTCCGGTGGTCATCGGAGCTGAGGACAGCCACACATCACCAGTGTTTACAAAGCTCGCAAAAGAAAGAAAAGCCCCTCTTATCCATGCTT
Organism: Bacteroidales bacterium; assembly: GCA_017551785.1. GTDB lineage: Bacteria > Bacteroidota > Bacteroidia > Bacteroidales > UBA932 > Equibacterium. Next base: position 19,020 of record JAFZKU010000230.1, on the reverse strand, counting down.
GCGAGTATGACATCAGTAACAAAAGTATCACTACAGATGACTTGGATTTAAAAGGTGATTATCAGCAAGAAAATCTCCGTACGGTTTTATGCGCATTAGAGCAGCTCGGCCTTGACAGCCCCGAAACTGTCGAGGGTCTGAAGAGCGCCGCCGCGACTACCGGCCTGCACGGCAGATGGGAACACATCGACCTGGGCGAAGGCCGCCCCTCCCTCATCTGCGACATCGGTCACAACCCCCACGGCCTGAGATGGGTCTTCTCCCAGCTGCAGAAGGAACCGGCAGAGAAAGTATATATCGTATTCGGCATGGTGGCCGACAAGGACCTGGAAGCAGTGGCCTCATTCATGCCTTCAGGAGGGCGCTACCGCTACATCTTCACCCAGGCTTCTACCGACAGAGCCCTGAAGGCTTCCGAGCTGGCGGCGAGACTCCGTCCCTTCGGCATCCGGGGAAGGCAGGTCAAGGGTGTAAAAAAAGCATTGGAATCCGCCCTTGGAAGAGCAGATTCCAATGATCTGATATTCGTCGGCGGCAGCAACTTCACAGTCGCCGACGCCCTCACTGCACTTGAAGTTTAGATCAGGATCTGACGTGCATATTTGACGCAGGTGGCAATCTCCTTTTCCGGAGTCGACCACTGAGGAACCGTATATTCCAATTCCACATCGCAGTTGATATAAGGATATTTATCCCTCACCAATTCAAGTATTTCTTTAAGAGGAGTCTCACCCTGTCCCCACACCTGGTTCTGGTTGCTCTGATAAGGATTCTTGAAGCTGGTCTTGTCCTTGATGTGGATGCTGACGATGCGGTCGTGGAAGTAGTCGATGAATTCCATCGGGTTGAGTTTCGGACCGTCCTCATAGCCGAAGCCGAAATAGTGAGGAGCGTCGAAATTCAGCCTGTTTGCCGGAGACATATCGAGCCACCTTTCTATCTCGGAGATGCTCAGGTTAGCATACTGACCGTGGTTGTGGTATACTGCCAGAGAGCCGTTGCGCTCTGCAATCTTACCGAAAGAGGCACATTTCTCGGCAGAGCCCTCAGTTGTGATACCTTTTGCCCCAACTGCGTTCGCAGCCGCGAAAGAATAATCGAGCAACTCATCGGTATCGCCTGCTTCGAATTTGAGAAGATGGACGTTGATACCTGCAGCACGCAGCTTCTTGCCAAGCTCTCTCCATCCCTCGATGGCTGCCGGAGATTTACGGAACTCTGCGAGCTCTTTGTTGTACTTCTCCTGCTCAGGAGTCATCTGACGGCCACCACCCTGAGGAGGACCCTGAGGAGCTCCGCCCTGCGGCGCGCCCTGAGGACCAGCCGGCCTGGGGGTATTTACCATCTCCCACATAGGTCTCACCTGATTGGGATTTGCGGGACCGCCGATAATAGACTCGAACTGGCCCATATTCCTGAGCTCAACCGAGCTGACATTGGCGGCAACACATGCAGCTACGAAATCATCGAGGGTGTTGATGTTGCGGAAGCTGTTGGTGATGTTGCCGATCTGAACACCTGCAAACTTTGAATTAGGCTTGCCGTCCGGGAAGACAAGACCGTTGAATTTGTCTTTCTTCTTGGGCTCAGCCGCACTCAGGTCATTCATCCTGATGAGCGAAGGACCGACTATAGCAGCCCCTGAAAGAAGCGCCGCGCTGCCGAGGAAGCTGCGCCTTGACATGTTCTTTGATTCGTTCATATAACAGTATTTATTAGATTGATTACTAGATTTTTCAAAAAATCTCAATTTCAAAACCCTCATCCCGCAAAGGAGCTGTAACCTCTTGCAGCCTTTCTTTCGGAATCTTCATCAGGCCAGCCACCGGAGTATCGCGGTCGAGAGAATATGCCATGACCTTGGCTGGACGCAGACGGCGCACTATGTCGCTCCATCCTGCCACCAGTGCGGGCGATGTAAGGTCGAATTCACAGCCGTCTACAGAACCTTTGAAGAACATGGTCTGAAGGATGAAATCCCCGTTGAAACGTTCCAGATTCTTCAGGACACGCTCAAGCCGGTAAGTGCCGGAAGGCTTGTTGATGACATTGAGCAGTTGCTCGTCGCTGCAGTCCACCTTCATAATGCGGTTGTCTACCTTCATCAGAGCTTCAAAAACACCGCGTTTTTCAAGTGTGGTCGAGTTCGAGAACACGCTGATGACCGCAGACGGGAAGTATTTGTCCCTGAGTTCGACGGTCTTGTCGATTATCTCGGGAAAATCCTTGTTGAGAGTGGGCTCGCCGTTGCCGGTAAAGGAGATGGAGTCGACCTTCACCCCTTCGTCATGCAATTCCTTGAATCTGCGGGACATCGCATCAGACACCTGAGCCAGAGTGGGCATCTTGCGGTCCTTCCTGGGTGCACCGGAAGACATGGCTCCGCATTCGCAGTAAATGCAGTCGAAGGAGCACAGTTTTCCATTCACCGGCAGCAGGTTGATCCCGAGGGAAGTCCCTACCCTGCGGCTATGAATAGGGCCGAATACGATATCGCTCCACAGAAAGGTAGCCATTGTGTGTTACAAGTGTTATTTGGTTCCGAAAATACGGTCACCGGCATCACCGAGGCCGGGTACTATATAACCCTTCTCATTGAGGTGGTCATCTACATGGGCACAGAAGATATCGACGTCCGGATGAGCGTTCTTCAGCACTTCCATACCTTCCGGAGCTGCGATGATGCAGAGGAACTTGATTGATTTCGGCTTGCGCAGCTTGATCTGAGAGATCGCATTGACTGCCGAACCTCCTGTGGCCAGCATAGGATCCAGCACGAAAACATCCCTGGACTCGATGTCTGCCGGCAGCTTGCAATAGTATTCAACAGGATTAAGGGTAGTCTCGTCTCGATAAAGACCGATATGTCCCACTTTTGCGGTAGGAATCAGCTGCAGCACACCGTCCAGCATGCCGGTACCAGCCCTCAGGATGGGAACGAAAGCAAGCGTCTTGCCAGAGATCTTCTTGCATTTGGCTATGCCGCATGGAGTCTTCACCTCGATATCTTCCAGGGGCAGATAACGGGTTGCCTCGTATGTCATAAGGGTTGCGATTTCATTGACCAGAGCCCTGAATTTGTATGTTCCGGTCTCTTCATCTCTCAATACTGAGAGTTTGTGCTGGATCAGCGGGTGATCCATTATGACGATTTTTCTTTCCATGTGAAAACAATTATTTATTCTTCATAATATTATCCATGTCAGATACCAGCTGCTCCCTGAGATCAAGCGCTCTGAAGAAGCGTCTGTCCTTTTTGGCGACGAAAGCGGAGCGGCGGAAGCGGTTCACCAACTTCTTCAGCGATCCTGTGGCGCGGGAGAATATGATCAGCGTAAACGGAAGCAATATCAGAGCCACCAGGGCAATCCACCATGTATGTGTGACCAGAGCAGCCACCACGGCTACTATGAGATACCATACGGGCCCAGTTACAAGAGTGCCGACTGCGAAGTGGAATGAAGGGTGCAGCAGCTTGTCTTTCACCTTCTTGGTGAAGATGAAGCCGCTAAAGAACGGTATCAGGTTGAGCAGGGTGCACACTAACCATACAGGTATGAAAAGCATCCACAGTATGGTCCTGACGATTATACCTATGATGGGGTGACGCCTCTTGGTGAATATCCAGTCCCTCAGCTTCAGGTCTTTCAGCAGGTCGCCGTATTCTTTGGCCTTCGCCACCAGGTCGGCATATCGGTCAGCCTCGTTGTTGCGGCAGTCCCTAAGCCTGTTGGCGATGGCCTGGTCAGCCTTGGTCTCACTTGTGATGCTGCCGGCCGGGCGGATCTTGTTGTCCTTTATATAATTTTTCCTGTATACCGTGCAGAGCGTTTCCAGAGCCTCATAGTTGGGGATGTCGTCGAGGTTCACCATAAGCTTCTCGACGGCGTCATGAGCCTTCTGTGCAAGCAGATATCTTGCACGTTCGGGATGTTCCTTATATACATCATACAACTCGGTGAACTCGAACGGCTCGCCGATGTTCATGTTGAGTTTGCTCTGGAAGCGGAAATAGTCCGAATAGTTGTTGGCCATCGGGACTATCTTCATCTTCATCTTGAAGTCTGTCTGCTCGACGGTCTCGAATGCTATCCTGGCGAAGCCTTTCTTGAAAGTGCCCAGATATCGTCCGTTCTGGTGCAGAGCCTCGGGGAACAGCACTATGGGGTCCCCTTCCGTTATAACCCTCGCAGCCTGGCGGAATATCTCCTCGTTCTTGCCGAGCTCATCCACGCCGTCTCTGACACGGTAGGCCGGCATCATCTTCAGCCAGCGCAAAAGTTTCCCTATAGTGGGTTTCTTGAAAATGTCGGCACGTGCAATGAACACCGGATGCTTCCTGCCGGTAGCGAACAGGATGCCCAGGGCGTCATTTAGGCTGTTCTGGTGATTTGATATTACCAGATAGCCCTCATCTTTGGGGAGATTCTCCCTTCCGTTGACACGATATTGCCTGTAATAGACGTAATTATGTACAAAATGGAGGTATTTGTACGTTAACTCATAAAGCAAGTTATATTTGTTTACCCTGCTGAAATCCAGATCTGCCATATCTCAATATGATGATAAACACTCTAAGTTAGTAATTTCTTCTGAATTCGCTGCACACCACAGCCGTTGCCGCTGAAACATTGAGGGATTCACAGCCCGTCCCTCCTGCCGGATATGGCGGAATGAAAAGCCTCTTCGTCACCGAGCCGGACAGATAGTCTCTGATGCCGAAAGATTCCGAGCCCATCACCACCAGAGCATGGCGCTCCAGCTTCTGGCCGTAGATGTTCTCACCGTCGAGGAAAGTGCCGTAGACAGCAGCACCGGCCGCCGAGAACGCTCTGGCGGCTTCGGTGAGGTCGCAATAAATCACTTTTTTACGGAAGATCGAGCCCATGGTGGACTGTATGGTCTTCGGATTGAAAAGTTCCACAGTATCAGGCGAAGCCAGTACTGCATCTATACCGAACCAGTCCGCTATGCGCACGATAGTTCCAAGATTGCCGGGGTCTCTGACGCCGTCAAGGGCCAGGCACAGCGCATCGGGATCTGCTGCAAGCGTGGCTATATCCCCTGCCGTAGCTGCAGCCGGCATGCCCACTACGGCCAGAGCCGGAGATGGACTGGCCAGCAGGCTGATGCGTTCCATGGTTTTTGGGTCCACGGTCTGGGCTGCAGGATGGCTTACGATTCTTCTGTCGACATTGTCCCCGCAGTAACAGATGAGTCTCACCTCGAAGCTGGATGCGATGGCTTCAAGCACCAGTTTTTCAGACTCGACCACGAATTCTCCCGCCTCTGCGCGGGTTTTCTTGTCCTTCAGAGAGCGGACGTATCTGATTTCAGAATTGGTCATAGCGGCTTTAGTACTACACAAAAATAAGAATTAATTATCTATATTTGTATCAATGAAGCTATTCAGGACCACATTTCTGCTATTGGCAGCTGCAGCGGCAATCGCCGGCATATCATCATGCGCATCCTCGCGATTTGCATCCATGGTGCCTGAAGGTCAGCACTATCTGGCAAAGAGCAAGATAGTGGTCAAGAATGCGACAAATTTCAAAGACACCAAAGATGTCAAGACTTCCGAGCTGAACAAATATCTGGCTCAGGCTCCCGCCAAATCTGCCGGCATCGGTTTCAGCGTGCTGAAGGCTGAGCCGGTCATATTCGATTCCACCCTTCTGGACACAAGCATCGATGCCATACTCCAAAGGCTCGAGTATCTCGGTTATTACGACTCCAAGGCTGAAGCTGTCACAAAATATGACGGCAAGAAAGCCAATGTCACATATAACCTGACCCTCGGCAAGCTGTTCCCGATGAAACAGATTTCATACAGCGTAGCCGACAGCGTCATGGAAGCCATCTATGCGAACGGGCAGTCAAAATCTCTTCTGAAGGAAGGAGAAAAGCTTGCAGAGTCAGTCCTTGAGCGCGAGTCTCAGCGTCTCGCTTCTCTATACCGCGACAACGGTTATTACAGTTTCAGCAAGAACTATTTCTTCTTTTTCGCCGACACCACTGCGACTCCCGACAGTGCCCTCCTCTCGGTTGAACTGAGGGACTATACCCGCAACGAGACTCCTTCAGCAGCGAGACCCCACACCCAATATAACATAGGCACCGTAGCCGTCGTGCCGCAGGGCAACCTGAAGGTAAAGAGCAAGTTCCTGCAATATCTCAACCTTATCCAGCCCAACACTCCTTACAGCGAGACGACAATCAACAATACATACAGCCGTTTTACAAGCAACAGGCTGTTCAGCACAGTTAACATCGAGATGACTCCCAGAGATTCATCCACCGTCGACTGTCAGATACTGCTGTCTCCCTCAAAGCTTCAGAACATCGGTTTCGACCTTCAGGGATCCGTCAACTCAACCGGCCTGTTCGGCGTCAACCCTTCGGTTTCGTACAGTCACAAAAATCTGTTCGGAGGCGGCGAGTATTTCACCATGGCAGTCGGTGGCAACTGGCAGTTCATGTTCAACACTCCTGCCTACACAAACGAGTTCTCCCTGGCTTCATCCCTTTCTATACCCCACTTTGTCGGAGCTCCTCCGAGGCTTTTCAAAGGCCCCGTCCTGCCCCGCACCAACATAGCCCTCTCATACAACCACCAGAAACGTCCTGAATACGACAGAAGCATCATCGCCTCCTCATATGGATACAGCTTCAACATCACCCCAAATCTCTCGATCGAATGGACGCCTCTCAGGGCCAATGTGGTGAATGTTTACGACATGGATTCGACTTTCTTCAAGAGTCTTAGCAGTAGCTATCTGCAGTATAGCTACATGACCCATGTCGACATCGGAGGAGGTATCAATGCATACTACACCACAAACACTTCAACCAATCCCAAGGAGAGTTATTTCTACGTCAGGTTCTCAGGTAACGTGGCAGGCAACATGCTGAACATGTTCGACCCGCTGATGAAGCAGAACAGCGCAGGCCAGAGCCTCATCCTCGACGTGCCGTATGCCCAGTATGCACGCGGCGAGCTGCAACTGGTCAGGACCACATTCTTCGGCAATTCTCCCGACCTGTCTCTGGCCGCAAGGATAGCCGGCGGACTTGGCTATGCCTATGGCAACTCAAGCGCCCTGCCCCTCGAGCAACGCTTCTACGCAGGAGGCGCCAACAGCTTGAGAGGATGGCAGTCCCGCACCGTCGGCCCCGGCATGGCCCCTCTGGACTCCGCATTCGCCATCGCCAACCAGACCGGCGACCTGCGTCTGGAAGCCAATCTCGAATTGCGTTTTCCTATATACAGCATAGTTAAGGGAGCTTTGTTCGTAGATGCCGGAAACATCTGGGAGCTTCCTCATTACTCATACGACAAAAAGACTGTCGACAACGAAAATGCCATCCTGACCTGGGACAAGCTGCTCAAGTCCAGTGCGCTGAGTTGGGGTTTCGGCCTGAGGTTCGACCTGCAGATGCTTGTGATAAGGCTTGATATGGGTATCAAGGAGTACGACCCTGCCGTCCAGGCATGGCGCGGACCTGGCCAATGGTTCAGACGGGACGGCTTCACCCTCCACTTCGGTGTGGGTTATCCTTTCTGATGTCTATGGACAAATTCATACTTTATCAGCTGTTCGTCAGGGTATTTGGAGAACGGGAATGGACTCCGGGAGGTGACTATTCTGCCAATGGCAGCGGCAAGTTCAACGACATTACATCTGACTATCTGAAACAGATTAAAGACGATTTGTCGCTCGGGGCCATATGGTATACAGGCATCCTCGCCCACTCTACCGCCACATCGTTCGAAGGATTTCCCGCCGACTGTCCGGCCATAGTAAAAGGAAAGGCCGGCAGCCCGTATGCAGTCAGGGATTATTACGATGTAGCTCCGGAGCTGGCGGTCGACATCCCCCACAGGCTGGAAGAGTTCAAGGCGCTGATAAAGCGCACCCACGACGCCGGACTAAAGGTGGTTATAGATTTCATTCCCAATCATGTAGCCCGCAGCTACCATTCGACAAAGAACGATTTCACACAGGCCAACTTCTTCCCTCTCGACGGTCCTCTCGAGCTGCCGTACAACATTGCCGGTCACGACCTCTACAAAGAAGATCCCGCCCTGGCTACAGGCAACGACTGTTTCTCGCGGCATCCGGGCATTACAGACTGGTACGACACCATCAAGCTGAACTACAACTACCGCATGACCTGGGACAAGATGCTGGACATCCTGCTCTACTGGGCCGGTATGGGAGTAGACGGCTTCAGGTGCGACATGGTGGAGCTTGTAACGGCGGAGTTTTTCGAATGGGCCATCAGGAATGTCCGTCGTGAATACCCTGGCACATTCTTCATCGCAGAAGTATATGACAAGAAAAACTACATAAAGTATTCTGACGCAGGATTCGACTATCTGTATGACAAAACGGGCTTCTACGACGCCCTGAAGGCCATCAGCACCAACCGCGAGCCCGCATACTGGCTTACCGACGAATGGCAGTTCCTCGGAAAGCTGCAGCCAAAGATGCTGAATTTCCTCGAGAACCACGACGAACAGCGCATCGCTTCCGAGTATTTCCTCTCAGACGGGCGGAAAGGTTTCGCCCCGCTGGCGGTGTCCATGCTGTTCAACAAGGCTCCTTTCATGATTTACTGCGGTCAGGAGTACGGCGAGCGCGGCATGGCCTGCGAAGGTTTCAGCGGACGCGACGGCCGTACGTCCATCTTCGACTACTGCGCCCTCACTTATTATGACAACCCTCCCGAGATACGCGAGGTCATCCATGAACGGTATCACGCCCTGACAGCCCTTGCAACCAGCGACATTTTCACGAAAGGCGGCACTTACGACCTGATGTATGCCAACCCTTCTTGCGGGCATTTCGACGCCCAGCGCGTATTCACCTTCATGCGCGGATATGAAGGCCGCACAGCCCTCGTCGCCGCCAACTTCTCGGACAGCCGCATGCATATAAAAATAAGCATCCCGCAGGATGCTTATGATTATTTCGGTTCTGAAAGGGTTCCGGAATTCGAGGAGCCTCTGATCCTGGAACCTTTTGATTATGTAGTCCTTCTATCAGAATGACGGCCAGTTGAGGATCTTGAAGAAATCGTAATCCTCAGGATTCTTTACATACTGACGGGCAGCCTCATAGTCAGCCTCGGTGATGTACTGTGCGATGTGGTTGTAGATACCCTTGGCCATGTCGCCTTCGATGTCAACCCTGCGAGGCGGAATCTTGCCGGTCTGAGGATCCTGGAGGTCTTTCAAATACAGAGGAGTAACCTTTCCGGTAGTGTCTACATATACCATACATCCGGTCTCGCCGCGTGAGAACAAGTCGTAAACGCCGCAGCCGAGCTGTGAGCAGTACATGAGGTCGTATGCTATAGGGGTCTGGCAGCGGATGTCGTAACCGATCTCGATGGGACGGGTCTTGACCTTGATGCCGAGTTCTTTCATCTTCATCTCGATGAGCTCGCTGAAGAGCTGGGCTTTGCTGATCTTGCCAAGCTCGGGGTGGCCGTGCTCGTCGTAGGTGAACTTGATGCCGGTAGACTTGAGCTGCTCGTCGTCAAGCTCGTGGAACACACCTTCTGAAACCACGATACCGCCGTAACGGATGCCGAGGACCTTGCGTTTGAGGATTGCAGAAACGCCGAGGTTGACGATCTTGTCGACAGTGATCTGGGTCTTGTTGAACATCTCGGGGATGATGATCATCGGGTAGTGGCAGCTTGCGCCCACATGGAGGGCAAGGTGACCTGCGCTGCGGCCCATAAGGCTGACGATGAACCAGTTGCCTGAAGTGCGGGCATCCTCGTATACGGTAGTTGCAACGTGTGCGCCCTCAGCCTTGGCAGAGTTGAAACCGAAGGTCGGGGTGTTCGCCGGAAGAGGAAGGTCGTTGTCGATAGTCTTGGGAACGTGGATGTTCTTAATAGGATAGTTCTTAGAAACGAGGAACTTGGCGATCCTGTTGGCTGTTGAAGCAGTGTCGTCACCGCCGACAGTCACCAGAAGCTTGATATTGTTGTCCTGAAAGAGCTTCAGATTAAAATTCTGGTCGAAATCTTCCTGAGTCGGTTTGAAACGGCTCATGCGGAGGTAAGATCCGCCTCTGTTGAAGATGTTGTCAGCCTTCTTGAAATCAAGGTCTTCGATCTCGGCGTCATGACGGAACAGTCCCTCATAACCTCCATGCAAGCCGATAACTCTGTAACCGCGAGCTATGAAAGCTTGTGTGATTGTACCAACAACAGTGTTCATTCCGGGAGCGGGACCACCGCCTGTGAGAATAATAATAGAGTCTTTCATGATAATTTATTAATGATTATTAATTTGTTTCCTTGCGAATAACGGGGCCAAAAGTAAGAAAAAAAGGACTATCTTTGCAACATTGCCATGTCGAAAATTACAAAAACAGAAGCCAGGGCGCGGATTGAGCAGCTCCGCAAGGAAATAGACGGACACAACTACAATTATTATGTCCTGAACGCCCCTGTCATCTCCGACTTTGAATTCGACATAATGCTGCAGGAGCTGGCGGCCCTCGAGAAGAAATTCCCTGAGTTCGCTTCCCCCGACTCTCCTACACAGAAAGTGGGCAGCGATATAGCCCAGGCCCCTGACCAGGATGCAGGGGAAGGCAAGCCTTTCGAGTTCGCAACCCGCACCCACAAGTATCCCATGCTCTCGCTGGGCAATACCTACAGCCGCGAGGAACTCACTGAATTCAGCGACCGCATAGCAAAGACCATCATGGAGCCGTGCAGCTACAGCTGCGAGCTGAAGTTTGACGGCACAGCCATCTGCCTGACATACAAGAACGGCTCGCTGGCATACGCCGTGACCCGTGGTGACGGAGTAAAAGGTGACGACGTGACGGCCAACGTGCTCACAATATCATCTATCCCGCAAAAGCTGACAGGCGACTCCTGGCCCGATGAATTCGAAATCCGCGGCGAGATATATATGCCCTTCGAGGCCTTCAACCGCCTCAATGCCGAAAGGGACGAGATTGACGAGCGGCCTTTCGCCAACCCCCGCAACGCTGCTTCAGGCTCTCTGAAGCTCCAGGACAGCAGCGAAGTGGCTTCGAGAGGTCTGGCCTGCGTGCTTTACCACATGCTCGGCGAGAACCTCCCCTTCTCCACCCATTCCGAGGCTATAGCCGCTGCAAAGTCATGGGGTCTCCCGGTATCGGAGCACTCCAAAGTCGTAGACAGCATCGAAGAAGTCAACCGCTACATAGACTATTGGGATGAAGCGCGCAGGAATCTGCCCTTCGCCATAGACGGCATCGTGATAAAGGTGAACCGTCTCGACCTGCAGCGCAAGCTCGGTTATACTGCCAAATCGCCCCGCTGGGCTACTGCATACAAGTTCAAACCCGACAGAGCGCTCACGAAGCTGCTGAGCATCGACTACCAGGTCGGCCGCACCGGAGCCATCACTCCTGTGGCCAACCTCGACCCCGTCCCGCTGTCCGGCACCATAGTTAAACGCGCCTCCCTCCACAACAAAGACCAGATGGACCTGCTGGACATCCGCGTCGGCGACTATGTCTATGTAGAGAAAGGCGGCGAAATAATCCCCAAGATCACCGAGGTTGAGCTGTCGAAGCGCCCTGCAGATGCAGTAGTTCCGGATTTTCCCAAATACTGCCCTGACTGCGGCGCCGAGCTTGTCAGGGATGAAGGCCAGGCAAAGCATTACTGCCCCAATTCCAACGCCTGCCCCGTGCAGATCAAATCGGGATTCGTCCATTTCATCTCCCGCAAGGCTATGGACATCCTGGCCGGTGATGCGACTATAGACCAGTTGTATCAGAAAGGTTACATCCGCCACCTTAGCGACCTGTATTCGCTGACCAGAGAGCAACTGCTCACCCTTGACGGATGGAAGGACAAATCAGCCGACAACCTTCTTGCCAGCCTGGAAAAGTCCAAGTCAGTGCCCTTCAACAGGGTTTTCTACGCCCTGGGCATCAGGCATGTGGGAGAAGCCAACGCCAAACTTCTGACTGCACGCTTCGGCAGCATTGACGCCATCAGGGCTGCCGACAGGGACACCCTTGTCCAGATAGATGAGGTCGGAGACATAATGGCAGACTCGATAATCAAGTGGTTTGCCGACCCCATAAACCTTGAGCAGATTGAAAAACTTCGCGCAGCAGGGCTGAAATTTGAGCAAGAAACCACAAAAAAGGTATCAGATACGCTTTCAGGCAGTATCTTTGTGGTTTCCGGTGTTTTCTCAGTTCCCAGGGACGAAATCAAGCAGCTGATCGAGAGCCACGGCGGGAAAACCACATCGTCGGTGAGCGGGCACACCACATATCTGGTGGCCGGTGAAGCCCCCGGTGCGGAAAAGATTAAGAAGGCCGAGAAACTCGGCACACAGATAATTACCGAAGAGCAGCTTCGGGCATTGGTAGAGCCGCAAGCATGAGTTTTGTAACAAGGGTAAAGGCTATAACTAGGACCGTCTCCCACTTTTTGGGCGAAGGAATATGGAATATTGACCTTGCCGGCCTGAGTCCGAAACGCAGCAGGCTTTACAAACACCTCAAGATCATCCTTATCACACACCGCCACTTCCAGTCGCTGCGATGCGGCCGTGAAGCCGTGGCCCTGAGTTTCTTCACCACCATGGCCACCGTGCCGCTGCTGGCTGTGATTCTTCTCATCGCCAGCAATTTCGGGCTCCACGAGCTGATGACCGAAATAATCTCTAAACTGTTCGTCAACAACACCGAGATGGGCGAAATGGTGCTCAACTGGGCCAACAACATAGTCGGACTGTCGTCCGGCGGAGGTTTCGGATGGGTCAGCACCCTCACCTTTGCATGGCTGGTTCTATGGATGATGTTCTGCGTCGAAAACGCTTTCAACCGCATCTGGGACGTTGGCAAGTCTGCAAATCTGCTCCGCCGCTTCCTGGTGTCGGTAGGTATACTGATCATCTCCCCTTTCGTACTGGTGATGTTCTTCTACGGAGTTACATACTTCACCAGGTTCATCGGCATACTCGGAGGTTCGAAGCTGGTCAACTTCGTATCATCATACCTCTACTGGGTAATTTTCTACGGCATGTCCGTTCTCATCATCTCGGCGATGTACAAATTCATCCCTCACGCCAAATGCAAATACGGAGCTTGCTTCAGGGCGGCTCTGGTATCTGCCCTGGGATTTGTGGTGATACAATATCTCTATCTTGAAACACAGATCGTGGTGACAAGGCTCAATGCAGTGTACGGAGCCATCGCCGCCATCCCCCTCTATATGATGTGGCTCAATTTCTGCTGGTTCGACATTCTCTTCGGGGTCGACCTGAGCTATGCCTACCAGCACGTATATGAATACGATCCTTCTATTGACAAAAGACGATGAAAGTTGACGAATTTACACAGGAAGACAAGGATCTGATACAGAGAGAATTTGAGCCTCTGCGCATAGCCAGCCTCAAACGTTGCGCCGACCAGGAGCAGTATGAGATGGTGCTGAAGGCTTTCGATTTTGCCAACAAAGCTCATTATGGCGTCCGCAGACGCTCCGGAGAGCCTTACATCATACATCCCATCGCAGTGGCCAGGATAGTGGTTCAGGAAATCGGCCTGGGCTGCAAGTCAATCTGTGCGGCGCTGCTTCATGATGTTGTCGAAGATACCGACTACACCGTAGAGGACATCCGCAGCCAGTTCTCGGACCGTATAGCCCTGCTGGTCGACGGTCTTACCAAGATCAAGACGGCTCTCGACAGCGACAAGGGCGTCATGATGGAGGAACGTTCCCAGCAAGCCGACAATTTCAAGCGCATCCTGCTTACCCTGAACGACGACGCACGCATCGTGCTCATCAAACTGGCCGACCGTCTTCACAACATGCGCACCATCGAATACATGCCCGCGTACAAGAGAGAGAAGATTCTCAGCGAGACCATGTATATCTTCATACCTCTGGCCCACAGGCTCGGCCTTAACAACATCAAGAGCGAGATGGAGAACATCTGGCTCAAGAACAAGGAAGCCCAGGCCTACGAGGATATCGAGAAGATGCTTGCCAAGGCCACCCTGGAGAAAGGTCCTATCATCGACAACTTCATAGCCCCTGTGGAGAAACTCCTGACTGACGCTGGATTCAAATTCCACATCATCAAGAGGATGAAGACCCCCTACTCCATCTGGAAGAAGATGACCACCAAGGACATACCGTTCGACGAGATCTTCGACATCTACGCGGTAAGAATCATCTTTGAACCAAGGACGGATGTTGAAGCCACGGAAAGGGATCAGTGCTGGCATATATTCTCCCTGATTACAAGCAAGTACCGCTATAAACCGGAAAGGACCCGCGACTGGGTAAGTTCTCCGAAACTGAACGGTTACGAAGCCCTTCACCTCACCATTATATCCGAAGGCACATGGATCGAGGTGCAGATCCGCTCCGAAAGGATGAACGCCATCGCCGAAAGCGGCGTGGCGGCTCACTGGACTTATAAGCAGTCCCACCCCACAGACGCATACGAACAGGAACGAGACATCGATACATGGATAAAAGGAGTAAAAGACATCCTCGACAATCCTGACGCCAATGCACTTCAGTTCCTCGACAATTTCCACGAAGAGCTGACTGCCGGCGAGATGTTCGCTTTCACCCCTGAAGGTGAGTCCATCAGCATTCCGAAGGGCTCCACAGCTCTCGATTTCGCATATTATATCCACTCAGCTATCGGCAACAAAGCCATCGCCGCCAAGGTAAACATGAAGCTAGTGTCTCTGTCGACAGTGCTCGCCAACGGCGACCAGGTAGAGATTATCACATCCGACAATGCCAAGCCGAAGAGGGAATGGCTGGACTTCCTGGTAACTTCCCGGGCCCGCAACCAGGTTCTGCTCTCGATGAAGAGCATCAACAAAGACAACATAGCCACCGGCATCAGCATTCTCAAGAAGAAGCTGGCTGAGCGCAATATAATCTTGCAGGCCAGAGTCATCCGCAAGCTTATCAGCTACTACAAGATGAACAACAAGGAGGAGCTGTACAACCGCATCGGCATCGGCCTGATCGACCTGGAAGACCTGGATGACGCCCTGAAGAGCAATGCCCGCAAGAGAGACGTACAGATGTGGGGCATCAAGCTGCTCTCTACCCAGACCAGCAATGGAAAAATCGACAAGAGCAAGGATTACCTGCTGGAAGAAGACATCGACAAAGGCACAATATCTTTCCATACTGCAGACTGCTGCCGTCCCATCCCTGGAGACAACGTAGTCGGAGTAGTCAACAATGACGGCAGTGTGACTGTCCACAAGACCAGCTGCCCGGTATTTACTGATTTCGCCGCCACAAACGGAGACCGGATAGTGTCCGTGAAATGGAGCAAGCATTTCATGATGTCATATCTGACCCAGATCAAGATCAGGGGCATCGACCGCATCGGTATCCTGAACGAGATAACAAAAGAAATCTCTCTGGTGCTGGAGGTCAACATACGCAAGATTGTCATCGAAGCCCACGACGAAGTGTTCGAAGGATATATAGACCTCTATGTACATAACACCGAAGACCTTGACCGCCTGATCGAGCGTCTTAGGAATATCAGGGGCATCGACACCGTGCTCAGAACCAACATTGAAGATGAATAGGAACATCGCCGCCATATTGCTTATAGTGCTGACAGTTGCATGCTGCCTGTTCTCCCACTCATGCGCCAACACCAAGGCTGCTCCCAGCGGAGGCCCTAAAGACACCATCCCTCCCGTGCTGCTGAAGATAGAGCCCGCAGACAGGACCCGCAACATGCCGACTGCCGATGTCAAGATAGCCCTGACATACGACGAGTACACTGTAGTGAAGGAAGCTTCGGGAATATATCTCTCCCCGCCCACAAAACACTCTCCTACCGCTAAAGTAAAAGGCAAATCGATAGTAGTCACCCTCAGAGATACCCTCGCTGAGAACACCACTTACACCATTGATTTCAACAACGCCCTCGCAGACAACAACGAAGGCAACATGGCGCCCAGGTTCACATACGTGTTCTCGACCGGCGACACGATCGACTCGATGTACCTCACCGGAACTGTACTCGACTGCGAGAAACTCACACCCGTCAAAGGCGCATTGGTAGCTCTCTACGAAGACCTAAGCGACTCGGCATGCATGCTGTCTCTGCCTGCAGCCGCAACCCGCACTGACGACTGGGGTTACTTCGTGATAAGAAATGTCAAGCCCGTAGCCTACCAGATTTACGCATACAGCGACGAAGACAGAGACAATCTTTATATGCAGGGCGAAGATTACATAGCTTTCCACGACACTCTGTTCACCCCGACTCTCATCGTCAGCGATTCTGTCTATGAGCTGAAATCCTTCAACATGAAGGACACTCTGGACTGCCAGAAAAGGGAATCTCAGCTGTCTCTGCTGCTTTTCAAGGAGACTGCTTCCAGACAGTTCATAAAGAACAAAGGACGCACCGACCAGAAAAAAGGATTCATACGTTTCAACGCCCGTAACACCGTACTCAACTCCTTCCAGATATTCGGAGTCGACTCCACGGCCATCACTACTCACTTCACCCCAGAAAGGGACAGTATGGATTTCTGGATCAACACATCCTACACCCTGCCCGATTCTCTGCTTCTGACGGTTGAATACATGAAGACCGACTCTCTGGGCAACCTGGCCATGACGAAGGAAGACATCGCTGTCAGTCTCAACGACGAGCAGAAGAAGGCTCTGGCCAGCAAAGCCAAGGAGGACACTCTTATCAACGTGACATACACCTGCAAGAACGAAAACGTGGAGCAGGACGGCATAACAATCACGTTCCCCGACCCTCTGGCGACCATAGACACTTCGGCCATCCTGTTCGTGGCGACCAATCCCAAGAACCAGAACGACACCATAGCCTTCACGTTCGAGAAGGACAGCACGCTGTTTGAAGTATACCACATGCAGTCGTCGCAGAAATATCAGACGGGGTACAAATATGAGGTAATCTACCCTGAAGGCACATTCCACGACATATACGGCCGAAAGAACAAGGAAAACAAAATCGACATACAGCTCCCCAATACTGACAAGACAGGATCCATCACTCTGAACATCAGCGGCATCCATGACACACGATATATAATCGAGCTAGTCTCGGCCGACAAGAAGAATGTGTTCCGCAAGTTCACTGTCGACAAGGACACACAGCTGTATTTCCCCTATCTGGCAGCCGGAGAATACACATTCCGCATCACCGAAGACCGCAACGGAAACGGCATCTTCGACTCCGGCAACCTTCTTGAGAGGAAACAGCCCGAGAAGGTGATTATGTTCAAGAAACCTGACGGAACCGAGATAATCGACCTGCCGGAGCAGACCGACATCGAACAAGACCTTGCAATATGAGAAAGACGGTTGCCATAATATTGCTGACATTCATTTCTTTCTGTGCATTTGCTCAGAACGGAGACGGGTTCAACCCTTTCACCGATGAAGACCTCTCTATTCTCATGCAGGATTCCACCGTCAAGGAAGTGTCCACCTACAAACCAGTCGGCATGCTGGGAATCCGCGGCAGTTACCAGCTGAACGGCCTCCGTGCGCAGCCTGACATTGGCGCCAAGGGTATCAACACCTACAAGAACATCTCACTCGTATACACATACTACAACTCTCTGTGGAACATGATGCCGAATTTCGGCCTGCAGGTGGCGGCAAAATACGGAGAGTGGGGTTTCAACAGCAAGTATCTCGAGTCCGAGCATGTGTCTTATGCCGAGTTGTCTATGCTGTCTCACTTCCATTTCGACTTCTCACGCTTCAGGTTCCTCATCGGAGTCGGCCCGTATGCCGGATACAGGATCAATACCTTGAAGGAGAACGACAGCTGGGACCAGTATGACAACCGTTTCGACTACGGCATCATTGGCGGTGCAGGATTCGCGGTTATATTCGGCCGCTTCGAGCTCCAGCTGGAAGGCGACTACCAGTTCTCGCTCAGCAGCATCTACCACATGAACAAGTATAGCGACGAATACTGGGTAATCGCTACCCCCAGCAACATACTGGTGAACCTGACCCTGTTCTATCATCTGTTCTGATATGGATAAAGTAATTTGCAAGGCCGGTAACGTGAGCATAGGCACAGGTAAGATAATTGTGCAGTCTATGTGCAACACCGATACCCTCGATGTCACTGCCAGCGTGGCCCAGTGCAAGGCTCTGGCGGCGGCAGGCTGCGAGATGGTCCGCCTCACCACCCAGGGTCTCAGACAGGTACGCGCCCTCGGTGAAATCCGCGACGCGCTGCGCAGCGAAGGCATCGACGTCCCTCTGGTGGCCGACGTGCATTTCAACTCAGAGGTAGCTCTGGCAGCCGCTGCCGGCATCGCCGACAAGGTTCGCATCAACCCGGGCAATTTCTCGAAAGACCATGAGGTGGCTATGGCTAAGCTCCTGGAGCTCATCCAAGTCTGCAAGGACCACGGCACCGCGCTTCGCATTGGGCTGAACCACGGTTCGCTGGGAGAACGCATCACCTCGATCTGGGGCGACACCCCGCTTGGAATGTGCAACGCAATAATGGAGTGGCTGCGCGTCTGCGTGGAGAATGATTTCTACAACCTCACCCTCTCCCTCAAGGCAAGCAACACCAAAGTTATGGTGGAGGCCTACGAACTGCTTTACAAAGCGATGCAGGACGAACTGGGCATGCTCTTTCCTCTCCATCTCGGAGTCACCGAGGCAGGCAACGGCGACAGCGGCCGCATGAAATCTGCTGTCGGCATCGGCAGTCTGCTCAGGCAGGGCATCGGAGATACAATCCGCGTCTCGCTCACTGAAGATCCCGTCAATGAGGTCCCGGTGGCCAGGATGCTGGTCAAATGTATGGAAGACGACTCTTTGGATGCAGCCACACGCGAGGAGTACATTGTAAGGGTCGGATATCGCTATGGAAAGGAACTGCTGGAAGGTGGCAGCGACGATTTCACACTGCAGGGCAGCATTGCTGGCAAGCCGGTCACTCCCGAAGAGGCTGAAGAT
>JAFZKU010000229.1 GCA_017551785.1 Bacteroidales bacterium | reverse complement strand
ACCTGGTGGGAAGGACCGGACTATGACGGCAAGTCTGACAAGACTGTGGCTGTTATCTACTTCGAGGGTCTTGACGGAAAACCGATTGCAACATACTTCAACTACGCTATGCATGCTGTTATCACTGGCAATACAGACAAGGTGAGCGCCGACTTCCCGGGCGAGGCAGAGACCTATATCGAGAGCCGCTATGGTCCTGATTTCGTGGCCAGCTTCGCTTCCGGTGCGGCTGGTGACCAGAACCCTCTTTACTTCCAGCAGACTTTCGACCTGCGTGACATCCGCATTGCGGACTATGCCGCCCGTGGCGAGGACATTTCGAACAGGATGCCTCCGGGAGGCCAGGGACTGGACCGCACCAAACCCGAGGTGCAGCGCCTGCTGGGCGAACAGGAGCGTATGATACAAAGTTATGGACAGATCCTGGGCGAGGAGGTGAAATACGTCATCATGATGATGCGCCGCTTCGAGACCGACGTCACCCTGAAATGCGCCCGCAAGACTGTTTCCGTACCGGGCAGGCGCCAACTTAACGGCGGCGGCCGTGCAGGATATGCCGGCGTGTATGAAGACGGCCCCGATGTCGAAATCGGCCTCAGCCTGATCATGCTCGATGACATTCCCGTGTGCGGCGTCGCATCTGAGGTGTACAACCCGATCGCAGTTGAACTGAAGCAGAAGTCTCCGTATGCCCGCACCATTATGACTACGGTGGCCTATGGATTCGGCGCCCGCGGCGGCGGATACATGCCGGATGACGAATCATACGGCGCAGAGGTGTTCGAAGTTTTAGGTTCCCGCTTCAAACAGGGATATGCGCAGAGCGCCGTCGTGAACGGTCTGCTGGACATGATCCACGAAGCCACCCATTAATACGCACAGGTCATGAAAAGACTGTTGGTCCTTGCCATTGTGTTCACTCTGGCAGCATCCTGCTCTGCAACCCGCAAAACGGCGCAGACAGGCATGCCGGGTGACGGCGGCGTTGAAACGGCCGGTACCATAGGTGATGGTAATCCAGACAAGCCTAAGGTTTCAGTTGGCAAACTGGATTTCTATCCGGCCTTCGAATCAAAATCGGGGCTCGTCACGCCACGAAACGTGTACGTGTGGCTTCCGGAAGACTATTCTAATGCTAAGAAATATGCCGTCGTCTATATGAGCGACGGGCAGAACCTGTTTGATGCGGAGAAGATGTTCAATCATCAGGAATGGTGCGTCGACGAAGTTTTCGGCGGCCTTCTTGCCGAGGGTAAGATCCAGGACTGTATCGTAGTCGGCGTAGCCAATTCTTTCCGCACCAGGAGCCAGGAATACTTTCCACAGGATGTGTTCTATCTCTATACCCCCGAACTGAAGGAATATTCTGCCAGCAAGCGGATGGGCGAAAATGAACTTCTGGGCAACAACTACCTGAAGTTCCTCGTCGAAGAACTGAAGCCATTCATAGATTCTGCATATTCGACCCGCAAAGACAGGGACCATACTTTCCATATGGGCTCCAGCATGGGCGGACTCATCTCTTCCTATGCAGTCGCCAAATACCCCGAGGTGTTCGGCGGTGCAGGCTGCCTGTCCACCCACTCCGTCCTCTATATCACCAACTATGACGCTGAGCAGGAGTTCCTCGATCCCGCGAACCAGTGCTATGTCGACTATCTCAAGGCGAACCTCAAGCCCAACAGCTGCAAGATATACATGGACCGCGGCGACCAGACCCTCGACGCCCAGTATCCAAAATATCAGGACCGGCTCGACAGGATGTTCAGGGAAGCGGGATGGGATGACGCCCATTATGTCAGCAAAGTATTCCCGGGTCTCTCCCACGTCGAGGGTTCCTGGGCGTCGCGACTCGACGTTCCAGTCGTCTTTCTCCTAGGAAAATAAGATTTAACATACCATGAAAAAGATACTTGTTTCATTTATGCTTGCGCTGATTTGCGCAAGCGCTTTCGCTCAGGCCGAGAAGATCCGTCTATACGAAGGCAAGGCACCGGGCAGTGAGAACTGGACGCAGCAGGAGTTCCTCTTCGAATATACCACCCCTATGAATCCGGGCGAGGTCGGAGAGTGCATCCTGAACGTAGTCGATCCCGAATTGTGGGCATATCTCCCGGCCAGGGGCACCGAGACTGGCGCAGCCGTAGTGGTCTGCCCCGGCGGCGGCTTCACCGCTCTGTCATGGCATCAGGAAGGCCCCAACGTTGCCAGATGGCTGGCCGCACACGGCATAGCTGCCTTTGTCCTGAAATACCGCATCGCTTACTCAGGCGCAGATTACGAGGAGGCTAAATACATAGCCGACCATTCATACGGCAACCAGGGACGGGATGCACGTTTTCGCGAGCTCTCGGAGAAACACGCAAAGATCGCCGAAGAGCAGGGCTATGACAGGAAAATGGCATGGGATGACGCACGCGTCGCAATAACCTATATCCGCAAGAATGCAGAGAAATACCGCCTCAACCCTAAAGCTATCGGTATAATCGGTTTCTCAGCAGGCGGAAACATTGTCTATCATGTGGCGCTCGACCACGACGAGATGAGCCGTCCGGACTTCCTGGGCATGATTTATCCCGCATGGTTCGAAGATAAAGTACCCGAAGATCCGATGCCGCTCTTCATAGCCGCCAGCACTGGCGAAGCAGCCTCGACGAACGGTTTCGGCGACACGCCCGCTCTCTACAACGCCTGGAACAAGACACGCCAGCCCTTGGAGGTTCACTCTTTCACAAGGGGCTTCCATGGTTTCGGCTACCGTGAGAACGGCCAGTCAGTGAATATCTGGACTACGTTGTTCTATGACTTTCTGGACAACTGCAATCTGCTGAACAAGCAGGCGGCCAGGTGAGTTTATTCTGACCGGGATATATTATTATTTCCGAGTTTTTTTGTATTTTTGCTTGATTGCAAAATGCTTTACCGATGAGCAAGACGGTTTACGACGTTTTTATTAGCTACTCAAGAAAAGATATAAAGGTCGCTCAGGAGATTTGCGCAGCGCTGACTGACGCCGGACTGACCTACTTCATTGACCAGAAAGGCATAGAAGCCGGACAGAATTTCCCCCAGGTTCTCGCCGAGGCTATAGACGACTCGACAGTGTTCCTGTTCCTGGCCAGCCAGAATTCATTCCAGTCGAAATTCACACGCGGAGAGGTTACCTATGCTTTCAACCACAAGCATAGCGGCACCATCATCCCCTATATAATCGACGGCAGCGACGTCATGCCCGGAGACCTGGAGCTGATGCTCGGAAACTTCAACTGGAGGAGGATTGAGCAGTATCCTATCGGTGCTCCCCTTATCGAAGACATCCGCAAAGCCATTGCAAACCCCGAAGAAGGCACAGTCGGAGGCCGCGTCGTAGCTTCTCAGAAGAAGAAAAAGGCTATGCTGTGGACAGCGATTTCAGTAATCGCGCTGCTGCTTGTGGCAGTTGCCATACTGAGTTTGTCCGGCAACAAGGACAAGAAAATCACCAACACAGCTATCTCAGAAGCTGCAGCATACGAACAGATAATCAGCAGCGCAGACTCCCTGATTGCCCAGGCGGACCTTATGAAAAACGCCCCCGATTTCATCGAGACCACAGACGCCCAGACTGCGATACTTAAAGAAGCCATCGCCACCCTCGACAGTTCGGACCGCCTGAAACAGCGTTTTGTCGGCAGCGAACATATCGGAATGTTCAACAAAGACGCTACAGTAGCACAACTACGAAACACTATAAATGCCAAGCTTGACTCTATGTTCAACGCCTGGAAAGGATATGCTATGGACTCCTATAATCTCTACAAGGTGACC
This sequence comes from Bacteroidales bacterium, assembly GCA_017551785.1. Classification (GTDB taxonomy): domain Bacteria; phylum Bacteroidota; class Bacteroidia; order Bacteroidales; family UBA932; genus Equibacterium. The sequence goes on along the minus strand of JAFZKU010000229.1, from coordinate 11,741 downwards.
CATAGCAAATCAGAGGCGCGCAATGCGGTAGAATGCATCAATCACGCCCTCTTAATAAAGCCCGACGAAGAACTGGAGACCATAAAGACTAACCTCGACCAACAATGAAAAAACTTCTCAGTATTTTGATTGCAGCACTGCTGCTTATGCCTATTGCAGCATATGCACAGAAATCATTCGACATGCGCTATAATGAAGCTGTCGAGTATTACACCACAAAACAGTACGACCTGGCGATCACAACTCTTGAGGCCGCCAAGAAAAGTCCCGGTGTAACAAAAGACCAGATTTCAAAAGCCAACATGCTGATCAATCAGTGCAACTCGGCTAAACGCAAGCTCGGAGACCTCAACCTGTCAAAAGAGCAAGTCAAATTCACCGGAGGCTCAGGCAAAGACAGTATATATGTAACTGCAGGAAAAGCATGGACAGTTACAGCCCAGCCGGAGTGGATCAAGACCTCGACTGAAGCAGACGTGTTGTTCATCGAAGCAGAAGCCAACCAGTCCAGCGAACAACGTCAGGGAGTTGTCGAGGTATCGATGGGAAAAGAGCGCACGGCATACATTCTCGTGACTCAGGAAAAACGCTCTGACGTAATACGCAAAGTGCACATCCAGTCGAACCCTGCAAGGTCTATAGTCTATATCGACCAGGAGAACGGAGTCCTCGCTGAGAATTTCTACCTCCCGGAAGGAAGCCACAAGATCCGCCTGGAAAAGAACGGCTATGAACAGAAAGACACCACCATCGTTGTCACGGCAGCATCTACCGAAAACGATCTGGACTTCACCATCAGCCTCACCCCTTCCTTCGCAATGCTGCAGGTCAACATCAGTCCTGAGGAAGGCTATGTGTTCGACGCAGTTCCCAAGATGGACATCAGCGGCAGACCGGTCGATCTGCACCCCAGCCTGATCAACAGCTTCAACGTAGACCAGAACATAACATATTACGAGCTGTATGAGGACAACATCATTCCCCTTCAGCCCGGACAGTATGTGATCCGCATAGAGTCAGAAGGCTTCAAGATGGTCGCCGAGAGCATCAATATCGCCAAAGGCGAAAAGATGGTGCTCAATGTAGCTCTGCCTGCAATCAACGGTATGCTGACGGTACAGGATGCCGAGAACGCCAAAGGCGCTAAGGTATTCATCGACGGCAAGGAGGTTGGCGAGATTCCTCTGTACAATGTCAAAGTCAAGGCTGGCAACCACAAGCTGAAAGTCGAAAAGCCCAGCTTCCTCCCCGAGAAGGAAGAATATGCCTTCACCTTGAACGAAGAAGAAATGCTCACCATGAACATTTCGATGAAGAGGTATTCTACTTATAACCTGACATCGAATCCCCCCTACTGCCAGGTTATCGTTGACGGAGAAAAAGCGGGCACAACACCTCTCAAGCTCGTCCTTATCGAAGGTTCCCACACCATCAGGATGGAGAAGGACGGCTATTTCGCCCATGAGGAAGGTGTCGACACCGACCTCGTGAAAGAAGAGCAGGACATCAATTTCGAACTGCCCAAGACCTATCCTCTGCTGGTATCTTCTGACCTTGAAGGATGCAACATTACCATTTCCAATGGCAAGGACGTCCTTGTCAGCGACGTGAAGACGCCGGCGACTGTCGAGATCCCGACCAGCAAGACCCCTTACAGAATCAAGCTGACCCGCAGCAACGACTTCTCAACTGCATACAAAGGCTGGTTCTGGTATACAAAAGGCCAGAAGGACCATCTGAAACTCAACAGCTATTCTATAGAAGGTTTCCAGGGTCTCGGAGTGAACTATTATCTCAAGAGACCTGCTCCTTATTTCGGCCAGACAGAGCTCGGTAAAGATTTCCAGCGTATCGGAGATGCCAGCCTCGCCAAGATGCGTCTGTTCGACGGACTCACAACCTCTGTAGTCAAAGCTACTTTGTTCACAGAGACAGACCCGAACCAGAACATCAAATATCCCGGCAAAGAGGTCTCAGGAGGGGATTACAAGAACATCTCCATGATCCCGGCTCTGACCATTCTCTTCCTGAACGGCGAGTTCCGTATCGGAGGTGGAGTGCACAACCTTGGCGACGTCAACCTTCTGGCTACATATGCATGGTATCCCAACGTGTCAAGCTTCATCCCGATGACCCACATGTCCGGCCATGACATCTTCCTCGGCGCGGAAATCAGTTCACGTATCCCCATCTTCAACGCGAATATCCGCTTCGGACTCCAGTCATTCTATGGACAGGCCAACATCTGCCGTCCCACTGCTACAGCCACGTCATCAACAGGCGGCAATACCAAGAGCCGTTTCGGAGATCCTGTAGCATACGTAGTACCCCTCAGCCAGGCTGAATTCGTAGTTACTATAGGATTCACGCTAGGAACAAAAGACAGCAAAGGAAACAGTATCCTGAGAGTGTTCTAGATTTAACCTTATTGTCTGACCTTCCCCAGAATAAGGGGAATGGCCAGCATAAGGAAACTGTCGTATTTCAGATTGTCAGGGTCTGTACGTCGCAGATCCCAGTATGAGCACAGATCAAGGTGTGCAGGGTCTGCTGCATCCTTCTTCAGTTGGCCACTATACTGTGACCTTTCCTTGTCGAAGACCGTTTCGTATTTGTTACGCTCAACAATGCTGTAAGGACGGAAGCCCATTATCAGCTTCTCGACGACCCATCGGCTGTGCTCACTGAGCGAAAGAGCGTAATTGTTCTGCTCCCATATCGCCCTGCGGGCCTTTTCACTGATCTTGCCACCCTTAGGGTACTGCATAACGACTGCCTTCTCCCTGATCTCAAAGCAGTCGGTACACATAATGTCGGAGATGCCGTTGCGGACGGCGACAGGATTGCTCTCCCATTTGGGCGTAATGAGCGTACGGTCTTCCGTATCGTTGAAAAGCAGATAGCGGAAGGTATCCAGGGCCTGACTGTATCTTCCTGCCCCGAAAATATCCTCATGCGGGAGATTGTCTATAACCCCTCCCAGCATATATGCATGGCTTGCATACAAAGCCTTGCGCGTATCGATCGAGAATATTTCATCTGCAGGCTTGCCGGCCACGAAGGCATTGACACCGGCCTCAGTAACAATCACTGCATCAGAGTCGCTCTGCTCCCTTGCAATCTCTATATCCAGATCAAGATAAGAATCTTCGTTGTACGCCTTGCCAAAAACAGAATGCTTGCATATCTGCAGCAGATTGCAAAGGTATTCCTCTTTGTTGAGCTCCGATAATATGTCTGCCGCTTCTCTGGCGCTGATGACGGTAATAACCGTCCTGTTCCTGCATACCCTTGTCCCGAAATCGTCATATTCGACGAAATTCAGGAAATGGGAAGACAGAGCCAGCTGGCGGACGACAGACAGCAGCAGAGGGCTGTCCCCGTCGATCACGACATGGAGATGCCCGGGCATACCCGGCTGGAAGGCAACATCTTTCAGCAAGTCCAGAACATAGGCCCTGGCTATATACCAGTTGGCTACAGTCTGCTGCGGGTAAGCCTCCTGGCTGCCCTTGCGCTTGATGAACTCGAAGGGGCGTTCCCTCACTACAGCTGCTTTCATTTCATCATATTCTCAAAATTGTAAGCAGAAGGACTCTGGTACAGCCTGAGGTCAAACCAGTTCATCGAAGTCATTACATGTTCGATGATACGGGACTTCTGCCACTCGAAGCAAGACCAGTTGCTGTCGGTCAGGAAAGCGTATACCTCAAGGGCCATTCCGGTGTCCTTATGTTCAGTCCAATGGACGAACAGTCTGGGCAGCTGGGATACGTGCTCGTCATTGAGCAGCCAGTGGTAGAGATAGAGCCTGAAAAGTTCGGCATTGAGGACACCCGGCCGGATATCTTCTTCCTGAAGGAATCTTGCTATGTCGTGTTCTCCAGATTTGATGGCAGAGAGCTCCTTGTCGGTGACAGGCCTTATCTTTTCGGCGTCAAGAGTGAATGTAACCTGCATGTTACGGCCGTAAGTCTTGCCGTCAGACATGTTCTGCAGATTGACAAAATGCTCTGACTGTAAGGTATTTATGGGAATGGTGGAGGTAGTGGTGTCCCAATTGTAGAGAGTGACATTGGTCAGAGTCACCTTCTTTACCACGCCGTCCACATCAGACTTGGGCACCTTGATCCAGTCGCCGATTTTGAGCAGATTGTGCTTGCGATAGTGGATGAAAGCCGCTGCACCTTTGATCTTGTCCTGGAATATCCAGGCCAGCACACTGCCCGCGATACCGAAAGGAATGGTGAACTGCTGGTTGCTGCTGATGTCGATTATCAGTATGGCGCCGACGATCCAGACTCCTATGGCGATAAGGATCCATATCTGGCACCAGGTTATCCTGTGCTCCTTGCGCAGCAGACTGTTGATGTCCGTAAGGTTGTTGCAGACGGCTATCACATTGGCCACGCACAAAGACAGAACCAGCAGCTTGATCAGCTTCAGCCAGTTGTCTGAGACGGAGTCTGACAGGAACACCAGGGCCAGGACTGCCACTAACATACATACCGTCCAAAGCCAGTTTTTCAAAACTGCTTTCCATATCTGACGGGCCAGTCTGTCCGGCGACATGTTCTTCTTGTTCTTGCCCATATTATCGTTTGTCTATCTTAAATCCCATTTTTACAATCAACTTGATCGCATTCATCGCCGTGGCCCTGTCGTAATCCTTGTCGGCCTCGGACAGTTCTGAATACGGGAGCAGATTCGGATGTTTCAGTCTGGCGTCATCCCGGGCAGGGCCCCAGGTCCATCCTTCAGCCATGCGGTTTGCAGACCAGACCTCATGAGTGTTCTCGGCAATCACTTCCGTGAGCTGAGTAAGACTCTCCGGAAGGGTCACCTCAGAGAGATCGGCGGGCGCCGGCTTGTAAGCCTTTGCTATTGCAGCCTTGGTCTTGCCCTTTGCCATGGCCTATGCTTCTCCGGTGAAACCGAGGGGCGGAACTACAGGAGCAGGGATATTGGGGAGCTTGATCTCGCCGTGTTCCTGTTCATACTTGGCGATATTGTCCTGGAGAGCCTTGAGCAGACGCTTTGCGTGCTCAGGAGCCATGATTACGCGGCTGACAACCTTGGGCTTCGGGACGCCGGGCATCATCTGTACGTAGTCCATGATAAACTCGCTGTGGGAATGGGTAATGATGGCCAGGTTGGTGTAGATACCCTGAGCGATCTCAGGCGACAGCTCGATGTTGATTTCTTTCTTCGGGGTGTCCATAGTATGATATTATTTGGCGATTGCGACTGAACGCGTCTCGCGGATAACAGTAATCTTGACCTGACCTGGATAAACCATCTCTTCCTGGATCTGCTTTGCAATAGAAGCTGACAGCTCCTCGCACTGAGCGTCGGACACCTGTTCTGCACCAACAATCACGCGCAGCTCGCGGCCGGCCTGGATGGCGTAGGTCTTGGTGACACCAGGATGAGCGAGAGCAATGCCCTCCATGTCTTTCAGCCTGCGGATGTAAGACTCGATGACCTCGCGGCGGGCACCGGGACGGGCACCTGAAATGGCGTCACCAACCATCACTATGGGAGCGATGAGAGAAGCCATCTCTATCTCCTCGTGGTGGGCGCCGATGGCATTGCAGATCTCCGGTTTTTCCTTGTACTTCTCAGCTATCTTCATACCCATGAGAGCGTGAGGAAGCTCAGGCTCCTCTTCGCAGACCTTACCGATATCGTGGAGCAGACCGGCCCTCTTGGCAGCCTTCACGTTAAGGCCGAGCTCTGCAGCCATGGTGGCGCAGAGGTTGGCAACCTCACGGGAGTGCTGCAGCAGGTTCTGTCCATAAGAGCTGCGGTACTTCATACGGCCGATGAGACGGATGAGTTCGCTGTTGAGGCCGTGGACGCCGAGATCGATGCAGGTACGCTTTCCGGTCTCGAGGATTTCTTCCTCAAGCTGCTTCTTTACCTTGGTAACCACCTCCTCGATACGGGCCGGGTGGATACGGCCGTCGGTCACAAGCTGGTGCAGTGCCAGACGGGCCACCTCGCGGCGGACAGGATCGAAGGCGGAGATGAGGATAGCCTCGGGGGTGTCATCTACAACAAGTTCGACACCTGCTGCCGACTCGAGGGCGCGGATATTACGGCCCTCACGGCCGATGATACGGCCCTTGATCTCGTCACTCTCAATATTGAAGACAGTAACGGCATTCTCGATGGCAGTCTCGGGGGCGATACGCTGAATGGTGTTGATGACGATACGCTTGGCTTCCTTGGTAGCGGTGAGCCTTGCGTTGTCCATAACATCGTTTATGTAGGTCTGGGCCTCGGACTTGGCTTCGGCCTTCATGGTTTCGACGAGCTGTGCCTTGGCCTCTTCGGCAGTCATCTTGGCAACCTCTTCAAGCTTGACGATAGCCTCACCGCGGAGCTTGTCATACTCTTCTGCCTTTTTGGTGACGATGTCCATCTGGACCTTCAGATTCTCCTTGATAGTATCGGTCTCTTTCTGCTTGCGGCCAAGCTCGCTGGCCTGCTGGTTGAGAGCCATCTCACGCTGCTTGATCTTGTTTTCAGCTTGCTGGATGGCGAGATTCTTCTCGTTGATGTAAGTCTCATGCTCGCTCTTGAGCTGCATGAATTTCTCCTTGGCCTGGAATATCTTGTCTTTCTTTATAGCCTCACCCTTGGCTTCGGCCTCGCGGATGATGGCTTCACCGCGATTCCTGAGCAGGATCTTATGGATGAGGATATACGCCAGGATGCCGACGGCGGCGGCCACAATGGCGGTTATTATGATTGCAGTAGTCATTTGATAAAAATATATGGTTGTAAAATATATTCAAATGACAACCGGTCGTATGTGCTATTGAAAAAAAGCCGTTAGCATGCGTAATTAAGTCCAAAAATCTTAAAATAATTAAGATTTGAGCTCCGGAATTGCGCCGCAATCTTCCTCCGTCCCGCGATTGGAATCCCCCGAAAGGTAACCTAGGCCTGATTTTGGCTTCCGAGTTGACTCGTTTAATTTAAAAATGTTGATTTTGGCAAAGTTGCAAAACTAACGGCTAGAGATGTATTTTTCCAATTTCGTATCAAGATCACGCAGCTGATTCATCACATCCGAGATCTCGTCCTTGTTTTCCAATGATATCAGGACAGACATCGTATCCAGCAACACAATACTCAGAATATCCTGCATGTCTTTATTGTCATATCTCTGAAGATAAGACGAAACTTTCGTCTCGATCCTTTTGGCAGCGGCGCGCACCTTGGATTCGTTTTCAGGCGCTACCTGAAACTTGTAGCTCCTCCCTCCGATGATAATATTTATTGTCTGTTTCTCCATCACATGTTCAGCATTTCAATACAATTATCTATCTCCTGTATAATTCTCTCGACACTCCTTTTGGCACGTGCACGGTCATTTGCAGAGATGTTGAAGGCATCGACCAGTTGTAAGTTCTTGTTCTTTAGTTTTAGTTGATCTATCTGTGTTTTTAATTCTTCTATTGTAGTGTTTTTAGACTGGAGCTTGTCCTTACAGCTTTCAAGCTCAGCCTCAAGACGGGCATTGTCCGACTTGCAGGCTTCATACATCGAAATCAGAGTCTCTATCTTTGAGTTAAGTCCTTCGATAAACGCTTGTTCCATAGGATTACCTCCAGTATATCCTTGGCAAATTTAGTAAAATAATTCCTAATTATTATTCCACAAAACACCAATTGTTTCTGATAACAGGCTCCAGTTTTCCGCTTTTTTCAAGCTGATTGTAAATCAGCTCCCGTATGTCGCTGTAGATATCCAGCACATAGCTGCTCTCGTCGGACGTGTCAACTCCGGCCCCTTCGGTCAGCAGATTGCCGCCTCCCATTGCTCTGTATGATGTAACGGCGACAGTATACTCCTCATCCGGATCGAAGAGATCCCCGTTCTCGAGCGATACTATCTCCACCCTCTCCCCTTTCGGATTTCCGCGATGCACCTTGTAATTGATGCCGGCTGCCGAATCGAAATTGTATGTCGGTCCGACGCGGTTCACCCAGTGGTCATATACAAACTCGAGGTAATCTTTGACCTGCCTTCCCGACAGGCGGATTTTGTAGAGCATGTTTTCAAAAGGATAGATGGCGAAGAGATCGTTGTAGAGCAGATCGCCGCTCTTGATGACGCCAGTACGGCCCAGCGGAGCTGCAAATGACAGCTGCGCTCCCGAAACGTCGAGCTGCACCTGATGGAGCAGGCTTACATAGGCGTTCGGCCCGTCGAATACATCGTTCAAGTCGATATCTGCAGTCAGCTCGCCTACCTTGCGGTTGGTGAAGTTCTTTACCTTCTCGAAATCGGAGGCGAAGGCAGCGTCATACTCGGCATCCCTGGGCTTGCCGGCCATGGGGATGATCTCACAGCCGATATGTCTGTCGACAAGCTTGCCGTGATCATATGTAAGATCTATCTCGCAATGGGCAACGTTCTTGGTGCGGTCAGCCGAGTTCATCAGCATGGTCTGCTGATGGAAATTTGCGGGCTCTTCCATAGCGGCGGTATGGTCATGGCCCGAGATGATAAGATCCACTCCCCTGAGGTTCTCTGCAAGCCAGAGAGCGGGATTCTCGGTGTCGTCCAGCTTGCCGTTGCCTGTGCCGGCATGGATGGAAAGGATCACAACGTCCGGCTTCTCCTTTGCGATGACCTTGTCCACAAGCTTCTGAGTGAAGTTCTCAGCTTCGAGGAACTCCAGGCCTTTGTATTTCTCCTCAGGCAGCCAGCTCTTGATCCTGGGGGTTATCATGCCGATGACAGCCACCTTGAGCCCGTGCTTTTTGAGAATTGTGTATTCCTTGAAATAAGGTTTGCCACTGTCCTCATACACAGCGTTTGCCGCCAGAAGCGGCATCTTGTATTCTTTTTTCAGGCGGTCATACACGGGGTGGCCCGGTTCGATGTCGTGGTTGCCCACTATCACTGCGTCTGCCTTGAGGAAATCCATGATCCTGGGGTATATGTGACGCACTCCCTTTTCTACATAATTGAAGTAATATGCGGCATTGTCACCCTGCAGATTGTCTCCGTTGTCGATGAATATGATGTCAGGGTCGGCCTTGCGGACATCCTTCAGGTAGGCTGACACATTTGACAGAGACTGCTGGTCGTCACCTCCGGTGTAGCTCTGGCTGAAATAACGGCCATGCACGTCAGAAACGGCATAGATGTTCAGTTTATAATCACCCTCCTTGGGTTTGCATGAGCTGGCCAGCGCAAGAATGGCCAGCAATGCTATGAATAATCGTTTTATCATAGTTCTATTGTGAAATTGTCATTGTCTTTCCAGATCGGGAAGCCGTCGCGGTATTCCAGCAGCGGCTGGCGCTCTATCTCGGCCTCTATGAAACTGTGTCCGGCTATCTCCAGCTCTTTGCCAAGCGCCGTTCCTCCATAATCCCACACGTTCGAGCGGCCGTCGTATGTACAGGCGGGGTCACTGCCCACACGGTTGCAGAAGGCCATGTAGCACATATTCTCGACAGCCCTGGACTGTGCCATCATAGTAGCGTATGCCACCCTTGACGCCGGCCATGCAGCCACTGTCAGCATCAGGTCGTAGGCATTGCCCACGTTGCGCATCCACACCGGGAAGCGGAGGTCGTAGCATACCGACAGAGCTATGTTCCAGCCGCGGTAAGCCACCACGGTCTTGCCACGGCCGCAGCTGATGACCTTGTCCTCACCAGAATAGGAGAATGCGTGTCTTTTGTCATAATGGAATACTTCGCCCTTCTCAGTGACGAAATAGAGCCTGTTGAAGGCCTTCTCCCCTTCCTTGACAAGCAGGGAGCCTGCAATGGCACAGCCGGCCTGCTTAGCTTTTGCAAGCATGGCCTCCAGGGTGGGACCGCCGACCGGCTCGGCATAATCCAGATTGAAAGTGTATGCAGTATTGAAAAACTCGGGGAAGACTATCAGGTCAGGCGCACCGCGCAAGGCCACATAGCTGTCCACGGCCTTACTGAAAGACCTGAGGTTGTACTGCGGGTCTTCCCAGCGCGAATCAAGCTGACAGAGTGCGAGTTTCATTTTGCGGCAGAGTTACCGCTAAGATACAAAAAAAGACGGCTGAATCAGCCGTCTTTTATGATGTATCACAGTAAAAGATTACTTCTTAGCGAAAAATTCTTTCACCTTGTCTGTCGGAACGAGATCCTCGTCAAAAGCATAAGCACCGGTGCGCTCTGATTTGACCATGCGGATGCACTTTACTACATTTTTCTGCTGCTTGTCACCGCGGAAACCTGCAACTGCTTTCTTTGCCATAATTCTTGGATTTTATAAATTACTTAATCTCGCGATGGAGGGTTACCTTCCTCAGATAAGGATTGTATTTCTTGCGCTCCAGACGCTCGGTGGTATTCTTTTTATTCTTGGTGGTTACGTATCTTGAGATACCCGGAACACCGCTTTCTTTCTGCTCGGTGCATTCCAGAATCACCTGTACCCTGTTACCTTTCTTTGCCATGGCCTGTGTGATTTTAAACGATGTCGATTAAACCTTTTTCCTGTGAACGCTTAAGGGTTGCGGCGAGGCCGTTCTTGTAGATGGTCTTCATGCCTCTGCAAGACACCTTAAGAGTGACGAACCTATTCTCCTCCTCTGACCAGAACTTCTTAGTCTTCAGATTGGGGGCGAATTCGCGTTTTACACGCCTTCTTGAATGGGAAACGTTGTTTCCAATCATTCTGGTCTTTCCTGTAACTTGACAAACTCGTGACATAGTATACTATTTTTATATATTTCTGCTTTTGGGGGCTGCAAATATCAAGAATTATTTTTTAATAAGCAAATTATTTTTGCTTTAAAACAATCTTTAACAGCCTATTCCATCTAATATTGCTCGGGAAGGGCTTGTTGGCGTCCGCAGAGAACCATATTACCGACGGTTTGCCGACTATATGAGTCTCGGGGACGAAGCCCCAGTAGCGTGAATCGAGGGAGTTGTGACGGTTGTCTCCCATCATGAAATAGTAATCATACTTGAAGGTATAGCTGTCGGTCTGCTCTCCGTTGATATAGAACTTTCCGCCCCTCTCTTCGAAGTCGTTGTCCTCATACACGTCGATGATGCGGCGATAGAGGGCAATGTTGTCTTCAGTAAGAGTGACGGTCGCATCCTTCTTAGGAATCCAGAGGGGGCCGTACTCGTCCCTTGTCCAGCCTGTGGACGTGAAGGGGAAGAGCATCAGAGCCTCCTGCCTGTCTTCCTGAGGTCCAGCTTCGATATTGGCAGTCACAGACACTACGTTCTTCATGGCTTTCACCTTCTCGAGAGCCTCTGCTGTCAGGAACATCGAAGGATAACCGGGCATCGAAGCGCTGAACCAGCTCTCTGCCACGTTTACACCGAGGCCGGAGAGGAACTTGGGATTGATAGACGATCCGTCTGTAACCACCGTGTAGCTGTACTGGATGCCTTTGTAATCCTTCTGCTTGCTGCCGTTGACCCAGACTTCACCGTTGATGACGCGCAGGGTGTCGCCGGCGACGGCCACACAGCGCTTCACATAATGGTCGGTCTTGTCGGACGGCCTGTAAAGGACGGGACCGTAGGTGCGCTCGGTGTATTCCCGGCCGTTGAAACGGACGTGGGTGTAGTAATCGTCCGCCGGAAGCCTTGTGAGCACAGAGTCGCCGTGCGGGAAGTTGAAGACCACATAATCGTCGCGTTTCACCCCTGAGAAGCCCTTCAGCCTGCGGTATTTAACCTTCACCCCTTCCACATAGCAGGGTT
>JAFZKU010000228.1 GCA_017551785.1 Bacteroidales bacterium | reverse complement strand
TAGCTGGTGGCGTGCAGCGGATCAAGTTCGTCATGTGAAAGATGTTTCAGTCCGCAGGCCTCCGCCACCTCGATGAAAGCAGTGTCACCCTTCATCCCGTAGCAAGCCGTGACAGGCTTCCCCAACGGGTCGGAAACGACAGTTTCACAGAGCGTACCCCCTGTTGCTGAAAGGATGGTCTCCACCGTCCCCTCGCCACCATCGGCCAGGGGGCATTCCACCACAGTCCAGCCGGGATGCAGACTGCAGAGCGCAGACGCCAGAGCGCCGGCCACCTCTTTGGCGCTGAGACAGCCCTTGTAGGAGTCCGGAGCTACGACTACCTTCATTCCAGGAAAATTACAGAGGACGAACCTTGATATTGCGGAACCATGCGGGATAGCCGTGGTCCTGCAGACAGAAATTGCCGGTGCTGGCCATGCCGTAGTCGGGAGAGTTCGCCCATTTGCCGGCAGCCTTGCGCTCATACCAGTCGTCAGACCATGCCTCGAAGCTCACCGTCTCAACGCCATTCAGCAGATAGATTACAAAACCGTCATAGAAAATAATCTCCGACTGATTCCACTCCCCTGCGGGCTTGAGAATCGGAGAGGTGTCGAAATCAGGCACGTACATAGCGTAATCCACTGCGCAGCGCTGCCAGGGCTCAAGGATGTAGCCGTCGTTCATCTCTGCATAGTTTACATCGTCGATTATCTGGTATTCCGGACCGGTAACATAGGGAACTGAGTAATCGGAGTCCTCTATGACGTGATACATCATGCCGCTGTTGCCGCCTTTGGAAATCTTCCACTCCCACTTCAGGTCGAAGTCTCCGAAGAGTTCGTCGGTGACTATATATCCCTTCGAATCAGAGCCTTCTCCAGATGCAGCAAGGCAGCCGTCGGTAACGTACCATTCGCCGTCGTCCACATCTCCTCCGTTGAAATAGTGCCAGCCGTCGAGGGTTTCACCGTCGAAGAGAAGCTGCCAGCCGTCGGCTATTTCTTCAGGTGTCAGTGTATTTTCTTTCGGGGTGCAGGCGCACAATGTCAGCGCCGCAATGCCCATAAGTGCCAGAATCCTTTTCATAGTATCTTAGAATAGAGGTATAAAGTTACACAGATATCGGCAAAAAATGCGTAAATTTGAGCAAGAATATATCTTGAAAAAACTATACTATGAAAGCTAGACTCTTACTTTGCGCTGCAGTCCTCACACTGCTCGCCGTCGGGTGCAAACACTACGACTATCCCTTCCAGAATCCCAACCTCTCAGTGCAGAAACGTGCGGACAATCTGCTGTCGCTGCTGACCCCTGAGGAGAAAGTCGGTCTGATGATGAACGGCTCCGTTTCTGTCGACCGTCTGGGCATCCCGGCCTACAACTGGTGGAACGAGGCCTGCCACGGCATCTGCTACGATGACGTGACCGTATTCCCGCAAGTAATCGCTCTGGGAGCAACCTTCGACGCTCCCCAGCAGCTCGAGATCTATCAGGCCGTGTCTGACGAGGCCCGCGCCGTATGGAATACCACCGACCACAACCAGATGGGTGTGACCGAGCCCAACGGCAACATCTGGCACAACGGCCTGTCATTCTGGTGTCCCAACGTCAACATCTTCCGCGATCCCCGCTGGGGCCGCGGACAGGAGACTCCCGGCGAGGACCCCTACCTCAACGGAGTGATGGGCGTCCAGACTGTGAAAGGAATGCAAGGTAACGACAAGAAATACTTCAAGGTCCACGCCTGCGCAAAGCACTACGCAGTGCACAGTGGCCCCGAGGCTGACCGCCACCGCTTCAACGCCGAAGTTTCGATGCGCGACCTCTGGGAGACTTACCTCCCGGCCTTCCGCTCTATTGTGAAGGATGCCAACGTGCAGGAAGTTATGTGCGCATACCAGCGTTATGAGGGAGAGCCCTGCTGCGGCAGCGACCGTCTCCTCCAGGATATCCTCCGCGACAAATGGGGCTTTTCCGGCATCGTAGTGACTGACTGCGGCGCCATCGGCGACTTCTACAACCCCCGCCAGCACAACACCCATCCCGACGCAGCCACGGCTTCAGCCGATGCAGTGCTGTCCGGCGCTGACGTGGAGTGCGGCACCAGCTACAAATCTCTCATCGACGCGATGGACAGAGGTCTGATCACAGAGGCCGACATCGACGTGAACCTGCGCCGCATCCTCGAGTCCCGCATCGAACTGGGTATGTTCGACCCGGCAGAGAAGCTTCCCTGGGCCAACCTTGGCCTGGACGACCTGAGCAGCGCAGCCCACACCGCACTGGCAGCCAAAGCCGCCCGTGAAGCCATCGTGCTCCTCAAGAACGAAAACAATATCCTCCCTCTGAAGAAGAGCGGCATCACCATAGCTGTTGTCGGCCCGAATGCCGACGACGCCCGCGTAATCCTCGGCAACTACAACGGCTACCCCACCGCAGCCAACACCCAGACCATCCTGGAAGCCATCCGCGCTGCTGCTCCTTCAGCCAATATCATCTATGAGCGCGCCTGCGACCTTGTGGATCCCGCTATCACAACTCATTTCATCGAGCGTATGAACGGCGGCAAGGGTCTGCATGCCGAGTACTTCAACGGCACTTCATTTGGCGGCGGCGTCGTTGCTACCGTTGATTATGACGAGCCGCTCTCGCTGAACACCACATCTCCCGCCCTCGCTCATGAGGACTGCGCATGGACCGACGGTCTCAACCTCACCGACTTCTCAGCCCGCTACAACGGAAGCTTCACCGCCGACTACACAGGCGACATGATCTATACCGTCCGCGGCAGCGGCAGCTACGTTTTCAAGGTTAACGGCAAGACCATCGCCGAGCAGGCAGGCTCTCCTGCCGGACGTTTCGGCGGTTTCGGCGGCTTCGGCGGCTTCGGACGCGGATTCGCTCCCACCACCTTCCCCGTTGTTGCCGGCCAGACCTATGAGGTCAGCATCGAGCTCACACAGCCCCAGGCAAGGTCTGCATCATTCAGTTTCGACCTCTACAGCCGCCGCCCGGTTGACTTCCAGGGCGTGGCTGAGCGCGTCAAGAACGCTGACGTAATCGTGATGGTAAGCGGTATCTCACAGAACCAGGAGGGTGAAGGCCGCGACCGCACCAGCATCGAACTTCCCGACATCCAGAAAGAGCTGCTCGCAGCCATGGATGCCACCGGCAAGCCCGTTGTTCTCGTGAATGTTTCAGGTTCTGCGATTGCATTCGGCAGCGTGGAGAATGAGTATGACGCTCTCGTACAGGCATGGTACGGCGGTCAGGCCTGCGGCCTCGCCGTAGCTGACGTGCTCTTCGGCGACTATAACCCCGCCGGCCGTCTGCCCGTCACCTTCTATGCTTCTGACGACCAGCTGCCCGACTTCAACGACTATTCTATGGAAGGCCGCACCTACCGCTACTTCCGTGGCGAACCGCTCTACGCCTTCGGCTACGGTCTCAGCTACACCAGCTTCAGCTACGGACAGGCCAGCGTCAGCGGCAGGCCCGCCAAGATGACTCTCACAGTGCCCGTAACCAACACCGGCGCCCGTGACGGTGAAGAAGTAGTCCAGGTTTACGTCAAGAGCCTCGACAATCCCAACGCTCCCATCAAGGCCCTCAAGGGCTTCACACGCGTGAAGATTGCAGCCGGTCAGACAGCAGAAGTCAAGGTTGAGCTCGGCAGCGGCGCCTTCGAATACTATGACGCAGCAATCGACGAACTCTCTATCAAGCCCGGCCGCTACCAGCTTCTTTACGGCGGTTCGTCTCGCGACGCCGACCTTCAGGCAGTTGAAGTAACCGTCAAAGGGTAGTTCACCTATGTATATTAGATTTTTTGCTATCTTTGTCACATAATTACAAATGCCATTTGATGATGAGAAATCCTGATCACTTGGTAGCCCGCTGCCTCAGGCAGTTGTTATTATTTGTAGTGATTATGTCTTTTGCGCTCATTCTGAGTGCAAATGCGTCCGCCCAGGAGGCTTCCGCGGGAGTCGATTCCAGTTTCGCTCTGCGCACCAACCTTCTCTGGGACGCGACAGCCGAACCCAATATAGCAGTTGACGTACGCGTGGGAGACCATGTCACCCTCGGCGTTGCCGGAGGTTTGAAGCCCTGGCCGCGCTGGGCATTCTGGGACTGGGACAATTCCGGAGACAACAAGCACTGGCGCAATTTCGCAGTGGTCCCCCAGTTCC
>JAFZKU010000227.1 GCA_017551785.1 Bacteroidales bacterium | reverse complement strand
GTTGGGCGTAAGGCATGGCGCCTGAGTCGAACCACACGTCGATGTGGTCGGTGTCACGTGTCATCTTGCGGCCGCTGTCAGATACCAGGAACAGTTCGTCGGCTATATGGCGGTGGAGGTCCTCCTTGTCGTAGTTCTCCTTAGAGAAGTCGCCCGGTACGAAGCCTTTGTCCTTGAGGTAATTGGACTTCATGACGCCGGCTGCGACGGCTTTCTCCAGCTCGTCGTAAAGCTCTGCGAGCGATCCTATGCATTTCTCTTCCTTGCCGTCTTCGGTGCGCCAGATAGGGAGCGGAGTGCCCCAGAAACGGCTCCTTGACAAGTTCCAGTCCTGGAGGTTCTCCAGCCACTTGCCGAAACGGCCGGTACCGGTAGATTCGGGTTTCCAGCGGATAGTCTTGTTGAGTTCTATCATCCTCGGCTGGACAGCGGTGGTACGGATGAACCATGAATCGAGGGGATAGTAGAGCACGGGCTTGTCGGTCCTCCAGCAATGAGGGTAGCTGTGGACGTGTTTTTCTATCTTGAAGGCCTTGCCCTGCTGCTTGAGCTCGACGCAGAGGTCGATGTCGAGAGTGGGGTCGTCGGGGCCAAGAGTGTCGTCATAGGCGTTCTTCACATAGCGGCCGGCAAACTGGCTGTAGGTGGCCACATCAACTCTTTCCTTGATGAAATCTTTGTCGAGGTCTTCGAGGCGGTAGAGCCTTCCGCTGCGGTCCACCATGGGCTGCTGCACTCCGTTGGCATCAGTAAGCAGCATCGCGGGAACTCCGGACTGCTTGGCGACCTTGTTGTCGTCGGCGCCGAAAGTCGGGGCGATGTGGACGATGCCGGTACCTTCTTCGGTGGAAACGAAGTCACCGCAGATTACCCTGAGGCCGCCTTCGGCACATTTTACCCAGGGGATGAGCTGTTCGTAGCTGATGTCTTTCAGCTGGGAACCCTTGAATGAACCTTCGAGCACCGTGAAGGGGTTCTTGTCGTTGAAAAGGGTGGGAACGAGGGCCTTGGCCACTACGTAGATGGCAGGCTCCTTGGTGTAGGGATTGACGCTTTCAACCCTTACATATTCAATATTGGGACCTACGCAGAGCGCAGTGTTTGAAGGCAGTGTCCAGGGAGTAGTGGTCCATGCGAGGATGAACACGGGCAGCGGACTGTCGCCGAACAGGGGCTGTGACACGCTGTTCTTGATGACCTGGAACTGGACAGTGCAGGTGGTGTCCTTCACGTCGCGGTAGCATCCCGGCTGGTTGAGCTCGTGAGTGCTGAGGCCGGTGCCTGCTGCAGGCGAGTACGGCTGGATAGAATAACCTTTGTAGAGGTATCCCTTCTTGTAGATGTCCTTCAGCAGATACCACAGTGTCTCGATGTAGCTGTTGTCGTATGTGATATAAGGGTTGTCAGTATCCACCCAATAGCCGATCTTCTCGGTGAGGTCTACCCACTGGTCGGTGTATTTCATGACCTCCTTGCGGCAGGTGGCGTTGTATTCTTCTACTGAAATGGTCTTGCCGATATCTTCCTTGGTGATGCCGAGTTTCTTCTCCACACCAAGCTCGACGGGCAGGCCGTGAGTGTCCCATCCGGCCTTTCTTTCAACAAGATAACCAGTCTGAGTCTTATATCTGCAGATGGCGTCCTTGATGGAACGAGCCATGACATGATGAATGCCGGGCATTCCGTTGGCAGAAGGCGGTCCTTCGTGGAAAACGAATCTGGGCTGTCCTTCGCGCAGTGCAAGGGTCTTTTTGAAAGCGTCCTGTTTACGCCACTTATCCAGTATGTTGCGGTTGACTTCTACAAGGTCAAGCTGTTTGTACTCGGTAAAACTCATTATCCAAATTTTTGAAGTTGCAAAGATACTATAATTTGCTACAATTCATTATTTTTGCGCAAGCCTTTTTAATAAGGCCGCTACCATGGGAATTCTTGATATAATCATAGTCTGCTGCTTCTTACCTTGTCTGTATTTCGGAGCCAAGAACGGCTTCATCAAGCAGGTAATCTCTCTGATAATCATTATCGTCGGCATAAAGCTGTCCATTTCGTTCAGCTCTCCTGTGTCAGAATGGCTTCGCAGCCGCATCGAACTCCAGCCGATCTGGGTTTCTGTCATAAGTTTCGTTGCGGTGTTCATCGTAGTGGCGTTGGTATTCGGGCTGGTCGAAAAACTTCTGGACGCAGTAGTCAAGGTAACTATGCTCGGATGGCTGAACCGGCTGCTGGGTATTATCTTCTCCATGCTCAAGGTTGTCGTCCTTCTCAGCCTGCTCGCATACTTCATCAATTCGGCAAACGAGCTTCTGAACTTCATCAGCGAGGACAAAATTGCTGAATCCAACTTTTTCAAACCATTGTTGGATTTGGCAGATAAGATATTCCCGGCTTTGAAGTCGTTAATCCAACAACAGCCAATTTCTGACACGCCGACAATTGTTACATAATTGTCGACAGGATAATCTTTTTTCTATTTTGTTTGCTCTACTTTGCCCTGGAAACGGGAGCGAAGGGTGCGTGTGTCGGGTTTCTCCGGAAGGGGGGAAAGACGCGGCATCCGGTCGATGACAGACGATGGCACACTCCCGTTTCTTTTGCGGGACTATGAGAGCAAAGAATAATATAAAAGGAGTCAAGGGGGTGCGTCAGCACGATGCGACTGACTGTGCAGTTGCCTGCATAGCGTGGATAGCAAGATGGTATGGCCTGAGCCTGCCTCTTGTGACTCTGCGGCAGATGTGCGGAGCTACGGCGCAGGGCACTACTATAAAAGGAGTGCTCGACGGCTGCAACGCGATTGGTCTTGAGGCCCGCGCGTTCAAGTCGGTGGAAAAAGATGTCGAAACGCTGCGGCAGGTGCCAAGACCGGCGGTCCTCCATCTGGAGAAGGATGACGGCATGCTTCATTTCGTCGTGCTAAGTGCCGTCAACCACAAGGGCTTCGTGATTATGGACCCTGCGAAAGGCAACCTCGAAACGGTGACCGCAGAATGGCTGGGGCGCCAGTGGAGCGGTTATATCGTATTGTGTGAACCGGGAGAGTGCTTCGTCAAAGGAGACAAGACGGTGAACCCTGTCCGCAGACTGGCCCGCATCACCAAGGTCTACAAGAAGCAGCTGGCCATCACCCTCGTGACTTCTCTGCTATACATTGTCATATCGCTCAGTACATCTATTTTCCTGCAGCGGATAGTGGATGACGTGATACCGGGAGGGCAAGTCTCTGCCCTGACTTTGGTGACAGCCGCAATGACGCTTCTGACGGTCTTTGCGTTCGTTTGCGGCTTCGCCAGAGTCAGTTCCGCCCTGAAGGCGTCCATCGGCATCGACTATTCTCTGGTCAACGGTTATCTGAACCATCTGTTCGGCCTGCCCGTCAGCTTCTTCACCCTTCGCGGAAGCGGAGAACTGGCTTCCAGGGTGTACGATGCGATGAAGATCCGCTCTTTCATAGTCACGGGCATGACTACGCTGATGCTGAGCATATGTACATTGTTTGTCTCATTCGCCTTGATGTTTACCTACTATTGGAAGCTGGCTTTGTTAATGCTGATGTTTATTCCGTTGTACACCGTTGTGTACCTGGTTTCCAACAAGGTCAACAAAAAGGCGAACAGAGACATAATCGAGTCGACCGCGGCTTTTGAAGAAAAGACTGTGGAAGGTATTGCGTCCATCAGCACAATAAAATATATGTGCGCCGAGAAGGCCGTCGAGTCGAGGATAGAACAACAGTATGCAAGGCTGTGCGACCGTATGTTCGCCGGCGGGCGCTGGGCAGGCATTTTCTCTGAAACGACGGAGGTGGTTTCGAGAGCTCTCACTATAACCCTGCTGGGGGCGGGTTCCCTGTTCGTGTTCGCCGGTGAACTGAGTGTCGGAGAACTTGTGTCGTTCTATTCCATGATAACCTTGTTCTCCGCTCCGCTGGGCCAGCTGGTGGGTCTGAACAACAGTTACACCGAGGCCAAGGTGTCTGCGCAGAGGCTGTTCGAGATAATGGATCTGGAGACTGAAAACACGGCCGGTGCGGATCCGGCAGGAGTGAAAGGGGACCTTGTCTTCAATGATGTAAGCTTCTCATATCCCGGCTGCAAGACTCTTATAGAGCATTTCAGTGAAACCTTCGAAGCCGGCAAGCTGACCGCAGTGACCGGCGACAGCGGCTGTGGCAAAAGCACTCTGGCGGCGCTGATTATGCGTGGCTACAGTCCCGTGTCGGGCAGTATCACTCTCGCCGGAGTCGACATCAACTTGTATGGTCTGAAGCAGTGGCGGGGCCGCTCCGCCCTGGTGCCTCAGGAGTCTGTGCTGCTGAACGCTACAGTCATGGACAATATCACAGGGGGAGAGAAAGACCCCGACATGGAGCGTATAGCAGCTCTGATAGTGAGCCTCGACATGCAGGATATGGCAGCCTCGCTTCCCATGGGGCTGCTGACCAGAGTGGGAGAGAGGGGAGCCTCTCTGTCAGGAGGCCAGAAACAGCGCATCTCGCTTGCCAGGGCGCTGTACAGGCAGCCGGACCTGCTGGTCCTAGACGAAGCCACGTCTTCGCTGGACAGCGCCAGCGAAGCTGCCATCCTCGCCACGGTCCGGCGTCTTGCTGACGAAGGCATGACAGTAGTCATGATAACTCACAAGAAAGACAATCTGGCCGTGGCAGACAAGATAATCGATATGAACAAAACAGATATGAGTGCGCGCTCATCAAAGGGTGAAGTCTGCAGACCCTCATAACTGCAGTCAAACAACTAAAACTATTACTACTATGGAAGAAAAAAGAATGTATGAGATCGGATTGGAGGAGATATCTTCTTCCGAGCTTGGAATCAGGGGCGGTACGACCGGTGAAATGATCAAGAAGATTCTGGAAATTACGGTTGCAGTATGCGCTTTCGTGAAAAATTATTGGGGCTCGATCGTGAAGGGCTACATCGACGGTTACAATTATGGCAGGTAAAAGGAGGGATGCGCTATGAAAAACTACAATGACCTTTTCGCAGAAGTCGGTGTCGACGAGGCCGTCCTCGTAGTCGGAGGTGTAGACGGAAGTCTCAAGGAGTTGCTGTATAACCTGGCATTTTTCGTAGGAAGGATGGTCAGAATGATTTTCGGCCCGAGAGAGCCCGTAGTGGCATCTTAGTATTATTGTGTGGAATGCAAGAGCGGCGGCCCCTGGTATTAAAGGAGCCGCTGCTTTTTTTATTCGGCAGAAAAGTCCTACTTTTGACGTCTGTAATGAAACAAGGTCTGATATTGTCGATAGAAACGAGCGGAGCGGCGTGTTCCGTGGCTTTGTCGCAAGGAGGCTCAGTTGTTAGAACTGTCACTCTTGATGACAGCAACCGGCAGTCGTCAATGCTGGTGCCTGCCATAGAATCCCTTTTCCAGAAATGCTCCGTGCAGATGTCTTGCTGCGACGCTGTCGCCGTCAGCAGCGGCCCCGGGTCATATACCGGTTTGAGAGTGGGGGTGTCTACGGCCAAGGGTCTGTGCTATGGCCTTGGCAAGCCGCTGATAGCTGTTCCTACGCTGGAGATCCTCCGTGCCGAAGCTATGGAGACGGAAGGCTGCCAGGGCGCTTCCTTTTACGTGCCGATGCTGGACGCCCGCCGCATGGAGGTTTATCAGGCTGTTTATGATCCGGATGGCAAGATTGTAGAAGAAGTGTCGGCCAAAGTGCTGGACGCCGCCAGCTACGGCGACCTGCTAGCCAAAGGCGAGGTGGTGTTCATAGGCACCGGGGCGCAGAAGTACAGGGATGCATTCGCCCATCCGAACGGCATATACGTGCCGGCGGCTCCGAAAGCCAGTTTCATGGCTGCCGCGGCCCAGGAAGCATTCAATGCAGGCCGCTTCGAGGACGTGGCATATTTCGAACCCTTCTATCTCAAGGAGTTTGTGGCCATTGTAAAGAAAAATCCATTATAAATACATACCTTTACGCGATTTCAAGTTATCCAACTGCAATATGAACAGAATTATAGAAAAGAAACTGCTTGCCCAGAACATCTACCTTATTAAGGTGGAGGCTCCGCGCATAGCGGCATCAGCGCTGCCGGGACAGTTCCTGGTAGTCATCAACGACCCGAAAGGCGAAAGGATTCCCCTCACCATCAGTGATTACGACAAGGAAGCCGGCACAGTAGACATGGTCATCCAGCAGATCGGCGTTTCGACCAGGTTGCTTTGCAGCCGCAATGTCGGAGAGTGCTACTCAAGCGTTCTCGGCCCCCTCGGTGTTCCGTCAGATTTCGTAAAGATGAGCGATGAAGAACTCAAGGGACGCCGGTATCTGTTCGTTGCAGGAGGCGTGGGCACCGCTCCCGTCTATCCGCAGGCCAAGTATCTGCATGAGAAAGGTGCCGTGGTCGATGTCATCATCGGAGCCAAGACCAAGGACCTGCTCATTTTCGAAGAGGCTATGAGCAAGGTCTGCACCAACCTCTATGTCTGCACCGACGACGGTTCTTACGGTTTCAACGGTCTTGTGACCAAGAAGATCGAGGACCTGCTGAGCCAGGGCAAGACATACGACCAGGCTGTGGCCATCGGTCCCATGATTATGATGAAATTTGTGACCAGGACCCTGCAGCCTTCAGGCATTCCTCTGACTGTCAGCCTCAACACTCTTATGGTGGACGCTACCGGAATGTGCGGAGCCTGCCGTGTCACTGTTGGCGGCAAGACCCGTTTCGCCTGCGTAGAAGGTCCTGAGTTCGACGCATATCAGGTTGATTTCGACGAGGCTATGCGCCGTCAGGGCATGTACAATGCCGAAAAAGTCACATCTCATACTCACAAATGCAAAATCGGGAGGGAATAACCATGCAAGATCGTTTTACCAGAGTTAAAGTAAGAGAGCAGGACCCGAAAGTCAGGGCTCACAACTTTGAAGAAGTATGTCTGGGATATGACAAGGAAGAGGCTATGCTCGAGGCTAGCCGCTGCCTGCATTGCAAGAAGCCTATGTGCGTGAGCGCATGTCCTGTCAATATACAGATCCCCGATTTCATCGAGCAGGTGAAGAACGGCGATTTCGCCGCTGCTGCTGAAGTGATTGCCCGCGACAGCTCCCTGCCCGCCATCTGCGGCCGTGTCTGCCCTCAGGAAACACAGTGCGAAGGCAAGTGCATCCTCGGCAACAAGGGCGAAGCTGTGGCTATCGGCAAGCTCGAGAGGTTCGTGGCTGACTGGTCACGCGAGAACGGCGTCAAGTTCAACGAGTGCAAGCCTGCCAACGGCAAGAAGGTTGCCATCGTGGGCAGCGGCCCGTCAGGCCTGGCCTGCGCTACCGACCTTGCCAAGGCCGGATTCAAGGTACATGTCTTCGAAGTTCTGCATAAAGTCGGCGGAGTGCTGCAGTACGGTATTCCGGAGTTCCGTCTCCCCAAAGACAGAGTGGTAAGCCGCGAGGTAGAGGCCCTCAAGGACCTTGGCGTCGAGTTTGAGACCGACGTAATCGTAGGCCGTACCGTCACTGTCGACGACCTGATGGAGAAGGAAGGCTACGACGCCGTGTTCATCGGCACCGGAGCCGGTCTTCCGAGATTCATGAACATACCCGGCGAGAACCTTAACGGAGTCGTATCAGCCAATGAGTTCCTGACCCGCAACAACCTCATGCACGCTTACGAGGAGGGTTACGAGACTCCCATCTACGCCGGTGCGAAATGCGTAGTGGTAGGTGGTGGAAACGTCGCTATGGACGCCGCCCGCACCGCGCTGCGACTGGGCGCCGAGGTTACTATAGTTTACCGCCGCACCGAGACCGAACTTCCGGCCCGCCGCGAAGAGGTTCATCACGCAAAGGAAGAGGGCATAGTCTTCAGCATGCTTTCCAATCCTGTCGAGGTTCTCGGCGACGAGAAAGGTTGGGTAAGGGGCGTCAGGTGCATCCGTATGGAGCTCGGCGAGCCCGATGCCAGCGGACGCCGCTCTCCCATCCCCGTTCCCGGCTCTGAGTTCGACATTGAGTGTGACGTCGTGATCATGGCTCTGGGTACTTCTCCCAACCCTCTGATTGCTGCTACCACTCCCGGCCTCGAGACCAACCGTCACGGCTGCGTAGTGCTCAACGAGCAGGACCAGACCAGCCGCAAGCATGTCTATGCAGGAGGTGATGCAGTTACCGGCGCAGCTACAGTAATCCTCGCCATGGGTGCAGGTCGCAAGGCTGCCGCCGCAATCATGCGAGATCTTCTTCCGGAAGAATAATCTGTTTTCTCCGCGATGGGCGTAGGTAAGTGGATTACTGGGTTTCTTGGATGGGTCATGTTCGGCCCTATAGGAGGCCTTGTGGGCTTCTTCCTGGGCAGTCTGTTCGACGGAGGGTCCTTCATCCAGATAGATGACGGCACTCAGCCTCCCTACGGCGGCAGCTACGGAGGAAACGCCGGCGGCTACACCCGCGAACAGCAGCGGACTGGACAGCGCAACAGCTTCCTGATGAGCCTGCTTGTCCTG
>JAFZKU010000226.1 GCA_017551785.1 Bacteroidales bacterium | reverse complement strand
GCGTATCCGAGCTTGCCATACCACTCCCTCAGCCAGGGCTCGGCAGGGATAAGCACAGCGAACACAGCCCCGTTGTTGAACATATTGAAGTGGGCCTGATGCATCAGCTCAGTGCCGATGTTCTGGCCTCGGAATTCATCTTTCACAGCCACTCCGCTTACGTAAGACGCCGGAAGTTGCATGCCCCTGCAAGAGAGACTGAACGGAATTGTCTGCAGCGCCGCAACGACACGCCCGCCGCTCTTGATGCAGACATTGTCCTCACTTCGATATATCTTCGAGAAATAAGTCTGGACATATTCTTCCGGATCGTGGAAAGCGTCACGCCAGAGCTGCATGCATTCCAGCCGTATAGCCCGATAGTCCTCATGCTGCCGCTGAGGCGAAGCCTCCGTCACGAGTATCTTTTCCAGGAGGATGTCGGGATGATAGCTTAGCTTGGCCTTGCGGAGCCCCTCCTCTCCCATGTCTTCTTCACGGTTTATGTATACGAACTGCGGCGGCAGATGCCTCACGAATTCGCGGTTGATCATGGTAAAGGCGCCCTCGTAGTTCACGTCTGCCTTCTCCACGCACACGTCGAAAGTGTCGTGCGTTACCGGGCAGCCGTAGGTGAAGGCCACAAGGCGGCCTCCTACCCAGAGCGTACCCCCGATCAGGCCGAGCTCCTCCCAGCGGTTGAAGCAGCGCGTCACCGCCCTGAGCTCCATGGTCTGGCTGTCCATCGGGCCGGCAGCTTCCTTGGCTGCTTTCCACTGCTGCACAAGATTCTTGCAGGCAGGGATCAGATCTGGTGTCAGAGGCCTGTACTCCCAGTCCGGATACAGCTTCAGGAACTTATTGACATGATTGCGCTTGCTCTGGAGTTTCTTACCTGCCAGGGTCTCCAGCTTCTCGCGGAAATACACATAGTCGCTGTAATCTCTGTTGGGATCTATGACGAAGACTCCGGGCATAGTCTCTTCCAGCAAGTCCGCCATACGACGGCTCACGCCCGTCATCATGAACGGCCGTCCAAGCGAAGCCGAATCCTCCATCAGCGCCTTTATGACATTTACGTCACACTCGTCGCAGGGTTCCACTCCCATGCTGCCGTCAGCAAGCAGCCGTGGCTTTGCAGCGGGCATCACATAAGCCAGATCGCCGAAGAAATGCAGGCGCAGCACCAGATAGCCTTCCACTTCCGCTATCTGAGTGTTGAAAAGGAACTGCCAGCCGATGAGATTCGCGAACGAGATGTCGCAACCGCGTCTGTCGCTGCCAAAGGTATAACTTTGGACAAGAGCCCTGTCCTGGGCCGTAAGAGTTCTGAAACGTATCATATCGCCGTCTGCACCGCCAATTTAGAAAAAAAATGCTTATTTTTGAGCGAATACATCTAAACATAACTATGAAAAGGATATTGATCATTCTGGCAGCTGCGCTTACTCTGTGCGCATGCGCCAGCAAGGTTCCCGGTCAGGTGAAGGTGACCGGAGGTACCATCCAGGGTGTCGTCCTGGACGATGTAACTGTATATAAAGGCATTCCGTTCGCCGCTCCTCCGGTTGGCGAGCTCCGCTGGAAAGCCCCTCAGCCCGTAGTGGCCTGGGACGGCGTGCTGGAGTGCAAGGAATTCGGCCCCAACCCCATGCAGGGCAACGGTCAGGGATGCAGCGAAGACTGCCTCTACCTGAACGTCTGGACTCCCGCAAAGAGCCCGAAGGAGAAACTTCCGGTGATGGTATGGATCTACGGCGGCGGTTTTGCCGGCGGAGCAACATCTTACTATGACGGCGCCGACCTGGCCCGCAAAGGTGTGATCCTCGTGAGCATTGCCTACCGCGTCGGCAAGCTGGGCTTCCTTTCCCTGCCTGAGCTCTCTGCAGAAGATCCTCACGGCGTGAGCGGCAACTACGGCATCCTCGACCAGATCGCCGGCCTGCAGTGGGTAAAGGACAATATCGCGAAATTCGGCGGCGACCCTGCCAAGGTGACCATCTTCGGAGAGTCAGCCGGAGGCATCTCAGTGAGCATGCTCTGCGCATCTCCCCTCGCCAAAGGCCTCTTCCGCGGCGCCATCTCGCAGAGCGGCGGCTCGTTCGGCCCGACCAATCCCCAGTCATATCCCGGCGAGAACATGCAGACCTTAGCAGTGGCACAGGAAGAGAACGCAGCCTGGGCAAGACGTGTTTTCGGCGACAATTATACACTTGAGCAGCTGCGCGCAGCAGAAGCCAGAGCCGTGATGGGCAACTTCGGCGGTTCAGGCGGATGGCCCGTAACTGACGGCTACGTAATTCCGGACGACCAGTTCAAGCTTTATGAGGCAGGAAAATATAACGACGTCGACGTGCTCATCGGCTACAACTCCGATGAAGGCATGAGCTTCGGCTTCGCATCAGGCGGCGGCAGCCACGAGCAGTCAGTCCGCAGCCGCTACGAAGACTATGCAGACGCCCTTCTGGCAGCATATCCCGTCGAGCCCGACGGCAAAGTGGGCAAGACCGCCCGCGACCTCACCCGCGACGCCGCCTTCGGCTGGCAGACCTGGAGCTGGGCACGCCTTCAGGAGCGCACAGGCAAAGGCCGCGTATGGCTGTACTATTTCGACCAGCATCCCGACTATCCGGCTGATTCACCCCGCTACGGCCAGGGCTCTCCTCACGGACAGGACGTTGCATACGTATTCGGCAACCCCGATGAGACACTGCCCACCGACAAGCAGCTCTCACAGTGGATGATGGACTATTGGACCAACTTCGCCAAGACCGGCGATCCGAACGGCGAAGGCCTGCCCGCATGGCCCCGTTTCCGCAACGACAACCCTCAGACAATGGTACTCACCGGCAGCGGTTGCCACGCTGCTCCCGTTCCGTCCGAGGCTGCCATGAAAGT
>JAFZKU010000225.1 GCA_017551785.1 Bacteroidales bacterium | reverse complement strand
GAAGCCCCGCATCTCTTCTACGAGGGCGGCGACACGTCGCTTCGCAGACTTGGCCGTGGCATTTTTGGCCAGTTTCACCCAGAACACAGCCATGAAATAACCCTGGACTTTGTTGACGGCCGGGGTCATGGGTCCCATGAAC
Organism: Bacteroidales bacterium; assembly: GCA_017551785.1. Classification (GTDB taxonomy): domain Bacteria; phylum Bacteroidota; class Bacteroidia; order Bacteroidales; family UBA932; genus Equibacterium. The sequence continues at coordinate 3,642 of JAFZKU010000225.1, read as the reverse complement.
TCTATGTTCTGCATCTTTGCCAGACGGGACTTGATCTCGCCCGCCATGGTGAACACGCGACCTTCGTATTTGTCCCTGACAGTGAGGGATATAAGCCGCACGTACGGAGGGAAGGCGAAAGTGCGGCGCTGGGCCAGCAGGGCGTCGCAGTCATACTTTCCGGCAGCTGCATCTTTCAGCACGGGGTAGTCGCTCTGGTAGGTCTGTATGACGAAGCTGCCGCCGCTGCCCCTTCTGGCAGCACGGCCCTTGAGCTGGGCCAGCAGCTGGAGAGCCTTCTCGTCGCAGCGGAAATCCTGCAGGCTTACGATTGTGTCGGCGTTGATGACGGCCACCAGCGACAGATTGGCGAAGTCGAAGCCCTTGGTGATCATCTGAGTGCCGACCATTATGTCTATGTCGCCGTTGCGGAAGCCTTCCAGAATCTCCTTTTCTTCTTTAGCAGATGCTGTGACGTCGGCGTCGAAACGGGCTACCGTTGCATCAGGGAACAGCTGCTGAAGCTCTTCCTCGAGCTTTTCGGTGCCGGCGCCCCGAAGGGCCAGCCCTTTGCTGCCGCAGTTGCCGCAGACAGCTTCATACGCAGTCTGGTAGCCGCAGTAATGGCAGCTGAGCACGTTCTTGAATTTATGGTAACTCAAAGCCACGTTGCATGACGGGCAGCGGGGCACTGAGCCGCACTGCGGACACTGCACGTACGAAGAGTATGACCGCCGCGAGCGGAACACCATTATCTGCTCCCCCCTGTCTAGGGCTTCCCGCATCATGTTCACCAGCTTCATGGAGAAGGAGCCTTTGACGTCATGTGCAGCCCAGGCGCGGTTCATGTCTATCACCACGGTCTTGAGTTCCGGCTCGCCGTAATATCTTTCCTTGAGCTCCACCAGGCCGTATTTACCTGTGCGGGCGTTGTATATAGACTCCAGCGACGGTGTGGCGCTGCCCAGCAGTATGTCAGCCTTGTGGAAACGGGCGAACATCACCGCCAGGTCGCGGCCATGGTAGCGCGGAGCCGGGTCGGTCTGCTTGTAGGAGCCGTCATGCTCCTCGTCCACCACTACCAGTCCCACGTCGCGGTGAGGCAGCAGCAGGGCAGACCTGGTGCCGAGCATGATGTAAGGCTCTTCGCCGGAAACTATCTTGTCATATATATCCTTGCGGACCGCCGGTGTCTGGCGGGAATGCCAGATCAGGAGCTTGTCGCCGAATACCGAGCCGATGCGGTCCTCCAGCTGCCGGGACATCGCTATCTCCGGCACGAGGTAGAGCACTCCCCTGCCCTTCTCCAGGGTCTTGCGGGCAAGCGCCATGTATATCTCGGTCTTGCCAGCCGCAGTCACTGCATCCAGCAGCACAGTCTTCATGCCGTCTGAGAAATACTTCTCAATCGCATCCATTGCATTCTGCTGGGCGGGTGAAAGGACTGCATCCGGGCTGTTTTCGTACTTCGGCAGTTTCTTGCGAAGGCTGCGTTTCTTTTCAACCTGCTTGAAGAACTGGGCGGGACAGGCGCTCTTGAATACTTCTCCGACTGTACAGAGGTAGTAATCCGCTATGCTCTTCCAGAATTCCATCTGGGCAGGAGTGATCACGGGCAGAGCTGTCTTGACTTCGTCTATGTCATGCACTGCTGCCGGGTCGATCCCGGCAGCCAGGTCACCTTTGCGGCACACTACGGCCAGGTATCGGCGACCATGGAAGGTCACTGCCACCCAGCTGCCCACACCGACGCTTTCCTGCAGCGCTTCGGGCAGAGAATAGCTGACCTCCCCGGCGAGCCGGAGCGGCAGAATCACATCTACGTAAATTCTGTCAGCGGTCATCCCAGATAGTTTATCGTATTACGCTTCAAGCAGCCAATTTTGGCGTCTACCAGCTTGCGTATCGCCTGTTTGTTGACCTTTCCAACGCCGGCCATGGGTATTGCAGGCAGAGCCACATAGAAATCGGGGCGCCTGTTCTTGCCAAGTCTCAGTCTGAGGAAAGATATCAGAGACTTTATGTCGATATTGCGGGCCTGGTCGCTCAGCAGAACGGCCACTACCTTCTCGCCGAAGACAGCGTCGCGGATTCCCACGACCTGCGAGCCTTCTATGCCCTCGAAGCCGTCTATCACCAGTTCCACATGCTTCGGAGAAATGTTCTCGCCGCCGCGGATGATCATGTCCTTGCACCTGTCCACTATCCAGTATTTCCCAGTCTGGTCTTTTTTTGCCACGTCTCCGGTGTGGAACCAGCCTTCGTCATCATAGGATGCGGCTGTGATCTCAGGATCCAGATAGCCCAGCATCATGCCTTTGCCGCGTAGGCACAGCTCTCCCTGTATCATGCCGTCCTCGGAGAGGCCGTAGCCAGGTGCGATGCGGGCCTCCATATTGCCCACGGGCCAGCCTGCAGATGTGCCGCGTTCGGCAGCTGGACGGTCGAAGCCCTGGCCAAGGGCCCAGCTTGCACATTCCGTCATTCCGTATCCGCACATCACATGTTCTTTGCCGAAGGCCTTCCCCATACTGTCCACAAGTTCCTTTGATGTGTATGAGCCACCGACGACAGCCGTCCGGACGCTGGACAGGTCGTAACGGGGCGCCAGTTCAGAAGAGAACAACAGCTGGTACATGGTAGGAACCATGTTGAGGACTGTGCAGCGGTATTCGTCTATCAGCCTGAGGGTGCCTCTGGCAGTATAGGTCCTGCTGACCACCAGGTCAGCCCCGACCAGGAAGAAAGAGCAGCAGATCAGCACGCAGCCGTAGATATGGCTTATGGGAAGATTGAGCAGCATAACATCGTCATGGGCCAGCCGGATTGTCTTCATGAAGTCTGTCGCAGAGTTCATCAGGCTTTCCGGCCCGTGCATCACTCCTTTCGGGTCAGCCGTCGTGCCGGAGGTGAACATTATCATCTGAAGGTCCTCACGGCCGGGCTGGAATGCCGGCAGGTCGCCTTCCGGCTTGTTGCTGCTGTAATTATGGACGAAAGCTTCCATGCGGTCCATTGTGACTACCGCAGGGATACTGTGCATCAGCCTGGCAGACACGGGGCCGTCCATTAAGTGGAACATCAGTTTTACCCCTGCCGTCTGGGCGATGTAGAGTATCTCGTCTTCGACGCATTTGGAACTTATCGGCACTGACACAGCCCCGATCTTCATCAGGGCGAAGAAGCATTTCATCCAGTACGACGTATTCTGGCCGAACAGAGCCACCCGGTCGCCGCGGCCGATGCCGCAGCCAGCCATAGCTCTGGCATACGAATCCACTCCTTCCAGGAATTCTGCGTAGGAATACTCCTTCCCTTCGTCGGGGAAATAAATCGCAGAATCCGGATAGCGGACCGATGCTTCCTTGAACAGGTCGTAGAACGATTTCATTGGTCTTATGATTTCCACTTGATGCGGGCGCTGACGAAATGCGAGCCTTCAGCCGAGCGCACTGAGAACAGAGTCATGTCACCTGCCACGTCTTCGTAGCAGACTTCTATATCTTCGCCATAGACGGCTTCTTTCGAATAGACGATTTCGAATCTCTCGACCTGTCTGTCATAGACCTGGTCAATGGGATAGGAATCCATTATCCACTGGACATACTGCATGCTGTTGGTATGTCCGTTATAGTCGATGTCGCTGTAGACTACTTTATGTCT
>JAFZKU010000224.1 GCA_017551785.1 Bacteroidales bacterium | reverse complement strand
TCATCGAGGTCCAGCCCCTGGCGTATACTAGCATGGCCAGCGCCGGCAGACAGATGATGCTGGTAGCATTGACTGCCGACAGCGAGGTCTGGTTCTCGCAGAGACTATGGAGTTTGGTGCTGCTGCCGAAGAAAGTGCTGATGGAAAGCGACGAGGCGAGCACTATCCTGTGGAAGAAATAGATGCAATACAGAAGGACGGCCAGCACCAGAATCGTCGTCTGCCAGTTGTGAGCAGGGACGGAAGAGCCTGCAAGAGTGTCTGCATAGGCAGCGATCTTGGAGCTGCCAGGCCAGGCATTGTCGAGAGTCTGTAGAAAAACGGTCATCAAACGTCAATTGCCCCTTTTTGCATAATATCCCATGCTTTTGAGGAGAGCCACGACGCGGTCCCTCCAGTCGCCCTGGATGAGGATCTCCCCGTCCTTGGCGCTGCCGCCGACGCCGCATTTGGTCTTGAGCGTCTTGGCGAGAGCGGCAAGGTCTTCTTCCTTGCCGACAAAACCGGACACAAGGGTCACCTGTTTGCCTGCGCGGGCGCGGCGGTCGATGCTCACGATGAGCTTCTGCTGCGCTGCGGGCAAAGTATCAACCACTTCTTCCTCCGCGGTCTCATATTTGAAGTCCGGGTTGGTCGAATATACGACTCCGAGTCTGTCTTTCCAGTCCTGCATAACGTGCTTAATAGGGATACAAAGTTAGGTATAAAAAAAGTAATTACTAAATTTGCCGTTTTACGGAATCAATTCTGACATGGATAAAAGCAAGTTCACCAAAATAAACAGAATCATTGCGATAGTGGTTCTGGCATTTTCAAGTTTCGTTTACCTGGCCACCATCGAGCCGACCGTCAGTTTCTGGGATTGCGGAGAGTTCATAGCCGCATCTTACAAGCTGGAGGTGGGCCATGCTCCCGGTAACCCTGTATTCCAGCTGTTCGCCCACATGTTCACGATGTTCACCAGCCCTGAGCATGCCGCAGCAGCAGTGAACTGCTTCAGCGCCCTGTGCAGCGCCTTCACCATTTTCTTCCTCTACCTGACCATAGTGCATTTCGGCCGCAGGATTATCCAGGCCAGAGGACGCAAGATGGACCTTGGCAATGCCATTGCTGTCTGGGGAGCCGGAGTTGTCGGCGCGCTGGCATACTGTTTCTCCGACACATTCTGGTTCAGCGCAGTGGAGGGCGAGGTCTACGCCATGTCATCGATGCTGACGGCGATGGTGTTCTGGGCCATCCTCAAATGGGAGGAAGAGGCTGACGAGGCCTATGCCAACCGCTGGATCATCCTGATCTGCTTCCTCACGGGCCTTTCTATCGGCGTGCATCTGCTGAACCTGCTGGTAATCCCCGCCATCGCATTTGTGGTTTACTATAAAAGGCATGAAGGCGAGAAAGTATCCCTGTGGAAATCGTTCCTGGTGCTCTGCCTCGGCGGCGTGTTCGTAGCATTGGTGCTCTACGGCATCGTGCCGCTGCTGCCGAAGCTGCTTGCCGTTACCGACCGTTTCTTCGTAAATACCCTGGGCTGCCCGTTCAATATCGGCACGACAGTCATGATGGTGATTATCTTCGTGGCCTGCTCCCTGTTGCTGTCAAAATTCAGAAAGCAGAACAAAGCGCTGGCTCACACCGCCGTCCTCGGCATTCTGACCATCATAATCGGTTATTCAACCTTTGCAATAGTTCTCATCAGAGCTTCTGCCGGCACTCCTACCAACGAATACGCTCCCAGCAACCCCTACACCCTCATCCGTTATCTCAGCCGCGAACAGTTCGGAAGCGCCCCTATAATTTACGGACAGCAGTACACCTCTGTCATCGAGGCTAAAGAGGGCACTTACTACACCCAGCTCGGCGACAGATACATCGAGACCGACAGCCCTCTGCAGGGCAAGTATCCCGCCGGCGCGAAGACCATCTTCCCCCGCATGTGGAGCACTCAGAGTCCCGCTCACGAGTCTTTCTACGACACCTACACCGGCGGCAAGTTCAAGACCGGCAAAGTGAAGATGTCCAACGGAGAGTGGAAGACCAACAGAATGCCCTATTTCAAGGACAACCTGCGCTTCTTCTTCGACTACCAGCTGAACTACATGTATTTCCGCTATTTCTTCTGGAACTTCGTGGGCCGTCAGAACGACTTCCACGGTCAGGTGCCGGGAGATGTCACCAACGGAAACTGGGAGAGCGGCATCCGCTTCCTCGACGAAATGCGTCTGGGCACACAGGACGTGGCTCCCGACTATTTCGCCCATAACGAGTCGAAGAATCACTATTTCTTCCTGCCGCTGCTGCTCGGCCTGATCGGACTCTTCTTCCAGCTCAACAAGGACGGCCGCGGCTGTTGGATCAACTTCCTGCTGTTCTTCCTGCTCGGCATTGCCATCATCCTTTACCTCAACCAGCCGCCTTATCAGGTGCGCGAGAGGGACTATGCATATGCTGGCTCGTTCTATGTGTTTACAATATGGATCGGCCTGGCCGTGATGTGGCTGAAGGACCTTCTCGACAAGATCCTCAAGCCTTCGGAGGAGAAGAGCGGCAAAGCTCTGGTGTCCGCCGGAGTCGCCACCGCCCTCTGCCTCGCCGTTACAGTGCTTATGGGCTGCCAGAACTGGGATGACCACGACCGCAGCAACCGCTACACTGCCCGCGACATAGGATACAACTACCTCAACAGTTGCGACGAGAACGCCATCATCATAACCCACGGCGACAACGATACCTTCCCTCTGTGGTATGCCCAGGAGGTTGAAAGCGTGCGCACCGACGTCAGAGTGATGAACACCTCGCTGCTCGGCATGGACTGGTATATCGACCAGATGAAATGCAAGATGTACGAATCCGAGCCGCTGGACATCGACCTTCCGAGGCTCGACTATCTCTACGGAACCAATGACTACGTGCCGGTAGCCGACGTGATACAGGGCCCTGCAGACGCCCGCTACGTTATGGACATCTTCAAGGATCCCAAATACCGCCAGGGCGGCAATGACGGCATCCTGGTGGCCAAGACCATCCGCATCCCCGTCAACAAGGAAAATGTCATCAAATACAAGATTGTCGACGAGAAGCATTACGACCAGATCCTCGATTATATCGACATCCGCATCGAAGCTTCGGCCATCGACAAGAGCGATCTGATAATCCTCGACCTGCTCAGCAATTACAACTGGGACAGGCCGATCTATTACATCAGCTCGTCCGGTGAGGGCAACCTCAAGAACGCCAAGTACCTGCGCGACGACGGTTTCGCATACAAGCTGGTGCCCATGGACTGTGACGCCCTTGAAACAGCAGGCTCGATGGATTACGACATGATGTACGACCGCTTCATGAACGTATATCATCTGGACTCATTCGGCAAGGACTTCCATGTGGACTACCAGAATCTGTATACATTCCTGGCAGTATGTCCCATCAGGTCTCACTTCGTGAACACTGCTGAAGCTCTTATGGTTGCAGGCCAGATGGACAAAGCCATGGAAATAGTCGACCTTTGCGTAGAGAAAATCCCCCAGAAGAATTTCCCCTACAACGCTTCCCCTCTGGCAAGCATCAACGAGTACAGTATGATCAATCTCATCGAGCTGTATCTCAAGGGTGGCCAGATAGACAAAGCCAAGGATCTCGCCGACAAGTTCGTGGACGAAACAGTCATGTTTACCAAATACTACGGCCAGGGCTGGCCTTCAGACAGCGGCATGCTGAACGAAGACAGAGTGAAAGCCAATCTGCAGTACATCTACTATATCAACAGCATCTTCAAGAATTACGGAGAAGAGGCTTTTGCAAACGAGATGATGGACAGAGTAAGATCAATGTAATTTAACAATCAGGATATAATGAAGAATTTTGTAAAGGAACTTGAGTGGCGCGGGATGATCCACGACATCATGCCGGGCACTGAAGAATTGTTGATGAAAGAGCAAGTTTCTGCATATGTGGGCATCGACCCTACAGCAGATTCTCTACATATAGGACACCTCGTAGGAGTTATGATGCTGAAGCATCTGCAGAACTGCGGCCATCGTCCGGTGGCCCTGGTCGGCGGTGCTACAGGCATGATCGGCGACCCTTCAATGAAGTCTGCCGAGCGCAACCTTCTGGACGCAGAGACTCTGCGCCACAACCAGGAGTGCATCAAGAAGCAGCTGGCCCGCTTCCTCGACTTCGACAGCGACGCTCCCAACGCCGCCATAATGGTCAACAACTACGACTGGATGAAGGATTTCACATTCCTCGATTTCATCCGCGACATCGGCAAGCACATCACCGTGAACTACATGATGAGCAAGGATTCTGTCAAGAAGCGTCTGAGCGGCGAAGAGCGCGAAGGCATGTCTTTCACAGAGTTCTCATACCAGCTGGTGCAGGGCTATGACTTCATGTTCCTCTACGAGCATGAAAACTGCAAGCTGCAGATGGGCGGCAGCGACCAGTGGGGCAACATCACCACCGGCACCGAGCTCATCCGCCGCAAGCTGGGCGGCGAGGCTTTCGCAATGACCTGTCCTCTGATCACCAAGGCCGACGGCGGCAAATTCGGCAAGACCGAGAAAGGCAACGTATGGCTGGATGCAGCCCGCACTTCTCCCTACACCTTCTACCAGTTCTGGCTGAACGTGAGTGACGAGGATGCCAAGAAATATATCAAGATATTCACCATGCTCGACCAGGAGCAGATTGCAGCCCTCGTAGCTGAGCAGGAGCAGGCTCCGCACCTGCGTCCTCTCCAGAAGGCTCTGGCCCGCGAGATAACTGTCATGGTGCACGGCCAGCAGGAGTACGACAAGGCTGTCGAGGCTTCCGGCGTGCTCTTCGGCAACTCTACTTCACAGGTGCTCCACAACCTTGACGAGCAGACCTTCCTCAGCGTGTTCGACGGCGTGCCGCAGTACAACCTCGACAAGGCCAAGCTAGGCTCTCCGGTGCTGGACATGCTGGCAGTGGATACCGACGTATTCCCCTCAAAGGGCGAATGCCGCAAGATGATCCAGGGCGGCGGACTGTCCGTCAACAAGGAGAAAGTCACCGACATCAATGCAACCATGCCGGCCGACCTGCTTCTCAACGGCAAATATATCCTCGTCCAGAAAGGCAAGAAGAATTATTACATCCTCAAATTCGAATAATATGGAAGGCAGTGAAAGCACAAGGCAGCTCAAGGTTGCCGGCCAGATAAAGCGCGACATGGCGGAGATAATCCGCGGCCGCGGCATGGCTGCATTCGACGGGGCCCTCGTGACTGTCAGCGGAGTCAAGATAAGCTCCGACCTGGCTGTGGCGAAGGTCTATCTGAGCATCTTCCCGTCGAGCAAGACTCAGGGCGTGATGCAGACCATAGAGCAGATGAGCGGCTCCCTGCGCGGAGAGCTTGGACGTCGCGTCGCAAAGCAGCTGCGCATCGTGCCGGAGCTGACTTTCTATGTCGACGACTCTCTGGATTACGTAGAGCACATCGACGAGCTTCTGAAACTATAGCTGCAAAGCCTCCTGATGAAGCCGGATTTTTTCATAGCGAAGCGATATCTGTTTGCCCGCAAGTCGCATAATGTCATAAACATTATCTCGATAATCTCGGCGGCCGGCATCGCGATAGGATGTGCTGCGCTCGTGATAATCCTTTCTATCTACAACGGTTTCGACACTCTGGTAAAAGACCTCTACGATTCAACAAGCCCGGACCTGCTTATTACGCCGGCGAAAGGCAAGACATTCTCTGCCGACACTGAGGCGTTCAGGGCGCTGCGAAGCGATGCCACCGTGGCCAGCTTCAGCGAAATCCTGGAGGAAAACGTATTCCTGATGTACGGCGACAATCACACCGTCGTAACGGCGCGAGGAGTGGACCGCGATTACGGTGTTGCGTCAGGCCTTGACGGCTACATCACCAGCGGAGAATTCCTGATGTATGAGGGAGACTCGCCGAGGATGGTACTGGCGGCCAAGATTTCCGGCACGCTGGCCGTGAACGTCCGTTTCCTGACGCCGATTTCGGCCATTTACCCTTCGACTACAGACACCCTCAACATATTCAATCCGGCTTCCGTCCTCCGTACTGAGAAGATTTTCCCGTCGGGAATCATTTCGGTAGACGAGAACTTTGACGGCAAATATGTATTCATGCCACGCGAGGTCCTTGGAGCCCTGACAGGACATGACGAAGTGAGCTGCGTGGAGCTGCGCTTCACTCCGGAAGCTCTGTCCGGCGACGGCATCGTGGCTTCGTCGGTCCAGAAAAACATAGCAAAAGCCCTTGGCGACGACTTTGTGGTGCGCAACCGCTACCAGCAGAACGAGTCCCTCTACAAGGTAATGAGATACGAGAAGCTGGCTGTATATTTCATCCTGATATTCGTGATGCTCATTATCTCCTGCAACGCCCTCGGCTCTCTGTCGATGTTGATTATCGACAAGAAGGAGGACATCGAGATACTGAAATCCATGGGCGCGACGAAGAAGCAGATCCGCCGCATCTTCCGCATGGAGGGCTGGATGATCTCGCTGCTGGGCATTGTCATAGGCATTGCGCTGGGGCTGCTTATTTGCTTCCTCCAGGCCCGTTTCGGCATAGTGAAACTGCCGGGCAACTTCGTGGTGGACGCCTATCCGGTGAAGGTGCAGTGGAGTGACGTGACGCTGGTATTTTTGATTGTGGCAGCTATCGGTGCTATTATGGCACAGCTGCCGGTCAAAAGCGGCATCAAGTAGTGCCAAATTGGCAGATTGTGGCCGCTGGCACTCAATTTGCCTTATGCAGGCCTCGAATTGAAAAACAAACAAAATATTAAAATACTACTACTATGAACATTAAACCTTTAGCAGACAGAGTGCTGGTTGAGCCCAAAGAAGCTATGACCAAGACAGCAAGCGGTTTGTATATCCCTGACACCGCAAAAGAGAAACCCCAGGAAGGCGTAGTCGTTGCAGTCGGCAACGGCACCAAGGATGAAGCTATGGAGCTCAAAGTTGGCGATACCGTCCTTTATGGCAAATATGCCGGCACAGAAGTCTCAGCAGACGGCAAGAGCTATCTGATCATGCGTCAGAGCGATGTCGTGGCAATCATTTGTTAACATTTAAAATCGTATAATATCATGGCAAAAGAGATCAAATTTGACATCGATGCACGCAACCTGATGAAGGAAGGTGCAGACGAACTGGCGAATGCGGTGAAAGTGACCCTCGGTCCCAAAGGCCGCAATGTTGTCATCGACAAGAAATATGGCGCTCCCCAGGTTACCAAGGACGGTGTTACCGTAGCAAAGGAAGTTGAGCTTGAAGACCGTTTCCAGAACATGGGTGCACAGATGGTTAAGGAAGTTGCTGCAAAGACCAACGACCAGGCCGGCGACGGTACCACCACTGCAACTGTTCTCGCACAGGCAATCCTTGACGTAGGTTTGAAGAACGTTACTGCAGGCGCCAACCCGATGGACCTCAAACGCGGTATCGACAAGGCTGTCGAGGCTGTAGTTGAGAACCTCAAGAAACAGAGCCAGACTGTAGGCCACGACTACTCTAAGATCGAGCAGGTCGGCACAATCTCAGCCAACAACGACAACTACATCGGCAAGCTTATCGCCGAGGCTATGGAGAAAGTCCAGAACGACGGTGTCATCACCGTTGAAGAGGCCAAGGGTACCACCACTGAAGTTAAGGTCGTTGAAGGTATGCAGTTCGACCGTGGTTACATCTCAGCATATTTCATGACAGAGCCTGACAAGATGGAGGCTGTCCTCGACAATCCTTACATCCTGCTTTCAGAGAAGAAGATTTCTACTATGAAAGACCTCATGCCTATCCTCGAGCCCATCGCCCGTGAAGGCAAGAGCCTGTTCATCATCGCCGAGGATGTTGACGGCGAAGCTCTGACCACCCTCGTTGTGAACAAGATCCGCGGCACCATCAAAGTTGCTGCAGTGAAATCTCCTGGTTTCGGCGACCGTCGTAAAGCCATCATGGAAGATATCGCCATCCTTACCGGCGGTA
>JAFZKU010000223.1 GCA_017551785.1 Bacteroidales bacterium | reverse complement strand
GGGAAGGGCGCAAATGAAGGGCTTGGAGCGGGTTATCTCCCGCGAGGCGGCGAGCTCTGCCGGGGGCTCGCTTCGCCTCGCGAGGATAACCCTCCAGCTCTCATTATTCATTCTGTGGCCATGCGGCCGCTGCGAGGGTCTGGAAAGTCGCTAGAGTTCTTTACGCTTCAGGTAATGTGTGTTTCCTTCGGGAGTGGTCCATTGCATCTTGTCTTTGGAGGAGTCCATCCTGACCTTGCGGACATCCCGATAATAATCGTCAGGGTTTTCTTTAAGCGCTTGGCGGGCCTCTTCGAGAAATCTTACTTTCCAGGCGTCAAGACTGTCCTGCATTCCTTCTGCGGCCACCAGATTGCTGGCGTCCACATCGAGGTCAATCGTGTTCTGGTCTATGTTCATGACCAGGGAATCTCCTTTCAGCTCCCAAGTCCCATTGTAGGAAATCGTACTCTTGTACTCTCCCGAAAAGTGCAACCATACACCCTTATCGACAGCAACAATAATCGAAGACATGGAGTGGTCGCCGTTGAATTCATATTCCCGGGTTCCGTTCTCCGTCAAATAAGACCAGGTTCCTGTCAGCAGCCTTTTGGTCACTGCTATTCCGGTGGCGTCGAAACTGTTTATATAATCTTCCATCTCCTGGTCCGTGATACCCATCAGGAATTTGTTCTCCTCGTTCAAGGCCGTCCAACTGTCAATAGTCCGGGACAATGTATTCTGCCTGTATGTAGCATTGTCGATATAATAAGACACCCGCTTGTCAGAAAGCTTTTCTTTAAGGTACGGTATGGCCAATTGCCTGAACTGTTCCTGGCTTATCGGGCCAAGCCCCATAATCAGCTGCAGATAATCATCATAGGGAATAGGTGCTTTCCATTCCGGATTCTCATTGATCTGCTGAAGGGTCTGCCTGTCGTAGAAGAACGACTGGACATTGTCAAGAAACTTCACGCTGCCCAGATTCTGCCAGGTATCCAGGTCGCTGTTGAATATTTCTTCCTTGGATGTATCGAAACGGAAAGCATTGTTAGAGCTCACCAAGTGAGTAATTATACTCGACAGGGTGTCGGCCGGCACTTTGTCCAGATGGTCCTTGTTGTCCATCGCATAATGCAGCAGCGTGTCTGTAGATGCCTCCTGCTGCTTCCACGATTTGAGGATGTCGACAGTGTTGTCAATGTCATGGATCACCATGATAGCCGTGAGTCTCTGGGCCTGCTGCTGTTTTTTGTTCGCCCTCATGCCGTTCAGGCTGAATGTAAGCGCAACGCCGATAGCCGTTCCCAGAACGCTGATGAAAAACTGCTGCCACCTGATATTACCGTTACCCATAGTCGCAAGTGTTGATAGTCAGTACTTAATTCGAATTAAGTACAAATATACTCATTTGGGTACAATTCCTAACCTTTCCGGCTGAGAGCGGCAGCCACGAAGCGGACGAAGAGGGGATGCGGGTTCTCGGGAGTGCTTTTGAGTTCGGGGTGGAACTGGACGCCGATGAAGAAAGGATGGTCGGGGATTTCGACTATCTCGGAGAGACCGCTGTCGGGATTCACGCCGCTGATGACCAGGCCAGCCTTTTCCAGATCGGCCTCGTACGCAGCATTGAGCTCGTAACGGTGGCGGTGGCGTTCCGATATTTCTGCCTTGCCATATATTGAAGCGGCGAGACTGCCGGGCTTGAGCGCGCAGGGATAAGCGCCGAGACGCATAGTGCCGCCCTTGGCCACAGTCTTCTTCTGCTCCTCCATCAGGTCGATTACAGGATGGCCGGCAGACGGATTGGCCTCGGTGCTGTCCGCATCCTGCCAGCCGACAACGTCGCGGGCGAACTCTATGACAGCCATCTGCATGCCGAGGCAGATGCCGAAGAACGGAATGCCGTTCTCGCGGGCGTAGCGCACGGCGGCTATCTTGCCTTCTAGACCCCTGCTGCCGAAGCCGGGTGCCACGAGGATACCGTCCATCCTGCCCAGCTGCTCGGCAATATTCTCAGCATTGAGATGCTCGCTGTGCACAGTGTGGACATGCACCTTGCAGTCATTGGCAGCACCGGCGTGAATGAACGACTCCTGGATTGACTTGTAGGCATCCTGCAGCTCCACATACTTGCCGACAAGGGCGATGTCGACTTCATGGGAATGATGGAACATGCGCTGCAGGTAATTGTTCCATGCAGTAAGGTCCGCATGAGGAAGGTCCAGCCCGAAATGTCTCACGACAATGTCGTCCAGCCTCTGCTTGTGCATATATACCGGCACCTGGTAGATACTCTTCGCATCTACGGATACAATCACATTCTCTGAAGAGATATTGCAGAACATAGCGATCTTGCGGCACATGTCGGCCGGCACCGGACGCTCGCTGCGGCACACTATCACATCGGGACGCACACCGTTCTGCTGAAGCTGGCGCACAGAGTGCTGGGTCGGCTTGGTCTTGAGCTCCTTTGCCGCCTTCAGGTAGGGAATCAGCGTCAGATGCACGCACATGCAGTCCTCGCGAGGCAGCTCCCACTGCAGCTGGCGGACAGCCTCGATGTAAGGCAGAGACTCGATGTCTCCCACAACTCCGCCTATCTCGGTGATAACCACGTCATACTTGCCTGTGTTGCCGAGAAGCAGCATGCGGCGTTTTATCTCGTCTGTGATGTGAGGGATGATCTGCACCGTCTTGCCCAGATAGGCCCCTTCCCTCTCCTTCTCGATTACAGTCTTGTAGATGCGGCCGGTAGTCACGTTGTTGGCCTGAGACATACTAACATTGAGGAAACGCTCGTAATGTCCTAAGTCGAGGTCGGTCTCGGCGCCGTCGTCTGTCACATAGCATTCGCCGTGCTCGTAGGGATTCAGAGTTCCCGGGTCGACATTGATATACGGGTCGAATTTCTGGATAGTCACCCGCAAGCCCCTGCTCTGGAGCAGTTTGGCGATAGATGCGGCAAGTATGCCCTTTCCGAGTGATGAAGTCACTCCACCTGTTACGAAAATATACTTAGTCCTCATAGCTATGTGTTCAGTTTGAATTCATCAGAAGCTTTTATGCTGATATCGTCCATTGACATATTGCAGAACGCCTTGACGAAGGCCGTGGCCAGCCGGGCGTTGGTGAACAGCGGCACGTTGAAATCCACTGCGGCACGCCTTATCTTATAGCCGTTGGTCAGCTCGGTGGCAGAATAGTTCTTGGGAATGTTTATTACCATCCTGACCTTGCGGCTCCGGATGAGATCCAGCGCAGCCTCGTACTGAAAATCGAGGCTCTCGCTATCCTCGTCGGGCCAGAGCGCCCTGAGGGCAGGCACGCCGTTGTCTTCGAGATGGCGCTGCGTACCTTTGGTGGCATAGATTGTATATCCCTTGGCTGCCAACTGACGGCAAGCCTCCAGCAGATCGGCCTTCTGGAGGGCGTCGCCGGAAGATATGAGCACCGGACCGTCCGGCACAGGATATCCCACCGACTCTACGGCCTTCAGCAGCGCATCGTTGAAATCGTCGCCCATGCAGCCCGCCTCACCTGTAGAAGCCATGTCGACACCCAGCACGGGATCGGCCCTCAGCAGTCGCGCGAACGAGAACTGGGAAGCCTTGACGCCGACATAGTCGAAGTCGAAATCATCCTTGTGGACAGGCGCAGGATGCTCTCCCAGCATAGCCTGGGTGGCCAGCTCTATCATATTGACCTTGGACACCTTCGACACGAAGGGGAAGCTGCGCGAAGCCCTGAGGTTGCACTCGATCACCTTCACGAAATTGTCCTTGGCGAGGAACTGGATATTGAAAGGCCCGGTGATATGCAATGCATCGGCGATCTTGCCGGCTATGGCCTTCAGCCGTTTCATCGTAGCCAGATATATCTTCTGGGCGGGGAATACTATAGTAGCGTCGCCGGAATGTACGCCGGCGAACTCCACATGCTCCGAAATGGCGTAGGCCAGGATGCGGCCGCCGTCAGCAACTGCGTCGAACTCTATCTCCTTGCAGCGCTGCATGAACTCGCTGACAACTACCGGGTGCTGCTGCGATACCTCAACGGCCATAGAAAGATAGCTGTCGAGCTCGGTCGAGTCGTAGCAGACATGCATGGCCGCGCCGCTGAGCACATAAGAAGGCCTTATCAGCACCGGATAGCCCACTCTGGCGATGAAACCGTCCAGCTCGTCACGGCTGGTGAGCTCCATCCACTTGGGCTGGTCAATGCCCAATGCGTCGACTATAGAAGAGAACTTGTGGCGGTCTTCAGCCCTGTCGATGTCGCTGGCCCTGGTGCCGAGGATCGGTATGCGGTGCCCGTCCAGACGGACGGCGAGGTTGTTCGGGATCTGGCCGCCCACAGACACCACAGTGCCGT
The DNA here is from genome assembly GCA_017551785.1 of Bacteroidales bacterium. GTDB lineage: Bacteria > Bacteroidota > Bacteroidia > Bacteroidales > UBA932 > Equibacterium. The sequence goes on along the minus strand of JAFZKU010000223.1, from coordinate 1,059 downwards.
GCGGCTGCTCGACGTCGCAGATGTCGAGCACCCTCTCAAGGGTGAGCTCCTCGAAATACAGACGGTCGCAGATGTCGTAGTCGGTAGAAACGGTCTCGGGATTGTAATTGATCATGACCCCTCTCCAGCCAGCCTTGCGGATGGTCTGCAGAGCCGTCACGGAGCACCAGTCGAACTCCACGGACGAACCGATGCGGTATGCGCCGGAGCCCAGCACTATGACAGATCGGCCGTCGTGCTCGTAGTCTATGTCGTCGAATGAACCGTTGTATGTCAGGTAAAGATAATTCGTAAGTGCGGGGAACTCGGCGGCCAGAGTGTCGATCTGCTTCACGCAGGGCACTATGCCGCGGCTCTTGCGCCAGGCGCGGACAATATCCTGGTCTCTGTCGGCATCGAAGCGTCCCTTGTACAGAGCATGGGCGATCTGGTGGTCAGAAAAGCCCTGACGCTTGGCCTGCAGCAGGAGCTGGTCGGGAATTTCGCAGCAGTCGTCGTAGCGCCTCAGTTCCAGGCCAGTGTCGAAGATATTGCGGAGTTTATGCAGGAACCAGGCGTCTATCTTCGTCAGTTCATGGATCCTTTCGATTGAATAACCGGCATCGAACGCATGGGCTATGGCGAAGATCCTGGTGTCGTCAGGCTCGCTCAGGGCTGCGTCCAGATCTTCCGGGACGGCCGTCTTGTTCATCACGAAACCGTGCGCACCCTGCCCTATCATGCGGAGACCTTTCTGCAGCGACTCCTCGAAGTTGCGCCCGATGGCCATCACTTCTCCCACACTCTTCATGCTGCTGCCTATCTTGCGGCTCACGCCGTGGAACTTGCGCAGATCCCAGCGCGGAATCTTGCACACCACGTAGTCCAGGGCCGGCTCGAAGAAGGCCGGGGTGCATTTTGTGACTGAGTTGCTGAGCTCGAAGAGGCCGTAGCCGAGGCCCAGCTTGGCTGCGATAAAGGCCAGCGGATAGCCGGTCGCCTTGGAAGCCAGCGCCGAAGAACGGCTCAGACGGGCGTTGACCTCTATGACGCGGTAGTCGTCGCTGTCCGGATCGTAGC
>JAFZKU010000222.1 GCA_017551785.1 Bacteroidales bacterium | reverse complement strand
GGCTGTCGAGGCTAACAAGGAAGACCTGCCGAGCTTCATGGAAGCCGAAGGCTACGCCCTCATCCCCTGCGGCGCCGGCCTCAGCTACTAATATCTGACAAAAACAGGACTGCCCTCCTTGCGGCTCTCGGGAAAATTGCTCGGCGAATAGACTACGATATTCGCTACGCAATTTCCCTCCGCCAGGAGGGCAGTCCTGTTTATGCTGAAAGGCCCTTCGCCAGTGGCGGAAGGAGTGTTGCGCAAGAGAGTATTTTTTCTACTCTCCTAGCAACAGCTCCTGGAGCCCAAAGAAGGGCCTTCAAACCTACTTCATACACATCCTGTAAATCTCGACGACGTCTTGCTGCTTGAGCGGTTTGAAGCCGTAGAGGGTGCCGAAGCAGACAGACTTGCCGGCCATGATTTCGAAGTTGGTCTCGTCGATGCCGACTTCGGGAAGGGTGCTCTTCAGACCGAGATCTTTGAAGAAGAAGTCTGCGAGAGCGTCGATGGCCTTGTGAGCTATGTCCATAGCAGGCAGTTTAGGGTCGATGCCGAAGACGTTCACACCGAACTGCACATACTTGTAGACATTGCTCTCGTCAAGGCAGTACTCGAGCCACCTCGGGGTGAGGATGGCAAGGCCGTGGCCGTGGGTAATATCGTAGAATGCCGACAGCTCGTGCTCCATGGGGTGGCATGACCACTCGTGAGTCTTCCCGGAAGTCACGAAGCCGTTGATGGCCCATGAAGAAGTCCACATCAGATTGGCGCGGGCCTCGTAGTTGTCTGGTTCCTTCATAGCAATGGGAGCGTATTTGATGACGGTCTTCATCATTCCCTCCATGAAGGTGTCGAGCATATACATGTCATCGCTGGTATTGAAATACACCTCGATTATGTGGCTCATGATGTCAGAAGAACCGCAGGCAGTCTGATAAGGACTAACGGTGAATGTGTTCTCAGGATTGAGGAACGACACCTTAGGCAGGATCATCGGGTCTAGACGGCCGATCTTGTCCTTGGTCTCGGGATTGCTGATTACAGCTGCGGTGTCCATCTCGGAACCGGTGGCCGACAGAGTTAGGATGTCGACTATGGGCAGGGCCTTCTCAACGGGAGCCTGCTTCGACAGGTCGAGGAAATCCCATGGGTCGAAATCTACGCAGGCACCTGCCGCAATCCATTTGGTGGCATCGATGGTAGAACCGCCGCCGACTGCAAGCAGCACGTCGATCTTATGGTCCTTGCACATCTGCGCACCCTTGCGGACAGAGTCGATGCGCGGGTTCGGCTCGATGCCGTCAAGCTCGAAGAGTTCCAGGCCGGCAGCCTTGATTTCTTTAACTACTTTATCATAGAGGCCCATGCGTTTGATGGAGCCGCCGCCGTAGGTCATCAGCACGCGAGTGCCGAAACGTTTGAGTTCATCACCAAGATGGTGAAGGTGGTCGCGGCCGAAATACACCTTCACAGGAATGTTGTAGATAAAATCGTTGATCATATTGCGTTGGTTATTTATGACTGTAAGGTAATCATTTTTTCGTAACTTTGGAAAAATGAAAAAACAACAAAAGATATGGCACTCGAATTACAAATACAGGAAGACATAAAGGCCGCTATGAAGGCCAAAGATGCAGTAGCCATGGCCGCAACCCGCGCCATCAAGGGCGAAATCCTTCTTTTCAAAACCAGCGAAGCCGGCAGCAAGGAAGTCACCGACGGTGACATCCTCAAGATGATCCAGAAGCTTGTGAAGCAGCGCAAGGAATCTGCCGAGCAGTATATCGCCGCAGGCCGTCAGGAACTTGCGGACAACGAGCTCGCCGAGGCTGCCATCATGGAAAAGTATCTCCCCAAACAACTTTCAGTAGAGGAAGTCAAGGCCAAAGTCCAGGAAATCATAACCCAGGTGGGCGCTACTTCCATCAAGGATATGGGCAAGGTCATGGGCGCCGCCAACAAGGCTCTCGCCGGCCTCTCCGACGGCCGCACCATCTCCGGCATCGTCAAAGAGCTGCTGTCATAGACAGCCTACCCTCCCTACTTCGTTACTGAAACTTCCGGGAAATACACATCCCGCAGGGGCTTGTGTGTCTCGCTGCCGGACAGGCTGCAGATGCCTTCGAGCGGGAGATCCGCTGAAGACGAGCCGATGCGGAAGCGGTAGTCGCCGGGCGACACTGTCCATACGTTGCGGCCGTCCTTATCTGTAGACCACCATGCGAGCTGGTCGGTGTCAACCTTGAATGTTACTGTGGCAGAGGCTCCGCTCTCAAGTTCGACGCGCTGGTAGCCCTTGAGCTGCAGAGGCTTCAGAGGCTGGCCGGAGGCAGGCGATACGTACAGCTGCACTACTTCCGCTCCGGCGCGGTCGCCTGTGTTGGTGACACGGCAGCTGACGGTGACGGGACCGCCTTTGGTCGTAGCGGCCTGGTCCAGCTGGAAGTTGTCGAAGTTGAATGTAGTATAGCTCAAGCCGTATCCGAAAGGCCATGCGACGAACTCCGGAGCGGGCTCCTCATTGTAGCAGCGAAGTCCCGTGTCTTCAGTGGCGGGATAGCTTACGCAGAGGTGGCCGGAAGGATTGACCTTGCCGGTCAGGATGTTCGCCACAGCGTTGCCG
>JAFZKU010000033.1 GCA_017551785.1 Bacteroidales bacterium | reverse complement strand
TGTCATCCTGAGCGAAGCCCCCGTGTCATCCCGAGCGAAGCCCCGTGTCATCCCGAGCGAAGCCTCCGTGTCATCCTGAGCGAAGCCCTCGTGTCATCCTGAGCGAAGCCCCCGTGTCATCCTGAGCGAAGCCCTCGTGTCATCCTGAGCGAAGCCCCCGTGTCATCCTGAGCGAAGCCCCCGTGTCATCCTGAGCGAAGCGAAGGATCTTTGTCGCTGCCTTGGTCCGCAAGAATCGCCCGAAACTTGCCGACCGTGGCACTGTTTCCCTTCAGAAAGCCCGTTTCGCTGCCTTGGTCCGCATGAATCGCCCTAAACTTGCCGACCGTGGCACTGTTTCCCTTCAGAAAGCCCGTTTCGCTGCCTTGGTTCGCAAGAATCGCCCGAAACATGCCGACCGTGGCGCCGTTTCCCTTCAGAAAGCCAGTTTCGCTGCCTTGGTCAGGGAAAATCGCCAGAAACTTGCTGACTGTGGCAGCACTTTAATCCCGGTAAGCCGGCATTTTCCGTTAATCGTAGCACTCGCGCAAAAGTGTGCGCCACCCAAACGCCCTGGAAGCCCTCCCAGAAGGGGTCATCCGCGCACACTTTTGCAGAAATGATATGTCCAGACGGTATTGGCGGGAGTCGGCGGTCCGGCAGGGTTATCCTCGAACAGAAGCAGGAGCCCCCAAAAGAGCTCCTGCTTCTGGGCGGGAGATAACCCCATCCCCGTAACTTGCCCATACCCCTCCCATCGCCACCCTGCCCCAAGAACTTATAAGAAGGTTATCCTGACCGGACAAAGCGAGCCCTCTCAAGGGCTTCGCTTTGCTGGCCGGAGATAACCTTCTGGTTCCATGATATGAGACTTCCTATACAAACTCTCATACCGCGGAGCCAAAACACGCCATTTTCCCCAGAAAACGCTCCTTGGTATGAGACTCCACCCCCCTAACTCACATACCGCGGAAGACATATGACATATTATGAACGTGGGAACCTGAGATTCATTTCGTCGCCACTTTTGCGCCGAAAACAACGGATTTCTGGTGACAATATGAAGAAATGTGCACCAGATCCATATTGTAGAATCTGCACTTTGATATCACTATTTGGAAATGATATCATATTAGTTATATTTGCGAAAAATGATGCTATGGAATCAGCGAGAATACAAACCGTTTTGAGGCTTCCGCCGGAATTGATGGACCGCGTGCGGAGAAACGCCCGCAAGCAGAAATGCTCCTTCAACAGCTATGTGGAGCAAATCCTCGACCAGGCTACAGAGCCTCAATTCCCAAGCATTCCTGACGATTTCCAGGTTGGGGCCGAGGTTGCAGGTATGGGCAGATTCAATTATGTCGAACCGTCAGCTGACGAGTTAAACGCAGACCCTAAGCTGGCCTATTTGTGGCAGAAGTATGGGAAAAGTTAAATACAAGATCTTCCTTGACACCAACGTCTTGCTGGATGTGCTTTGTCCGGATAACAGGCCTTCTTCCGAAGCCTCAAGGATTATCTTCCAGGCTGTATATACCGGATTGATGGAAGCAGTCATCACGACCCAGAGCATCCTTGACGCCGCATATATCCTTTCCCGCGTCAACGACCACTTTGACAGGGAAGCCTTCGGCCGCTGCGTTCTGTCCATGATGGACTTCATGACCATCGACTCCATCCATATCTTCGACATACGAGACGCCATTCTCCGTCCCGGCAAAGACCTGGAAGACGATGCCCAGGCAGAGCACGCTCAGGCAGAAGGATGCGACGCCATCATAACATCCGACAGAGATTTCCGCCGCCGTAGCGATGGCTCCGGCATCCTCTTCTTCTCACCCGAAGAGTTCGTGGAACTCATGCGCCCCAACCGCCAGCCCCATAACGTGCATCGTCGTTGATCTTACTTCTCATAGACGAGGTACTTTTCTCGCTCGGCGGAAGGCAGCTTCGTCTTTATCAAGAATTACTTTTACCGGACACACATATTGCCGATTAACTATTCAGCCTTTCCAGATGACAGAAGAGGAGTTTGCCGTCGGCGTCGCGCAGGTGCATGCCGTTGCCGCGGCACCAGCGCCAGTGGCGGCAGCGGGCGCAGGCGTCGGTTTTCATCCATGAATGGTCGCGGTAGATCTGGTAGCGGTTGTTCCAGACGTCCATAAAGTCGTCACCTTTATATATATTACCCTGGCTGTAGTCGGCACGGATGCTGGGGCAGGAGGCGATGGAGCCGTCGGCCATGACGGAGCCGACGGTGAGGCCGGCGCTGCAGAGGAAGAAATTGTCGCGGACGTCGCCCTCATATTTGCCGAGGAAGCCTTCGCAGCCGTAGCTGGCCTTGATGAGACCCTCCTTCCGGGTGCGCTTTATGAATTCCATGGTACCGCGGAACTCTTCGCCGGAAAGCCTAAGCTCCGGATCGCTGGCTGCCCGCCCTACGGGAAAAACAGTGAAGAGGCGCCATTCCTTGACGCCGTTGTCAATCAGCAACTGCTTTATCTGGTCCAGTTCTTTATAGCTTCGCTTGTTAACGCATGTCACAACGTCGAACTCGATCTGTCCGGAATTGGCGACCATATTGATTGCGGGAACGGCTTTTTCATATACCCCCGGCAGCCCGCGCATCCAGTCGTGAGTGGCACCGATGCCGTCGAGGCTTATGGTCATGGAGCGAAGGCCGCTCTGCAACAGGCTCCGGTATCGCGCCGGAGTGAACGCCAGGGCATTGGTGACGATTCCCCAGGGGAAGCCCCGGTCGTAGAACGCCTTCCCGCAGACTTCCAGATCCTTTCTCACGAGAGGTTCGCCGCCGGTGACGTTGATCATCACTCTGTGAGGGTCTGTCTGCCGAGCTATGCTGTCAAGCACCGGAAGGAAATCCTCCAGCGGCATGTCTTTCAGCGAAGATGTCACCTTGCAGTCGCTGCCGCAGTGCCGGCAGTGGAGGTTGCAGCGGAGCGTACACTCCCAGAACAGAGTGGTCAGCGGGTGCTCCCGCCGCACTTTGTCGATAATCGGCTTTGTCAGTTCCAGCCCTATGAATTGCCTTAAAGGAAGCATAGATTACTGCTTATCTGCTTTTTTAAGCTTGGCTTCGAAGGTAATATCGTAGTCTCCTTGATGCCAGGTGGACTTCTTGTCTTCGACAAACGTAATTTTCAGGTCTTTCGCACGAAGAGTATCAGATGCAAACAGGCCGCCGTGCTCCTCGCCGTCGATATCCTCGAAGGTCAGCATGATGTCTTCAGCCTCTGGCCATAAGGTAAGGGTTTCATTCACCTTGCCATCCTTATCTGTCTGGAATTGCGGACAGTTGTACTCGCTTTCTTCTT
>JAFZKU010000032.1 GCA_017551785.1 Bacteroidales bacterium | reverse complement strand
GCGGACGTGGTGGCCGTGGCGGCATGGGCGGCGGCTTCGGCGGCGGAATGGGCGGCTTCGGCGGCGGAATGCCGATGATGTAATCCCATCAGCAAAGAGAACAAAAAAGACCGGCTCAATTCGAACCGGTCTTTTTTCTATTTGTCATCCCGAGCAGAGCAAAGGATCTAGTATAACTTCCCGACAATCCAGAGCATCAACCTGGTGGGCAGAATCCTCACCAGCAGGCCGACAGCCTTGTAGTCTATGCGTGGAGTAGATGTGGGAGCCATCTTGCGTCGCTGCAGCTGCTTGAGCACTGCTGCGGCGATCTTGTCGGGATTCATGCCGTTCTGCTCGTCATGTTCCATACGGCCGACAGACTCCTTGGTCTTCTTGTAGTACACTGACGAAGAGTCAGACGATGCCTTCACGAACTTGCGGGCTGCGGTGAAGCCGGTCTTGGTGTCGCCCGGCAGGATGCTGCAGCACTGGATGCCGAAAGGCTTGAGTTCGAGACGCAGGGCCTTGGTGTAGATGAGAACTGACGACTTGACAGCGCTGTAGAAAGCCTGGAACGGGATGGGAACCACCGCAGCCACTGAAGAAATGGTGATGATGCGGCCGCCACCTTGCTTGCGCATAGGCTCCAGAACGGCCCTGATGGTGCGGTGCGCACCCCAGAAGCAGGTCTCGAACTGGTATTTCCCCTCCTCCACCGTCGTCTGCTCTATTGCGCCGGCAATACCGTTGCCTGCATTGCAGACTACTGCGTCGATGCGGCCTTCAGCGGCCAGCACTTTGTCGACGGCAGCCTTGACGCTTGCTTCGTCATTAACGTCCATGACCAGAGGGGTCACATTCTCAAGGGCGCCGTCTTCCAGAGTACCGCGGCGCGAGCCGGCCCAGACATGCATGCCGGCCTTGCTGAGCATCCGGACTATGGACGCTCCGATGCCGGAGCTTCCGCCGGTTACCAGCACGACTTTGGTCGTTGCCATAATAAATCAGATTTAAATTACTCCGTATTTCTTGAATACCTTCTGTATCTTCTCGAGGGCGTAGTCTACATGCTCCTGAGTATGGGTCGCCATGAGAGAGAAGCGGATGAGAGTGTCCTGCGGAGGAACCGCGGGAGCTACGACGGGATTCACGAACAGGCCCACGGGCTCCTCTGCCAGCAGATCCTGGGTAATCATGAATGTTTTCTCGTTGTCCCGGATGAACAGAGGGATGATAGGTGTCGAAGTGTTGCCTATCTCGCAGCCCATATCCTTGAACCCTTTGATAGCATAGCGGGTCAGATCCCACAGATGCTGGATGCGCTCAGGCTCGGACAGCATTATGTCGAGAGCAGCGTTTGCAGCACCGATTGCAGCAGGAGTCGCGCTCGCGCTGAAGATATATGAGCGTGCGTTGTGACGGATGTAGTTGGCGATGTCATGGTTGCATGCGATGAAACCGCCGAGGGATGCAAACGACTTGCTGAAGGTAGCCATAATAAGGTCGATGTCGTCCGTAACACCTTCAGCATAGCAGAGTCCCTGTCCGTTGGGGCCGAAAACGCCCATGCCGTGGGCTTCGTCAACCATGATGGATGCCTTGTATTTCTTTGCCAGCTCTACCATCTCCTTGAGCGGAGCGAGGTCGCCTTCCATGCTGAACACTCCGTCGACGACGATGAGCTTCAGTTTGCTGGGACGGCAACGGCGGAGCATCTTCTCCAGATGGTCCATGTCGTTGTGCTTGAACTTGTAGACAGTCGACATGCTCAGGCGGCGGCCTTCGATGATTGAAGCATGGTCACGTTCGTCAATGAGAAGATAGTCTTCGCGGCCTGTAAGGCATGACACGACGCCAAGATTTACCTGGAATCCGGTAGAGAATACTATAGCTTCATCCTTGCCGACGAATTTTGCAAGACGGGCTTCAAGCTCTTCGTGTATATCAAGCGACCCGTTGAGGAAACGGGATCCCGCACAACCTGTTCCGTATTTTTTGACAGCCTCGATAGCTGCTTCCTTTACCTTCGGATGATTAGTAAGGCCCAGATAGCTGTTAGACCCGTACATCAGCACTTTGCGGCCATTGATTATCACTTCGCAATCCTGCTCGCTGGAAATAGGCCTGAAATAGGGATAGATACCCCTGTCTTTTAATTGCTGAGGCAGTGTAAACTGAGCCAACTTATCAGATAAAAGACTCATATATAATAGTTTAGCTTAGGTTCCTAGTTATAATGACAGTTTCTAACTAGCAAATTTAGTTTTTTTTCTCTATTTATTAACTTTGCATAACTAAAACCTTTATTGCAATGACCTCCTCTTCAGCCGTTCAGATAGTCCCTGTCGAGACGAAGAAGCAACTGAGAAAATTCATCAATTTTTCAATTGACCTCTATAAAGACAACCCTTATTACGTGCCCGAGCTGGCGATGGACACCAAAGCCTCCCTCACCACCAACCCTGCCCTGCGATTCTGCCAGTGCCAGCCTTTTCTGGCATACAAGGACGGCAAGGTAGCCGGCCGCGTGGTCGCTCTCATAAACCCCAGGGCAAACGAGGCATGGAAAACAAAGGACGTCCGCTTCAGCTGGATTGATTTCATCGAAGACTACGATGTCTGCAAGGCACTTCTTGACACTGTAGCAGCATGGGGTAAAGAGCGCGGGATGGAACACCTCGAAGGGCCTATCGGTTTCATCGACTATGACCGTGAAGGCTGCCTGGTCGACGGCTACGACAAGATGAGCACAATGTCGCTGGCTTACAGCTACCCCTATTATGCCCAGTTCTTCGACCGCTACGGCCTTGTGAAGAATGCCGACTGGGTGGAATACCGCATAACCATTCCGGAAGAAACTGAGAGGTTCACCCGCCTGGCAGATGTGATTGCAAAGAGGTATGACCTCCATCTGAGGATATTCAAGAGCAACAAAGAGCTCCTGCACGAAGGTGCTAAAGACATATTCAAGCTGTTCAACACATGCTACGCCAAGCTCTACGGCTGGTCGCAGCTCGACGACGCCCAGGTACAGACCCTTATAGACAACTACATCCCCTTCGTGGATGTCAACATGCTCCCCACTATTTACGACAAAGAGGGGAATATGGTGGGTTGCGCAATCATGATACCTTCGCTCGCGAAAGCTATCCAGAAAGCCAGAGGCCATCTGTTCCCGTTCGGATGGTGGCATCTGATCAAGGCACTCAAGATCAAATATGACGACACCATCGAGTTCCTGCTTGTCGGCGTAAGCCCTGAATACCGCGGCAAAGGCCTCAACGCCCTTATCGTAAGCAGCGTCTTCCCTTATGTAAAGAAGAAAGGCTTCAAATATTGCGAGACCAACGCCAATCTGGAGACCAACCTCAGCATCCAGGCTCTGTGGAAGTCTTTCGACCACGAGCTGGTGAAGAGGCGCCGCGCCTACATCAAGGACATTTAACCCTGCAATGGCACAGACAACCAACGTAATGCGCCTGCTCACTGCTGCAGGCCTGCCTTTCAACACGCACAGTTACGACCCTTCGACAACTGACGGCATGCTGGTGGCTGCAGCATTGGGAGAAAACCCCGAACAAGTGTTCAAGACTCTTGTTACAGAAGCTGACGGAGGCGTCGGAAGCGGAGGCCATGGCAGCACTCATTTCGTCTTCGTCGTGCCGGTCAACTGCAGCCTCGACCTCAAGAAGGCGGCAAAGGCTGCCGGGGTTAAGAGCATCCAGATGATAAAACAGAAAGAGCTTCTCCCTCTTACCGGGTACATCCACGGAGGATGTTCACCCGTCGGAATGAAGAAGCCCTTCAAGACTTTCATAGAAGAGTCGGCGACCCTCTATGAAACCATTTTCGTCAGCGCCGGCCAGGTGGGGCATCAGATAGGCATCAACCCCCTGGACCTGAAAGAATACGTAGGTGCCGACTTTGCCGACCTCGTATAACTATACAGAGAACTGTTTTACCAGCGCATCCATCTTGGCGTCGGGGTTGTCACCCTTCACGCCGAAATAGAATTTGATCTTGGGCTCAGTGCCGGAAGGCCTTACTGAAACCTTGCTGCCATCGGCGCTGAAGAACTGAAGCACGTTGGACTTGGCGAGACCGGTCTTTTCGGTGTCGAGATAGTCGATTACCTTGACAACAGGCGAACCCGCAAGATCCTTGACAGGATTGTCGCGGAAATCTACCATCATCTGCCTGATCTGCTCAAGGCCTTCCTTGCCCTTGCGGACAACTGAGACTAGCTTTTCGGTGTACAAACCGTACTCGGCATATATCTCCTGCAGGAAGCCATACAATGTCTGGCCTCTGTCGGCAAGCCATGCGGCGCATTCGCATACGAGACCGCAGCTGACTGCAGAGTCCTTGTCGCGGACGAATTCACCGGCATTGTAGCCGTTGCTCTCCTCGCCGCCGCCGATGAAGGTCCGTTTGCCTTCATTGTTACGCACGATCTCAGCGATGTTCTTGAAGCCGGTGAGAACTCTGTAAAGCTCTACGCCGTAATCCTCGCAGATGGCGGTGAGCATCTCGGTAGTTACAATAGTAGTGACCATATACTCCTTGCCTGTGAGCTTGCCGAGCTCCTGCCACCTCTGGAGGAGGTATTTAGTGAGGATTTCGACTATCTGGTTGCCGGTAAGAAGCTTGAGGGCGCCCTTGTCGTCGCGTACGGCCATGCCGATACGGTCAGCGTCAGGGTCGGTGCCAAGAACTATGTCGGCGCCAAGTTTTTCGGCCAGGTCCATAGCCATCTTCATGGCCGTGGGCTCCTCGGGGTTCGGAGATACCACTGTCGGGAAGTTGCCGTCGCCGACAGCCTGCTCTTCTACGATGAACAGATTCTCGAAACCCATCCTCTTGATAACTACAGGGACGGTCTTGATGCCTGTGCCGTGCAGAGGGGTGTAGACTATCTTGATGTCTTTGTGACGGGCGACAGCGTCGGGAGTTACCATCAGGGACAGAATCGCCTTGAAGAATGCCTCGTCCACTTCCTTACCTATCATTATCGGCTTCGGAGCGTCCTCGGCGGCGAACTTGACCTGTGAAGGATCCTCGATCTTGTTGACCTCGTCGATTATGTTCTTGTCGTGAGGAGAAGTCACCTGAGAGCCGTCCTCCCAGAACACTTTGTATCCGTTGTATTCCTTGGGATTGTGGGAAGCAGTGATCATCACGCCGGCCTTGCAGCCCAGATGGCGGATTGTGAAGCTGAGTTCGGGGGTCGGGCGGATATCGTCGAACAGATATACCTTCAGACCGTTGCTCATCAGCACGCCTGCAGTGATGTCTGCGAAATAGCGGGAATTGTTGCGCGAGTCATATGAGATAGCGAGTGAAACTCCCTTGCCGAAGTTCTTGACAACATAGTTGGCAAGCCCCTGGGTGGCCATTCCCACCGTATATTTGTTCATACGGTTGGTGCCCGCGCCCATCACGCCGCGCAGACCGCCGGTGCCGAATTCGAGGTTGCGGTAGAACCTGTCTTCGAGTTCTTTCTGGTCGGTATTGAAAACCTGTTCAACTTCTTTGCGGGTAGCCTCGTCGAAAGCGCCGCTCATCCATTTTCTGGCATTTACAAGATACAAAGCCTCTTCCATATCGTATTATACTTGGTTATTACACAAATATAATATTTTTTTCAGAGAGAGCCTTGTAAAAATCATCTTTGATAGCGTCAGAAACGGCGATCCTCTCTTCGCCGAAAATGATCTTCCCCTTCTCGATAGAAGTAACCTTGTCAAGGGCCACCAGGAATGAACGCTGTACGCGGAAGAAGCGGCCTGAAGGCAGCGTTTCCTCCATCTTTTTCAGACTGATCAGGGACATCAGGGAGCGGCCGTCGCTGCAGTGCACCTTGACATAGTCTTTGACGCTTTCAATGTAAACTATGTCGTCGATGGCAACCTTCACCATCTGCCCGTCGACCTTGATGAAAAGGGACGCCTTGTCTGTCTCCTTCAGAGGAGCGTCGTGCATGGTCTCGAAGTACTCGCGGGCACGGTTGGCTGCGTCGAGAAAGTCTTTGTAGCTGATCGGCTTCAGCAGATAGTCCAGCGCCGAAACCTTGTACCCTTCTATTGCATACTGGGCGTAAGCAGTGGTAAAAATGAATTTCACCTGCGGCGAAGAAGCCATCTTCGACAGTTCCATGCCTGTCAGGTCAGGCATC
>JAFZKU010000221.1 GCA_017551785.1 Bacteroidales bacterium | reverse complement strand
TTCTATCTTAAGGTATGTGCCGATGAACCCATCTACGGCCACGTACAGCCCGACCTACGGCTCCTGGATGTCGGCAAGGCAGACAGCCTCTCCGCTGCGGAATCTATGATAGAAACGTTAACAAAAAATAATTGAATATCACCGTGAAATATTCCAATATCTTGAGCAGTTGTTTACTGCTGTTTCTGGCATCGTTGCTCACGTCGTCGCTGATGGCACAGGTGAACAAGATTCCAGCCGACACACGGCTCTATCTGCAGCGGTTGCAGACCAGTAACAAGAAAGCCCCGGGCATAGACGGCACGCCAAAACAGAGAGAGGCAAAGCTCTTTTTGAGCTGTGCACCCGATGCCGACACCAAGGCCATCGAGACCCAGTTGGAGGAAATCGGTGCCAGGCCGCAGGGAACAATCGGCCGCTATATCATGGTTAGCTGCCCTGCCGGTGCGGTCGGGCAGATTGCAGACATCCAGGGCGTGACGTTCATCAGCAAGAGCCCGCGCGTCAGTCCGAAGACCCTCGTCTCGAAGGAGGTGACGGGTGTTTCGAAGGTGCATTCCGGTACCGAGAACCTGCCGCAGGCCTTCACGGGCAAGGACGTTGTCGTGGGTGTCATCGATTTAGGCTTCGACTTCACCCATCCAGCCTTCCAGGATGCCGATGGCAACCTGCGCATCAAGGCCTTCTATTCGCCTTTCATGCCTCAGGAGGAAGAAGGCTACGAGCCCGTGGTGACCCTCGATGGTACGGAACTCGACGGCAAGGCCTACACCACTCCGGAGGAGATACTGGCACTGGGAACTGATTATGGCGGTGACAGCCACGGCACTCACACCTCTATCACGGCAGCAGGCTCAACATTCGGTTGGGCCGGGGGCATGGCTCCCGATGCCGATATCGTGCTCTGTGAGTACCAAAACGGTCAGCTTTTTTTCGTTGAAGACTGGGGCTACAATGTCATTCAGGGCATCCAATACATTCGCGACTATGCCAAGCGCGCGGGCAAGCCTTACGTCGTCAGCATCAGCCTGAACTCCCACGACGGTCCGCACGACGGCACAGGCCCCGTCACATCCATTCTCAACCAGTTGGCGCTCGAGAATACCAACATTGCCATGTGCGCAAGCAACGAGGGCTGCGACTCCTGCTACGTCAACTATGCCTATGCTGCCAACGATACCCTGCACACCATTATGGCTGGGATGTTATCCTACGCCTATGCTCGCAACCCGGGTGACATGTCATTCCAGCTGGGACTCTTCGACATTTCGACTGGAACCGAGACGTGGCGGTCCGAGCCGCTTCACAGCAACGGCGAAGGTTGCTATTTCTACATAGATTTCCAAAATAATGTAATAGAGGGTGATTTCGAAAAGTGTTATGACATAGTAGACTATCTGAAGGACATCGTGAAAGATGGTTACATGTTGTTCAGTATTGGAAACATGGAAGACGGACGCGCCAGGATGTCGTTCGAACATAAGGGACTTCCTGACAATTACATATTCACCCTCCATATTGCCTGCCCCGAGAACAGCATGGTCGATCTCTGGGGCGACTATGGCACCTTTTTCCTTGGATTGCCTGGCAGCGACTATTACTCGCGTGGCAGCAGCCGTGTATCCATGGGCGACTTCTGCACGGGCGGCAACCTCATCACCGTCGGCTCTTGGGTTGCCAAGGAGTCGTTCATCAACATCCAGGGCGAGACAATCGAAGACTGGACTTTACCCGAAGGCGGCTCGCCCGGAACATACACCTATTTCAGCAGCTACGGCATAGACTTGGCCGGCTACAGCCATCCCTTCGTCTCTACGCCCGGCAGTTCTATTATCTCGGCAGTAAACCACTTCGACCCGTCCTATCTGCCAAAAACGGAAGATGTGGTGGCTCAGGATGCCGACGGCTACCTCTGGGCTGCCATGAGCGGTACGTCGATGGCTACGCCCACCGCAGCAGGCATCATTGCTCTGTGGCTCGAGGCCAAGCCCGACCTAACCTACGAGCAGATTAAGGAAGCCATAGCCGCAACAGCCATCACTGACGAATTTACCGAGGCTGCACCCCACCGCTTCGGTCACGGCAAGATGGATGCCTACAAGGGTCTGCTCTATGTGCTGGGCATCAGCACAGCCATTCCCCAGTTCAGTCAGCACCAGCCCAAGGGCCTGAAGTTCCGCATGGACGGCAATACCCTCTATATCGATGGCCTGGATAATTCAATGTCCAATGTTCTTCCCTATGGTCAGGCGCAGGCGGAGCAATGTTCAATGTTCAATGTTCAATGTTCAATGATTTTCGTTTACTCTTCCGACGGCCGGCTCGTTGCTTCTGCACCCCTTGCGAGTGGCAGCGTCAGCCTTCCTGCTGGCAGTCCCGCCGGCGTCTATGCCGTCCAGGTCGGCACACTGGGGTCCACCCTCATCCGGATCAAATAGCTTTCCTCAAAATCTCTCACTTATTCGTACCTTCTTGCGCTTTTACAGTGCTCAGGCGCAGGCGGAAGACTCCGTCGAGCTACTTCTGCGCTCGGAAATACTCATATAAATTTGGTATTTCGCTCGCTTATTCGTACCTTTGCAGACTGAAAACATCAGATGGAGATACAGAAACTACAGAGCATCTTTGCCAAGCACCCGGGGGTGAAGGCCCTGGCGGCAGCGATAGGGACCTGGGCCCCCCAGTCAGTGATACAGCTCTCCGGATTGCAGGGGAGCAGTGCGCCGCTGGTGTTCGCTGCTCTGGCTGTGAAGGCTCCGCAGCTATTGAACGTTCCCTATGTCTTTGTGCTCGATGACGAGGAGGAAGCGGGCTATTTCTACCACGACCTGACACGCTTGCTGGGCGAGGAGCAGGTGCTCTTCTTCCCAAGCAGTTACAAACGCGCCATCAAGTTCGGACAGCGCAACGCTGGGCAGGAGATTCTCCGCACCGAGGTGCTGTCACGACTGGCGGCCGGGAGCCTGCCGCTCTTCATCGTCACCCATCCGCAGGCGCTCTGCGAACTGGTCGTGACAAAGCAGAAGCTCAGCGAACAGACGCTGACACTGGGGGTGGGGGAGCATGTGGATATCATGTTCGTTCAGGAGACACTGCTCAGCTATGGCTTTCACCGCACCGACTACGTCTATGAGCCCGGGCAATTCGCTGTGCGCGGCAGCATCATCGACGTCTATTCCTACTCGTGCGAACTGCCTTACCGCATCGACTTCTTTGGCGATGAGGTGGATAGCATCCGCACCTTCGAGGTGCATAGCCAGCTGAGCCGCGACCGACAGCAGAGCATCTCGATAGTGCCAGAGATGACCGAGCAGAACCTATGCCGCGAGAGTTTCCTCACCTTCTTGCCGGAGAATACCATCATGGTTGTGAAGGACCTGGTGTTCCTGTGCGACATGGTGGAACAGACCTACAATGAGGGCTTCAGCCAGTCGGCTGTCGCCGAAGGATTAGAGATTAGAGATGAGAGATTAGAAAGTTCTGCGGTGCTTGTTAACCCCGAGGAGTTCAAGAAGCAGATAATTGACTTCCGTCGCATCGAGCTAAAGCCATCCCCAACCCTAATCCCTATTCCCTATTCCCTAATCCAGTTCAACACTCATCCCCAACCGGTATTCCACAAGAACTTCGACCTGCTCATCGATGCATTCAAGATGCAGCAGGACGAGGGGACCGACCTCTACATCTTGGCCGACAGCCAGAAACAGACGGACCGCCTGGAGAGCATCTTCCACGACAAGGAGACAGGTATTCAGTTCACGCCTGTTGACCACGCTCTGCACGCCGGCTTCAGCGACGACGACCTGCATGTGGCTTTCTTCACTGACCACCAGATATTCGACCGCTACCATAAATACAACCTGCGCAGCGAACGCGCGATGGGCGGCAAGGTGGCGCTGACGCTGAAGGAGCTGCAGCAGTTCGAGGTGGGCGACTACGTGGTGCATATCGACTATGGCGTGGGAAAGTTCGGGGGCTTGGTACGCATGCAGAACGGCGACCAGATGCAGGAGGTCATCAAGATTATCTACTCGGGCGACGACACCGTTTATGTATCCATACACAGCCTACACAAGGTCTCGAAATACAAGGGCAAGGAGGGCGAGCCGCCACGCATCAGCCACATCGGCACAGGCGCATGGGAGCGCATGAAGGAGCGCACGAAGAAGAAAATCAAGGACAT
>JAFZKU010000031.1 GCA_017551785.1 Bacteroidales bacterium | reverse complement strand
GATGGACACTGGCGAGACCCTCTCGGGCGAGCGGAATGACACAGCTACTCCGCAGGACACTGTTTCTGATGTCAAAGGTAGTAATTATTTGTAATTCCAAGCCTGTTTTGAAACAAATGTCGACTTCAACTGCCGGCATTGGCAGCGGCCAATGGGGCACCTGCGGCGACATCGTGAGCATACATGACAGCTTGACCGTACAAGAGTGGGGTGACAATATTATCATTTCCCCTCCAGCACCGTAATTAGATCATCAGCCGGATGCGGCCTTCGTTCTTGCAGAAGGTTTCGGGATGGGCCATGATTACGGCATAGACCATCTTGCCGTCGACTGGGACGTTGTCCTTGCGGACGAAAAGCTTGCGCTTGTTTATTTCGCGCGCAATCTGCTCGGTCCGCATGCCATAGCCCGAAGACGCCAGCACATAAACTATCGCCTCTTCGATTTTCATGTTCAGAGCGCGGCGAGAAGGTCATCCAGCGAGCCGACTACTCCGTCGAAGAGCTTGTACATCAGCTCGGGCTCCTGCATTTCGGGGATGTAGACAAATACCCTCTTCCCTGCTCCTGCCATCCAGCCGGCTTCGGTGTGGGCGCTGCGGCCGCAAGGGAGGATGAGGACGCAGGTGTCGGCCCAATCGAGGGCTTCCATGTCGGCCTGGAACTGGCGCTCGGCAAGTGGATGATGCAGCCCTTCGGCGTAATGGGCAAAGTCCCAGTTCAGTGCGCTCTTGTCAATGTCAGTCCATCGGAAGCCGTTGCCGCCATGCGGCGGATTCCGGAAATCATAGACTTCGTGACCTGCCTGCCGAAGTCTTGCGACAACTTCAGGATAATAAGTGTTGCGCCAGCTGGACGCGACATAGATACGTGCCATATTATGAATAATAGATATACAAATTTAAGCAAAAAGCGGATACTACACACCGTTCTCTTCCGAACGGACCGCTCTATACGAGAAGAGTCAATGAAGCCGTTAGGGATAAGCCGGACAAGCTACCATCCGACTACACACTTGAGCTGACTAACAGAGAGTTACAACATTTGTGGACGAAAATTTCGTCCACAAACCATTTATAAAGAGCACAGCTATGCCGGCGAGGGCGTCACGCGATTCTTCGCCCGAAGATTTCGCATACCAAGCGTTTGTCGCCATTGGCGGGAAGCCTGACGTTTTCCCAATGGAAAGTATCGGTGGTAATGTCGGAGAAGATCCAATAGGCGTCCTCTTCGGAGAGGACTTTCCCGACGAGTTTGTCACCCTGCTTAGTGAAACACAGCCTTTTCATACAGTGGTCGCAGGTGTACACGACATCGTAATGCCCTTCTGCTCTGTTGAACATCCTGAACGATGACCCATATTCGCCGTCAGGTTGCGGCTCGGTTTCCTTGGTGGCTCTTGACGGGAAGATGAAGATGTCCTGAATGCCGGCTCCTTCCAAGATCCGGCGGAAGAGCCACTCGCCCTTCACATGACGTTTGCGGCCTTCTTCCGGCTCGTCATAATAATCGCAATCCCAGTCGCCAAGGAGCGGAGCGAACCAGTCGTACTCGTCAGGTATCTTGTCCGTCTTGCTGCTCAATAATGCCTCTATAAAACCATCCATAGCCATACTTACTTCCTCTTCATTTCCAAAGTTACAATAAAAAAGTATTCTCTGATCCCCTCTGAAGCCACGGCGACGTGTCTGCATGCTTGCCACAGCCGTCCTGCCGGAGTCGTTTATCTAAATCCAGATTCTGCGCAAATCCGCCATATCGACATTGGAAGTTTGTTCCTGAAGAGTTCAGGATATAAAAAAAGAAAAGCTCCACCAACACTACTAACCCCTCAAGTAGGAACTTAAGACTTCATGTTGCGCAGGTCTTTTCTTATGTCGCAAAGGTAATAGTTATTTTACAAACCTCAAATTTTTCCGTTCTATTGTTCTTCTCTCGATAGGTGCTTTTTCCCTTTTGCCATGCTTAGCTTCGAGCTAAATATGTTATAGAAGCCAAACAACTCCTATTATCACCAATGAAGCCGTTCAGGAACAAGCCGGCCATAAAAGAAAAGCTCCGGAAAACTCCGGAGCTTTTTTGTAACCTCAATATCAAACAGTCAACGTTATTTGATGCAGATCGGCCTCTTGGTCTTGGGCGCCTCGACGTGAACACGTTTCGGCAGGTCGATGGTCAGCACGCCGTGCTCGACTTTGGCATCGATCTTTTCAGTCTCGACGTCGTCAGGGAGCAGCATGGTCTGCTGGAACTTAGCGTATGAGAACTCGTGACGCAGATAGTGAGTGTCCTTGTTCTCTTCCTTGTCTTCTTTCTTGCTCTCGATAGAGATCACCAGATTGTCATCCTCGTCGACGTGAACCTGGAAGTCATCTTTAGTCATGCCGGGAGCGGCAACCTCTACTATATAAGCATTCTTGTTTTCCTTTACATTGATGGCAGGAGCGGTGGCATTGTTGTATGCATTGACTCTTTCCATCCAGTCGTTGTCGAAAAAGTCATTGAAAAATGACGGCAACCAATTTTGATTTCTTCTAACCAGTGTCATTTTAAATGTCTCCTATATTAAAAGTTGTTTATTGTTTTCGTGTTTCGAGACAGCATATACGCAAAGCCTGTGCCCATGACTGAAAAGGTGACTAAACGTCACTTTTGAGGACTTTTTGGCAGTAAAATTTGTATTTTTGTCACGAAAAACGCTGGAAAGATGTCACACACCCCGTTCACGGCTGCAATGAAACTCTCGGACGTACTGTTCGAGAACCGCAACCTGCTGCTGCTTCTGCCCCGCTTCGGCATCCCCGTAGGCTTCGGAGAGAAGACCATCGGCCAGATCTGCGCCGAGCAGGGAGTAAGCACAGAGCTGTTCCTGTATGTGTGCAACGCCTATTGCTACGAAGGCTTCTCCGCCTCGGACAGCAATGTGGCCGCCGACGAGCTGCCGGCATTCCTGCGCTACCTGCGCGCTTCACACCACTATTATATAGACGAGAGGCTGCCCCACATCGCCAGACACCTAAACGATGTAGCCCGCAAGGCCGGAAGCCCCTACGGCGATTCGCTGCGCAAATTCTTCGAAGACTATAAGAAAGAAGTCGAAGACCACTTCACCTTCGAGGAAGAGCACATCTTCCCCACAGCAGTGAAAGACATCGCCCGCAGCAAGAAAGACTTCATGAGCGCCCATGACAGCATCGAAGAGAAACTCTCCGACCTCACTCAGATCATATTCAAATACCTGCCGGAGAACATCTCGTCAGAAGAAATCATAGAGCTCACCTTCGACATCTTCCAGCTGGCCGAAGACCTCGACCGCCACACCGTCCTGGAAGAAGCAGTGTTCACGTCCGGCCGCCAGGAAGCCCGCCCGAGAGAGAAAGCCCGCAGCGCCACTGAATATGCCGACGAAGCCCTCAGCGAGCGCGAGAAGGAAGTCCTGGTGCTTGTGGCAAAGGGTTATATGAGCAAAGAAATCGCCGATATGCTGCACATATCGATGAACACAGTGAACACCCACCGCAAGAACATAAACGCGAAGACCGGCATCAAATCGATAGCCGGCCTTACCGTATATGCCATGTTGCACAATCTGATGTAACTGCTACCAGCTGCCGCCGGCTCCGCCGCCACCGAAATGGCCGCCGCCGAAGCCACCGAAGCCGCCTCCGCCGAAACCGCCGCCACGACTGCCGCCGCTCCAGCCACCGCCGGAAGAACCGCCGCTGCCAGGACCGAAGAGATTGCTGAGCACTATGATGTCCCAGAGATCCAGCTTGTGCCCCTTGTTGCCGCTGCCGATATTTGTGCTGCCTCCGTTGATGGAAGCCAGGATTATGACGATAACAAAAACCGCGAGGATAAACATCACGAACGACACAAGCGCGACTATATCATCCCCGTCAAAGTCGCGACCCTCAGTTATCTCGCCGCAGGCCAGAGGCATGAGCACGTCCAGAGCCGCATTCACGGCAGAATAGTAGTCGTTGCCGTTCTGCAGGTGAGGGATCATCACATTGTCCACGATGCGCTTCGCGATAGCGTCCGGGATGGCGCCTTCCAGGCCGTATCCCACAGCGATGTACACCTGGCCGTTCTCCCTGGCCGTCTTGGGTTTGATGAGGATTACTATGCCGTTGTTGTGCTTCTCCTGGCCGACGCCCCACTTCTCCCCTATTTCATAAGCCACCATAGCCTTGTCCTGCCCCTCGAGGTCAGACAGAGTCACCACAGCGATCTGGTTTGAAGTAGTGTCGTCGAAAGCCACGAGCCGCTGCTCGAGGGCTGCCTTCTGTGAAGCCGTGAAAACGCCGGCCAGGTCATTGACCAGACGCTGCGGATAAGGCCGGTCGGGGATTGCCGCCATAGTGGCGAAAAAGCCCAGCAGCAGAGCCAGCGCAAGGAGGGTCCTAGTCTTCGTCCTCTTCATCGTCGTCTCCTCCGAAAGAAATCTCGTCAGGCTGCTCGTTCACATCGTCACTCTGGTAAGGGAAGTATTCCGACAAGGCGTTGCCGACGGCCTCCACTGCAGCAATGATGCCCTCAGTGAAACTGCCGGCCGCGAAAGCCACCTTCATGTCGGCAAGGATGCCGTCCCAGAAGCCCTCGGGAATCACCTCGTTGATGGCCACATCGCCCACGATGGCGCAGACCCTCGTCTCGTAAGCCAGATATATCACCACGCCGTTGCGGGCCGCAGTGTCGTACATCTCCAGACGGTTGAACACCTTGACGGCGCGGGCCACAGGGTCGGTCTTGCACTTGGGCTCGACATGCACCCTGATCTCGCCGCTGGTACAGTCTTCGGCGCGGACAATGGCTTCCACTATCCGTTTCTGCTGTTCTTCACTTAATATGGGGATCGGTCTCATTCCTTCACCTCAATGACAACGTCGGTAGGCCTTACGCACCTTACAGAGAAGGCCAGATCATCGATATTGGCGAAGTTCACGCCGCAATAGTCGGCATCGAAATAGATATAGCGGTAATAGGCCAGATCGGCGCTCCTGGCAGCCGAACTCCACCACATGCCGTAGCTGTTGAGATCACGGTAGATAGCCTCTGTACTCTTGGTCATGCTGTAGCCTGTAGGGAGGGCATTCCAGTAAACGTTGTTGGTCTTCAGGTTGTCAGGAGAGATAGGCCACATCTTGCTGCCGTTGAGATAAGCTTCGACAGTGAGCTTCTGGCCCAGGCCGGCCCAGTTCGAAAGGAAAGGAACGGCAACGCCTTTGTTAAGGGCTGCGCCGAGGCTCTCCCAGTCTTCAGCGGTGGGAACGCTCCAGCCTTCAGGACATGCACCCTGAGGACCGCCGCCAAGGCCTTCTCCAGCCTCTCCGCCAGTCGCCTCTTTCCAGGTATAAAGCCTTCCGAAGATGCGCTGCAGGACGTCACAACCGTAGTAGCATCGGCCGGCTCCCGCCCATTTCAGGTTCTCGGCGAACCACTCAAGACCGTTGACGTAGGTGGTGTGATAGCGCTGGCCGTCGCGCGGGTCGGTGATAAGCCCGCCTTTGAAAGTGAGGCCGGTGAGGGATTTGAGCGAATCAATTACGACAGCCACCTTGCTGAGCTCGGTTTCGTAGTAGCCGTAGGCATTTGTGATGACAGTCACCTTGAGATTGCAGGGCTCATCCGGGGTGCGGATGGTCAGCCGGCTGCCGGTGAGGGTGTCTTCGTAAATGACCGGAATCAGCCATTTCACCCTGTAAGTATCCGGATAGACTACGCCGGAAGCTTCAAGGTCGAGAAGTTGCGAGCAGGGAATAAACGCCTCAAGCTTGAAATCAGTATCGCCGACCATGTGGGTATACGAAGGATCGGCTTTCTCATCGCAGGACACTGCGAACAGGCAGGCTGCTAAAACCGATATCAGGCAGACGATTCCTCTTATCTTCTTCATCTTGGCTATTGATCTGTGAAATGCAAATATAAGTATTTATTGTAAATTTGCAGGCGGTGGCAGCCAAAATCGTGCCACCGGACCATATGAAACGCACGTTGTCGGTTTTAATGCTGATTTTGACCCTGTGCGCCTGCAGCCGCGAGCGCTATGTCACTCTGCAGGGCTTTGCGCAGGGCGGCACCTGGTCGGTGAAGTGCGGCCTGCCTTCTTCAGTGCTCCGGCAGGACGTGCAGGATGCGCTGGACAGCGTGCTGCTGGTGATCGACAATTCCATCTCGGGCTATAACAAAGGCTCCATTCTTTCGCGCGTCAACGCCGGTGAGCGGGTAGCTCTCGACAGCGTGTTCATCGACATTTTCAATATTTCCCGCGACATCTGGCGCAAGAGCGGCGGGGCCTTCGATCCTTCGGCCGGGCCGCTGTTCGACCTGTGGGGCTTCGGCTTCGCGGACAGCACTGCCACTACTGAGCAGAAGGCGCTGCTGGCGGCCGGAATGAAGGAGTACATCGGCATGGACCTCTTCAGCTTCGAAGATACGCCGGAAGGGATTTTCCTGGTCAAGGCCGACGAGCGCTGCCGGCTCAATTTCAACGCTATCGCCCAGGGCTACAGCTGCGACCTGATGGCCCGCATTCTGGAGGGCTACGGCAGCAGCAACTACATAGTGGAGCTGGGCGGCGAGATTGTATGCAAAGGCCAGCGCGAGCAGGGCGGCCCGTGGCGCATCTGGATCGACAAGCCGGAAGACGGCAACAATGTGTCCGGAGCGCTGAAACAGGATGTGGTGTCGATCAGCGACTGCGGTCTGGTGACGAGCGGAAACTACCGCAAGTTCTATGTGGAGGACGGGCAGAAATACTCCCACACGGTGGATCCGGTGACCGGCGCTCCGGTGCGGCATTCGCTGCTCAGCGCTACTGTTGTGGCCCGCGACGGTGCCACCGCTGACGCCTACGCCACCTGGTTCATGGTAATCGGCACGGACGCCGCCCGCCAGGTCATCTCCACCCAGCTGGCCTCAGAAGGCGTCGAGGCCTACCTTGTCTACGGAGACCAGGCCGACATGCGCGTATGGCACACGCCGGGGCTGCAGCTCGACTCTGAAAAGCGATAAGCGCTACTGATTATTCTGCGCCGGACAAGCTCCGAACCATCTTCTGGCCCGGGAAATGCCCCTTTGCGGGGCCGGACGCCTCCCGAACCATCATCTGGCCCGGCAAATGCCCCTTTGCGGGGCCGGACGCCTCCCGAACCGCCATCTGGCCCGGGAAATGCCCCTTTGCGGGGCCGGACGAATCTACTCTTCCGTTTCGGGAGCGGCCGCCTTCTCGAAGGCGTCGACAATCTTCGTCACCAGAGGGTGGCGGACGATGTCCTCGCGGCCGAACTCGATGACGCTGATGCCGCGGATGCCGCGCACCAGCTCTACGCCGCGCTCCAAGCCCGAATCGCTCTTGCGGGGCAGGTCTATCTGAGTGACGTCGCCGGTAACAATGAACTTGGCGTCACAGCCCATGCGGGTCAGGAACATCTTCAGCTGGCCCAGCGAAGTGTTCTGCGCCTCATCCAGGATTACGAAAGCACGGTCCAGCGTGCGGCCGCGCATATAGGCCAGCGGCGCGATCTGGATGGTGCCGTCCTCCATGAAAGCCTGCAGCTTCTTGGCGGGAATCATGTCCTGCAGAGCGTCGTACAGCGGCTGCAGATAAGGATCCAGCTTATCCTTCAGGTCGCCCGGCAGGAAACCCAGCCTCTCGCCGGCTTCCACGGCCGGACGGGTCAGGATAAGCTTCTTCACCTCGCGGTTCTTCAGCGCACGCACGGCCAGCGCAATGGCAGTGTAGGTCTTGCCCGTGCCGGCAGGGCCCAGAGCGAAGATCAGGTCGTTGTCGTAGTATTCCTTTACAAGGCGCTTCTGATTCTTCGTGCGCGCCTTGATGCACTTGCCGTCGTTGCCGTAGACTATGATGTATTCATCGCCGGAGGCCATGTCGACCTTGCCCACTTCGGCCTCGCGGCCTTTCTCCTCGAAGAGGAAATCAATGTCGTACTCGTTGATGACCCCCTTGGACTCTTTTATCGAGAGGAGGGCGTTGAAAGCCGCTTCAAAAGCTTCAATATCCTCCTGGGCACCCTCCACTGTAATTTGGGAACCCCGGGCGAACGCTTTAACTTTCGGGAAATGATGTCTGAAAAGATTGAGGTATTTGTTGTTGACTCCATAGATTTCAACGGGATCGAAGTGTTCAAGCGTCAGTGTTTTTTCTATCATGCGGGGCTGTTGTTATTCTTTGTAAATATACGATTTTTTTGCCTTTCATGCCGCAATTATCTACATTTGTCAAGATACAAAATGCCTGTAGACATGAAACTTTTAAAAATATGCGCGATACTTCTTACTGCATGCATTGCCCTTAGCAGTTGCGATGCAATCCGCGCCATGCTGGGCAAGCCTACGTCGGAAGACCTGGCGAAGCTCCGCCTCGAGCAGGAAGCTGCGAAAGAGAAGGCCAGGATCGACTCCATCGCCGCAGTGCAGGCTGAGGCCGAGCGTATCGCCGCCGAGCAGGAAGCCGCTGCTCACCGCGTGTCGTCGCGCTATTATGTAGCCATGGGAGGCTTCAAGGTCCCTGAGAACGCCGTCAACTACAAGGCTTATCTGGAAAAGCAGGGGTATGACATCCTCGCCGTCCGTTTCAAGACGGGCTACGACGTGCTGCTGACCAGCGGTACCGACAATTACTACGAGGCCCTCAGGAGCATGTACAAATTCATGGAATATGAGAAGACATGCCCCTACGACATCTGGATATATGATACTAAAACCGCAATCCACGAATAGATAATGGAAAAAAGAACTGTTTTCACCGACAAACATATAGCCCTGGGAGCCAAGATGGCCCCGTTCGCCGGCTATCTGATGCCTATCGAATATACCGGAATCAATGACGAGCACGCCACCGTCCGGAGCGGCGTCGGCGTCTTCGACGTGTCCCACATGGGAGAAATCTGGGTGAAGGGCCCCTCTGCTACAGCATTCCTGCAGTATGTGACCAGCAACGACGTGTCCGTGCTCTACCCGGGCAAGGCTCAGTACACCTGCTTCCCCAACGGTCGCGGAGGCATCGTGGACGACCTTATCGTATACTGCATCGACAAGGAGACTTATCTGCTGGCCGTCAACGCCGCCAACATCGACAAGGACTGGAACCATCTGTGCAGCATAGGTCCCAAATTCGGCATGACCCCCGGCAAGGAGCTCTACAACGCTTCTGACGAGATCTGCCAGCTGGCCGTGCAGGGTCCGAAGGCTATGGAAGCCATGCAGAAGATTACCAAGCAGGACATCATGTCGATGGAATACTACACTTTCCAGAAGGTCGATATCGCTGGCATCCACGACGCTATCCTGTCCACCACCGGCTATACCGGCAGCGGCGGATGCGAGATATACGTAGCCAACGAGGACGGCGACAAGCTGTGGAAAGCCGTGTTCGAGGCAGGCGCCGAGTTCGGCATCAAGCCGATCGGCCTCGGAGCCCGCGACACACTCCGTCTCGAGATGGGCTTCTGCCTCTATGGCAACGACATTGACGACACTACTTCTCCTCTCGAGGCAGGCCTCGGATGGATTACCAAGTTCAACGACGCCAAGGGCGATTTCATCGACAGAGCTTATATGGAGCAGCTCAAGGCTGAGGGCATCAAGCGCCGTCTGGTGGGCTTCGAGCTCGTCGACAAGGGCATCGCCCGCCACGGCTACGACATCTGCGACGCTGAGGGCGCCGTGATAGGTCATGTCACCTCCGGCACCATGGGTCCCACTGTCAAGAAGGCCATCGGTCTGGGCTACGTCGATGCGGCTCACAAGGCTGTCGACAGCGAAATCTACATCAGCGTGCGCGGCCGCCTGCTCAAGGCTAAGGTCGTGAAGCTGCCCTTCTACAGGGCGTAAGGTACCCAATGGAACGGCTTATCGAGTTTGACAAGCAACTGCTTCTGGCCATCAATCACTGGACGTCTCCTTGGGCGGACCAGCTGATGATGACTATGTCCAAGATCCCGATCTGGTATCCGGTTTACGTGCTTGTGGCGATAGCCGTGTTCCTCCCGAAGACTTATTCTCAGCGCAGCCTCTACTGTCGGGAATGCAGCGGCGCGAAGATGTGGAAGGTGGGCCTGATAGCTTTCGTATCAGTGCTGCTCTGCTACATCTTCACGGACCATGTATCGCATATAGTGCGGAACGCCGTCTGCCGTCCGCGTCCAGGCCTCGACCCGGAGATCGGCAGCATGGTGCGGCTCATCGCTGGCCCCGGCAATCCTTACGGATTCTTCTCGGGCCACGCCGCCAACACCATAGGCTTTGCTATCCTTACGTCGCTGATTGTCCGCCGCCGGGCCTGGGCGGTAGTGTCGATGGTATGGGCGCTGCTCATCAGCTACAGCCGCTCCTATCTGGGCCAGCATTACCCCATAGACGTCCTCACCGGAGTCGTCTGCGGCATAATCTTCTCCCTTGCCGGCTACTGGCTCTACAAGTTCCTGATGAGGAAGCTGGTTGCAAAACACGGGATATCCGACCCGCGCAGCAAAGGACGCTAACCCACGTGCAAATTCTGATTTACAAGATCCATCGTGAGCTTCTTGCTGCCTGAGATGGCGTCGCGGAGCTGAGCGTCGTCGAAATCGCGCAGGTAGCGCTCCAGATAGTCGATGATGCTGTCTGAGAAGACGCCTTTCGAAGTATAGATGGCGCGGTCCTTCTCGAGCTCGGCGGCAGCGGCCACGCATGAATCGGGCAGCTGCTCCAGAGAAGCGGCAAGAGCGCTGTGCTCCTTGTCGTGGATGTCCACTCCGAGACCGACGTATGTGCGGTCTGCGACATCCAGAGCGGCGGGAGCTTCGAAGCCGTGGCGGACGGCGGCACAGAGAGCAGCCATCAGCATATAGATGTCGGCGCATCCGTCAGAAGCCCTCCACTCGAAGGTCTGCTTCTTGCTGAAATCCATGTCGGCAGCCTTCTGCGGCCCGTTGACCTGCTCAGCCATGTCAGTGCAGCCGGCCCAACCCAGAGGGATGCGCACCAGCGCGCTGCGGTTGCTGAACGACCAGCAGAGCGATGTCGGAGCCTCCTGGTTCGGCACCAGACGCAGATATGACAGCGGGTTAGGATTGCCGAATGCGGGCAGCGAAGTTCCGGCCATCATGAGGCCTGCGATAGCCCTGCGGCACTCCTCGGTGAGATTGGTCTTGCCGTCGCCGGCATCGGCAGGCACATTAACG
>JAFZKU010000220.1 GCA_017551785.1 Bacteroidales bacterium | reverse complement strand
CCAGCAGGCCGCACCAAAGGTCGCCTACAGAAGGACGATGGAAGTCCTCTTCCTTGAAACCGGCCTTCTCTTTCCAGCACTCCCGCTTGCCGTCCAGCATACCCGGAGTCTTCTCGTTGGAGTAGAAGGGGCATTTGAAACAGCGGTTGCTGACAGGGCGGAATTCACGCTTGTGGTTGACATAGATGTCGGCCATCTTGTCAACGAAATCTGTGAACTGGCAGCCAATCAGTTCCATCTGTTCGGCAGTTGAACCGGCAATAATGCGCGTGCAGAGCTCGTCCACGTCGAAGGGGGTGAGGACGTGAGTGAACTTGCGAAGCTCTTCAGCACCGGCCTCGCGGACGATGGAAACGCGGTCGCCGTCCTTCACCACGCGGAAATACTGATTGATGCCGTCGGCATCAGACAAAATGCTTTTATCCGGCATCATCAGGAAAGCCTTGACCGTAACCCCAGGGCCCAGCGCCTGCTGTATGACGTATTTCTGGAAGGCTACGTCGTAGACGTATTCCAGGATACCGGCATCAACCTTATTGGCGTTGCGCTTGGTAACGAAACTCTCCTTAGTCGGGTCCCAGGACTTGGCCTTGACCTCAATCAGGTTAATCTGGTTACCTTTCTTCTCTATGATATCGGCGCGGATGAAGCAGTTCTTCCAGCGGAAGGCTGCCTCGGCGATATTCACCTCGTCGCGCTTCATCAGGTCAGCGGTAATCTCCTGGGACTTGTCGTAGTCCAAGACCCGGATGTCCGCATCGGCGTGGACATCGTAGTACACCTTGGCCAGATCTCCGACCTGATTTCCGCCTTCGGCAAGAGCCTGAAGGAAGTCATCTTCGTTCATCTGGTTAGCGTAGTGCTCCCGGTCGCAGTAGTAATACAGCGATGCGGGGCAGAACAGGGCCTGTTTGAAGGCCGATTTGGTGAATAGTCTCATAGTGCAAATTTAGCGATTATTCTTCAGCGGGCAAAGCCGGTCCGATGGCGGGAAGGACGTGGTTGACGGGCGTCTTGAGGCCGTGATTAATGGCCTTCCAGGCGGCCCCGACAATGCTCTTGTCGCTCTCAATAAGACGCGCAGAGTTCTTCTTGAATCTCTTCACGAAGGCGTCGAGGCTGTTCTCCAGGGCCGTGTTCTCTTCGCAGAAGAGGGCCACGCGGTCCACCATGTTCTGTGCAGCGTTCACAATCTCGGAGATGTTCTCCATCTGCTCCTTTTGCACCCAGGCGGTACGGATGAGGCGCAGGAAAGGAATCAGCGTCTCCTCGGTGGTTATGAGGACGTTCTGCTTGAACGCCTTGGCGAAGATGTCCTTGTCCTCCATCTTGGCAAGCTGGTAGGCGCCGTAGTTGGGGATGAACATAATCACGTAGTCGAGGGTCTTGCGGCCTACCACATACTTCTGGTACTCCTTGCTGGTGAGCTCCTTGATGTGGTTCTCAACGGACTCCAGATTGCGTGCGGCGGCGTCAGCGCGCTCTTCGTCCGTCTCGGCGGCGAAGTAGTCGGCAAGGGCCGTCAGCGACACCTTGGAATCGATGAGGATGTCCGTGTCGTCCGGGAAGTGCAGGGCGAAGTCGGGGCGCATTTTCTTGCCGGTTTCCTCATTGACGATGCGGTTGCCCTTCTTGTCACGGAGCCAGAACTCGGCGTCGTAGTCGTGGCCTTCACGCAGGCCCTCGGCCTTGAGGATATTCTCAAGGATGGTTTCCCCGAAGATGCCCTGTACCTTGCTCTGGCCTTTCAGAGCCTTTGCCAAGTCTTCTGCCGTGGTGCCGATGGTCTCTGTCTGTTCCTTCAGGTGCTTGACTGTCTCGTCAAACTTGGTCTTGATAGCGGTGCTCTCCTCCGCATGCGACTTCTTCTGGGCCTCGAAGGCCTCTTTCATATCCTTGATGTTCTGGTCCAGACCACCGGTAATGACCTTCATGGTCTCGGCAGCCTCCTTCTTGAGGGCTTCTTCGCGGGCCTTCAGCATCTTCTCATTTTCAAGCTCGAGCGCTGTTTTAGCGGCCTCGATAGCTTTCTCCTGACCGGCCTTGAGCTCGGCGAGAGCCTTCTCCTGGCTGGCTTTTATTTCAGCCATTGCCTGCTCATGCTGCTTTCGCTCGCTCTCGCGAAGGGCCTCGGCCGTACGTACGTCGGCCTCTTTTCTGATGAGGTCAGCGTCTCGTTCGGCAACCTGTCCGGCAAGTGTACGGACCTCCGTTTCCTTACGGCCGAGTTCTTCGACCTTCATATTGAGTTCATTCTTGAATGCGGCCTTAGCCTTGTTGGATGTGAGGATCCAGGCGACGACGATAGCGATGATGATGACTACTGCGATGATGGCGATGGTAATTGTTGCGTTCATAGTACTCTGTCTTTTGTTAGGTTCGTTTATTACTCATACTCCCGGCTTTTGGATTTCTTACGGGCTTTTAAGAAAAAAACCACCGGACCCGTTAAGATCCGATGGTTTTAAGCGTGAGAGCCTCAAGCGGCAATCCCGTATTCTGCAAGGAAACGCTTGCCCAACACCTTCTTGAGAGCCTTGCGAGCTCTGCAGAGAAGAGTTGCAGCTGCGTCAGCAGTGCAGCCGATAAGTTCAGCCATCTTCTTCGGTTTCATTCCCTCCATCTGAAGGGAGATGATGAACTGATAGTTCTCATTGAGAGAACCAATGGCATTCATTATCCTTTCCACTGCTTCATTTCCTTCCACTTCACGGTCAGCCGAGTAACCATCCGAGACTTCGTCAAAGAAGGAACCCTCGGGTTCACCGTCTTTGTCAAGCGCCTCAGGGCGCACAAACCTTGCGAGATGCTTGTTGTGCTCTCTGAATGCGTCTCTCTGCGCATTGAAGGCAATCCTGCTTGCCCAAGTTTTGGCCTGGGCCTTAGTAGGGTCAAACCTCTTGCAATACTTCAGAGCCTTGAGGATAGAGTCTTGGAACAAGTCCTCCAACTCCTCTGCAGACAGATCCCTGCCTCCTGCTTTACCGTAGATTTCGACACTCTTCCTTACGGATTCGAAAATCTCCTGATAGGAAACGGTTTCGCCATTGGCGGTGGTAAATGTGGCATTCGTGTTCGTGTAGATGTTCTCCATAGTGCGTCAAGTTTCAGCTTAGGATCTGCTTGCTTTCGCCCGAAGCATATAGGGCAAATCGCGTGATCGGAAGGTTCCGGCCGCAAGATTTTAAAAACTGAAAAGTTAATAACGACGGTAATGGGAACCTCAGGGCAGTCTAACCTGTCTTGATGCGTATGTCAAAGAGCTACAGTCTCACTTCTCACTCATATATACCGACCAAAGTCGAGATTCTTACACACTTTTTCGAGAAAATTTCAAAAAAGTTTGCGTGCTCGCTATTTTGGGGTGTGAGTTACAAATATACAAAAAATATACCGGATTTCCAAATTTTTCTGCGTGACAACTACTTTTTACTGAGTATGTTGTCTATCATACCGTATTCCAGGGCATCACGAGATGTCATCCAGTAGTCGCGGTCTGCATCGGCCAGGACTTTGTCGAACGGCTGGCCGGTTCGCCCGGCAATAATCTCGCAGAGTTCGGTGCGGGTCTTCTCAATCTCCTTGGCCGCAATGAGTATGTCAGATGCCTGGCCCTTTGCCCCGCCGAGCGGCTGATGAATCAGCACGCGGGAGTGCGGAAGGGCGGAGCGCTTGCCTTTCTCACCTGCGCAAAGCAGCACGGCTCCCATCGATGCGGCCATGCCGGTGCAGATGGTGCTCACTGCCGGCGAGATAAGCTGCATGGTATCAAAGATGGCCAATCCGCTACTGACCTGGCCTCCGGGTGTGTTCAGATACAGGGAAATGTCCGCTTGCGGATCCAGCGAGGACAGGAAGAGCAGCTGCGCCTGGATGATATTGGCTACATCGTCATCGATGGGCACACCTAAAAAGATGATGCGGTCCATCAGCAAACGGCTGAAGACATCCATCGAGGCCACATTCATCTTGCGCTCTTCGATGATGGTAGGGTTGATATAGTTGTCCACGGCGGCGCTGTAGCGTCCCAGTGTCAAAGGATTGATGCCCCGGTCCATCGAGGCGAACTTCTCAAATTCGTTCATGCTCTTGTCTTTTTCTACTTATACCTGAAACTCTTCCTTTTCTTGCACCGTTTCTGCAAACAGCACGATTTCGACTTCTCCTTCATCCGGCTTGGCAAAGCT
>JAFZKU010000219.1 GCA_017551785.1 Bacteroidales bacterium | reverse complement strand
GTCGACGCAGTCAAGGTCGGCATCGGCCCTGGTTCTATCTGCACCACCCGCATCATCGCAGGTATCGGCGTGCCGCAGCTCACCGCAGTCATGAATGCCACCGGAGCCCTCAAGGGCAGCGGCATCCCCGTAATCGCTGACGGCGGCATCCGCTATTCAGGCGACATCACCAAGGCCCTCGCAGCAGGAGCATCTACCATCATGGCAGGCTCGCTCTTCGCAGGTGTCGAGGAGGCTCCCGGCGAGGCCATCATCCTCAACGGACGTAAGTTCAAGTCATACCGCGGAATGGGCTCCCTCGAGGCCATGCAGAAAGGCTCGAAAGACCGCTACTTCCAGGATATGGAGGAAGACATCAAGAAGCTCGTTCCGGAAGGCATCGTAGCCCAGGTTCCTTACAAGGGTACTCTGGCCGAAGTAATCTATCAGCTCGTGGGCGGTCTGAAGGCCGGCATGGGCTACTGCGGAGCCCGCAACATCGAGGAGCTGCGCAGCGCCAAATTCGTTAAAATCACCGCCGCAGGTATGGCAGAGAGCCATCCTCACGACGTATCGATAACCAGGGAGGCCCCGAACTACAGCAGATAATGAAACGCCTCTGTGCACTAATGGCCCTCGTGCTGCTCGCCACTTCGTGCAGCCTTTTCCAGTCTCGCGGGGATGTCCTTGCGAAGATAGGGAAGGATGTGCTCTACAAGAGCGACGTAGCTAAGCTCGTCCCGCCGGGCACAAGCCCGGAAGACAGTGCCTACATGGTGGACCAGTATGTGCAGAACTGGGCGCTCGTAAGGCTCAAGACCCTCAAGGCAGCCGAGCAGCTCACACCGGACGAGAGAGACATCTCCAAGGAGATAGAGTCGTTCCGCAACGACCTTCTCAGCTTCCGCTACGAGAAGATGTTCATGGAGAGCCGCATCGACACCGTAGTGAGCCGCGACCAGGTCGAGGCTTATTACGAGGAGCATCCCCAGAGTTTCAAATACGACTATCCGGTAGTCCGGGCGCGGTTCATTGTCATCAATGTCCGCTCACCCTACTATTCCCAGATAAAGGAGCTCTACAAGTCCAAGGATGAAGACAAGGTCGCCGAGCTGGCCGAGCTGAGCCGCTCCTATGCCGAAAGGTATGAAGACTACGGCGGCAGGTATGTTTCCATCCCCCAGCTGGCGAAGGATGTCGGCATGATGGTGTCCGACCTTGAGGAAATATCTGCCAAGCAGAGCAGCTACATCCTCGAAGGCGAGCAGAAAAACACCCTGATATTCTTCATCGACCGCTATGCCCCCGGCGAGCTCACTCCGCTGGAATTCAACGAAGAAAAGATAAAAGATGCTATAATCAGCATCAGAAAGCAGGAGATTTTGTCAAAATTGGAACAGGACTTGCTGAAGGAAGCCCTCGAAAATAAAAAATTGCAGATATATGATTAAGCGTTTTGCCGTTCTGGCGACGGTTGTAATACTCAGTTGTTTGCCCGCATCGGCCCAGAGATATCAAGATGGCCTGATAGATAAGATAATTGCCCTTGTGGGTAATGACGCTATTATGCTCTCGGACATCGAGCAGGAAGTTCAGATGATGAGGGTCAACGGTATGGCGACAGACCGCAACACAAGATGCGAGATCCTCGAGCAGGCTATGATGGGCAAGCTTTTCCTTACCCAGGCCAGGCTCGACTCCCTTGTAGTCCAGGAGGCTGAGGTCCAGAGCAATCTCAGCCAGAGGTTTGCTTCGGTCACCACGCAGCTGGGCGGAGAGAAGGCGATGGAAGAGTATTTCGGCCATGACCGCTACGAACTTGAAAGGATATGGAGAGACGCTATCGAAGAGCAGCTGCTCACCCAGCAGATGCAGCAGAAAGTTATCGGCGCTGTAACTAAGATGACTCCGAGAGATGTGAAGAACTTCGCCGACACTACTGCAGTTGAAGAAATGCCTGTGATCCCAGACCAGTACAGGCTCCGCCAGATAGTTATTTATCCTGACAAAGACTCTGCAGCAACCCTTGTCAAGGAAAGACTTCTAGAAATCCGCGAAAGGATTGTCAACGGCGAGAAATTCACTTCCCTCGCAAGGCTTTACTCGGAAGATCCAGGCAGCGCGCTCAGAGGAGGAGAACTCGGAATGGCGAACAAGACTATTTACTGGCCTGAATTCTCAGACGCCGCAACTGCGCTGAAGGTAGACCAGGTGTCGCCGATAGTCGAGACTCCGGACGGATTCCACATCATCCAGATGATTGAGAAGGAAGGCGACATGTTCAACGCCCGCCATATCCTCATCAAGCCCAAGTATACAGCAGACGACCGCAACAAGGCCTTCGCAAGGCTCGACAGCATCAGGACCCTTATAGTGGTGGACAGCGTCCTTTCATTCGAGCAGGCCGCATGGGCGTTCTCCCAGGACTTCAAGACCCGCACCAACGGAGGTATGATGGTCGACGAGAATACCGGCAGCGCAGTCTTCGAGAAAGACCAGCTCAAGCCTAACGACTATATTGTGCTGAGGGATATGAAAATCGGCGATGTGTCAGAACCCTTCGAGTCTGTCGACAACGAGGGCAGGGGCAACACCATCTACAAGATAATCAAGCTTGAAGAGATCATACCTTCCCATGTGGCCACATACGACGGAGACTTCGACATCCTGACGACGGTGGCCAACAACCGCAACGCCAACAAGGCGATCGACGAGTTTATAAACGAGAAGCAGAAGACCACATACATTGTGATCGATCCGCTCTTCACCGGATGCAATTTCTCACGAGAAGGCTGGATAAAATAAGATATGCTGCGCAAGGCAATCATTACAACTGCAATATTGTTGCTGTTCTGCATTTGCCCTGCGGAAGCACAGAACCGTAATCAGAAGCCAGTCAAGGCCGACAGCGTCATCACCCTGCTGAATGCCGAGTGGGCGAAGCTCATGAAGCTGGGTTACACCAATTTCCGTCTTATAAAAGGTCCGGCCGCATTCTATCACAACGGCGCTTATCTGTTCTGCGACTCTGCTGCATGGAACATCGACAAGGAGGTCATCAAGGCCTATGGCAGGGTCCGCCTCACACAGGACAACACAGTCTTGCGCAGCGACAGCCTCACCTATCTCATCCAGGAAGACCTGGCGCAGTTCCGCGGGCCGCTGGTCGAAGTTTTCGACAACGAGGGCGACACGCTGCGCACCAATAACCTCGATTACAACACCAAGGACAGCCTTGCCATTTTCCGCAGCGGCGGAGCTATGAAAGACAAGGAAGGCAATGTGATCGAGGGCAATACAGGCATCTACACTTCATCTCGCAAGACATTCACCTTCCAGGGCAATGTCCAGATGTTCACCGACTCCATATTCCTCGCAACTGAGAAGATGGACTACCTCTCGAACGAGAAGAAAGCCTATTTCCGCGACAGGACCTATGTGTGGAGGGACAACGGCTTCATGAAGGCTCTCGCCGGCTGGTACGACACCGACAACGAAGTGATCCACTTCAGCAACGACGTCTACTTGAACGACCCGGACTACGAAATGTGGGCCGACGAGGTATTTTATTACAGGCGGATACCGAGGTATGAGGCGTATGGTAACGTGGTGGTGCTCGACACTCTGAACGAATCGGCCTTCGTGGCGCACAAGGCAGTGGTGGTGACTGACTCCCTGAACAACCAGCACATGGAGTTCACACAAGACCCGGCGGTGTTCTATTTCGGAGAGAACGAAAATCATGAGAAAGACTCTCTGTTCATTGCCGCCGACACCTTGCTGATTTACACGGTGCGCAACTGCGACATCCCGGACGAAGACAAGACCGCCCGCCTCAAGGAGCGGGACGACATACTTTTCGACGCCATAGCCGAAGCCGAGCAGAAAGCTGCCGAAGAGAGGGAGAAGGCTCGCGCCGAAGCGGAGGCCAAGCGGCCTGAGAACATAGCCAGACAGAAGAGGGAAAAGCTGGCGGCACAGGCTACTATCGACAGCCTCGCCGCACTTGGTATCGCCGCTCCCGATTCGCTCTATAAGATAGCCGGCCTGAATGCCGCCGATGAGAGGGATAAGATTATGGGGAAATTCGGCGAAGTAAAAGAACGAGACGCTGCCCTGCTGGCTGGGGATGAAGATCCGCCCGTTCCTGAAGATACAACCCAAGCGGATACGGAGACTCCGGAAGCAGCTGATATCCCTGCCGAGACAGAACTTTTGGCTGCAGAGGATACTACGGCAACAACTGTGTACACTCCGCCCGACACCACGAAGATAAAATACCTGCACGGCTGGCCGAATGTAAGGATTTACCGTTCCGACATGCAGCTGCTCTGCGACTCCCTGGCCTACAGCGACGTAGATTCCCTGGCCAGGCTGCACGGCAACCCTGTGATGTGGTACAAGACCCGCAACCAGCTCACCTCCGACGTCATGATCCTGCTGATGAAAGACGAGACGCTGAACAGGGGCAGCATGCAGCAGAATGCCATGCTGGTGATGCAGGAAGACGAAGAGCATTTCGACCAGATCAAGAGCACCGAGATGGTAGGTCACTTCCGTGACGACGACCTCTACCGCTACGACGCCCTCGGAGGTGTGAACGCAATGTTCTACCTCAAGGAGAAAGAAGAGCTGACCACCATCAACATCAAGGAGTCGCGCTTCATGACGATGGCTCTCAAGAACGGCACGGCGCAGCGCATCAAGTATTACGAGCAGACCCAGAGCGATGCTTACCCTATATACAATCTGGATATGGACAAGCAGCGCATCAAGGGCTTCCAGTGGCGCGGCGACGAGCGTCCCGTGAGCCGCTATGCCGTCACGTCCAGAGATCTCAAGCCTTCTGAGAGAGAGGCATACGAAGATGTCCAGATGCCAGTGTTCCGCGTGGCGAACCGGTATTTCAACAAGTACATGAGCAAGGTGTACAACGAGATTATAGCCCGGGATGAAGCAAAGAAGCTTGCGAAGGCACAACGTGATTCCATTGCCACGACGGAGAAGGAGATGGCCTTGATGGCCGAGCAGGATTCTATCTACGCCCTGGAGAACATGCTTGATATAGAGGCGGAGGCTCCCGATGCGGCTGCGGATTCTCTTGCCGCCAGTGCTGAGGCTGTCCCGTCCGAGGTTGAAGAGCTGAAGGAAGAAGAAAAGCCGCAACCAGCGGTGGCCCCGGCCGCTCCACAGTCCGTCGCAGTGCTGCCAGAACCCACGAAACGCGAACAGCGCATACTGGACAAGGCTGATAAGTGGATCCAGAAAAACGACAAGCGCTTCTTCAAGAAACTCTACAAGGAATTGTTTACGAGAAAAAGATCCTTGGAATATTTAGAGCCCGAAGGGCGTTGAATCAAATAAAGCCAATCAGGGTGATAAGAGGTAGGCGGGTGGGCTAAATGATT
>JAFZKU010000218.1 GCA_017551785.1 Bacteroidales bacterium | reverse complement strand
TAGATTCCTTCGATAATCCTGATCCAGCCGTGCTTGTCTTCGGCACGACCGTACTGGATATCCTGGAGGGCATGATACATCATGGTGCTGTACTTGCCCGGGGCGTCGTACTCATACCACTTGTCCTTGTTGGGATCGTACAGACGGCCGACAGGCGAGATAACGGCAGCAGTACCGCAGGCGCCCACCTCGTCGAAAGTAGCGATCTCCTTCTCATACTCTATCGGACGGTCCTCCACCTTCAGCCCGAGGTCGTCGGCGATGACGCGCAGACTCTTGTTGGTGATAGAACCGAGCACAGACCTTGACAGAGGAGTGATGTAAGTAGCGTCTTTGATGGCGAAGAAGTTAGCTGCACCGAACTCGTCGATGTATTTCTGCTCAGCAGCGTCCAGATAGAGCTCGTTCGAGAAGCCTCTCTCATGGGCGAAAGCGCCGGCCTGGATGCTGGCAGCGTAGTTGCCGCCCACCTTGGCCTGGCCTGTGCCGCGCGGAGCCGCACGGTCGTGGAGCTTCTCGAGAACCACGTCGATCGGAGCGAATCCGTTCTTGAAGTAAGGACCCACCGGAGTTACGAAAATCAGGAACATATAATCGAGAGCAGTCTTCACGCCCACCTCGGCAGTAGTACCGATAAGCAGCGGGCGGATGTACAGAGAGGCGCCGGTGCCGTAAGGAGGCAGATATTCGGCGTTAGCACGTATCACCTTCTCGACCATGTCAATGAAAAGGTCCTCGTCGGGGGCAGCCATCAGCAGATAGTCTGCAGACGCCTTCATACGTTTTGCATTCTCATCGATGCGGAAAACGCGTACCTTGCCGTCCACGCCACGGAAAGCCTTCGCGCCTTCGAACACTTCCTGACCATAGTGCAGCGAAGTTGCAGCAATATGCATGGGAATGTATTCGTGCGCAGTGAGGTACGGCTCACCCCACTTGCCTTCGTGGAATTCGCAACGGATATTATACTTCGTCTTGACGTAGCCGAAGCCTATGTTTTTCCAATCAAGATCTACCATAAGGCGGGTTTGTTAATTGTTCTCGGGACGCAGTGCACGTACAGCCTTGCCGGCCTGCCACATTTCGCTCTCACGCATCTCCTTGAGCTCTTTCTCAAGGCCTTCGCGGTAGTCGGGCTTGCTGTTTGAATCGATAGAGATCTGAGCCTCGTTGCCAGTAGCAACGCTGTCATAGAGAGCCTCGAACACAGGTTTGGTAGCATCGCGGAAGCGCTTCCACCAGTCGAGGGCGCCGCGCTGTGCGGTAGTCGAGCAGTTGGCGTACATCCAGTCCATACCGTTCTCGGCAACCAGCGGGAGAAGGCTCTGTGAGAGCTCCTCTACTGTCTCGTTGAAAGCCTCTGAAGGAGTGTGGCCATGGGCGCGCAGAGTGTCGTACTGAGCTGCGAAGATGCCCTGGATGGCACCCATGAGGGTTCCGCGCTCACCGGTGAGGTCGCTGTAGGTCTCTCTCTTGAAAGTGGTTTCGAAGAGATAACCGCTGCCGATACCTACGCCGAGGGCGATGGTGCGTTCATAAGCCTTTCCGGTAGCATCCTGGAAGATGGCGTATGAAGAGTTGATGCCCCTGCCCTGAAGGAAGAGACGGCGGAGTGAAGTACCTGAACCCTTGGGGGCGCACATGATTACGTCGACGTCCTTGGGAGGGATGATGCCGGTACGCTCCTGATAGGTGATGGCGAAGCCGTGTGAGAAGTAGAGAGCCTTGCCGGCTGTGAGGTGCTTCTTCACAGTGGGCCATGCGCTGATCTGACCTGCGTCTGAAAGCAGGAACTCTATGATAGTGGCTCTCTTGCAAGCCTCTTCGATCTCAAAAAGAGTTTCTCCCGGAACCCAGCCGTCAGCTACAGCCTTGTCCCAGCTCTTGCCGCCCTTGCGCTGTCCAACGATAACGTTGAAGCCATTGTCGCGGAGATTGAGGCTCTGTCCGGGGCCCTGGACGCCATATCCGAGGACTGCGATGGTCTCGTTTGCCAATACTTCTTTTGCTTTTTCCAGGGGGAATTCGGCACGTGTAACAACCTGCTCTACGATGCCGCCAAAATTCATTTCTGCCATTTGTGTTATGTTGTTAAGTTTGTTATTTGTCCAATTTGATGTACTGTACCTGGGCGATATCCACCATATTGTCGGCCTGGTTGATGATGCGGTCCATGCGGATGTCGTCAGCATCGGAGCAGATCAGCTCCACCTTGGCCAGACGGTCGTCTATCACTTTGTAGTTCACGCTCTCGACCGGCAGTCCTTTCTGGATGAAAAGAGTAGTTATGCGGTTGAGGATGTCCACCCTTGCACTTACAGTAGCTTCGAGTCTGTATTTCATGATGTATTATTAGTTATCTTATGATAAGGTCATTCAATGTCTTGCCTCCGGGGATCATAGGATAGACGTTGGCGGTCGGATCCACTACGGCTTCGAGGAAGAAGGCTCCCTTCGAGGCAGCCATCCGGTCGATGGCGTCTTCCAGCTCTTCAGGCTTGGAAATCTTCATATACTCTATCTCATATGCCTCGCAGATCTTGCTGAAATCCGGATTGACCAGCATGGTGTGTGAGAAACGCTTGTCGAAGAAGAGGTCCTGCCACTGACGCACCATTCCGAGGAATGAGTTGTTGAGCAGCACAATCTTCACGTCTATGTTGTTCTGGAGTATTGTTCCGAGCTCCTGGATGTTCATCTGGAGACCACCGTCGCCGACTATTGCAACCACCTGGGCGTCCGGACGGCCGCACTTAGCGCCGATAGCAGCCGGCAGTGCGAATCCCATGGTACCCAGGCCGCCGGAAGTGATCCAGCCGGTCTTCATGGTAAGCTTCAGGTAGCGTGCTGCGAACATCTGGTTCTGGCCCACGTCAGTCACTAGAACTACGTTGCTGCCGTAACTCTTCGGACTTACTTTCTCGATATAATGGCTGTTGATGGCATCGACAACCTGAGCCATATTGAGCTTCTTGCTGGCAAGCATCGGGCCGATAACGTTCTCTTTCTCCTTGTCGTACTGCTCGTAACCGAAACGCCTCCAGCTCTCACGGTCCTTGAAGACCAGTCCGTCGCAGATAGCCTCCAGCATCTGACGGGCATCGCCGTGGATTGTGAGGTCGACCTGGATGTTCTTGTTGAACTCGGTCTTGTCGATGTCAATGTGGATTATCTGGGCGTTCTGGGCATATCCTGCAGGATTGCCGGTGACGCGGTCTGAGAAGCGCATGCCCACTGCCAGGATTACGTCAGCCTGCTGGGTCATGGCGTTTGCCGACATGTTGCCGTGCATGCCGACCATGCCGATATAGTAATGGTCATGGAAGTTCATGGCACTGCGGCCGAGCAGCGTACATGCCACGGGGATACAGCCTTTGTTGGCACATTCTGCGAGCACGGCCTCGGCTCCTGAGATAAGCACGCCCTGGCCAGCTATGATAAGGGGCTTCTCTGCATTGTTGAGCAGTTCGATGGCCTTCTGGACATTAAGGTCGCGCTTTTCGAGATTGTCCCTGCGGGGCACCTGCACCATACGGTCGAGGGCGGCCTTGAGGTCATAGCGGTAACGGAACTTCTCTACCTGTGCGTTCTTGGTGATGCTGATGAGCACAGGGCCGGGACGGCCGCTGCGGGCGATATGGAAGGCCTGCGGCATGACGATGGGAATGTCTTCGGCACGCGAGATCTGGTAGTTCCACTTTGTGATGGGGGTAGTGATGCCCACCATGTCGGCCTCCTGGAAGAAGTTGGTGCCCAGCTTGCCGACATCAACCTGTGCGGTGATGCAGACGATGGGCGTAGAGTCCATCATGGCATCGGCGATGCCGGTCACGAAGTTGGTGGCACCGGGGCCTGAGGTGGCTACGCAGACTCCCACCTGGCCGGTGGCCCTTGCATAGCCTTCTGCTGCATGCACGGCACCCTGCTCGTGGCGCACGAGGACGTGGCGGAGTTTGTCGGTGTAGTCATACAGCTTGTCATAGAAAGGTATGATGCTGCCTCCGGGGTATCCGAAGATGGTGTCTACGTTTTCTTCAATTATTGTATTTATCAGCGCTTCTGCGCCGGTCATCATTTTTTCTTCCATATCGTCCTAAATCATTCTAACTCCACCAATATCTGCCGATCCTGCAAGCATCGAATATGCCTGGAGAGCCTTGCTGACCTTGCGGTCCCTGTGTGCGGGTTTGTATTCCTTAAGGGCGGCTCGGCGCTCGGCGAGCTCCTCGTCGCTGACTTCTACATTGATAGTCCTTGCAGGGATGTCGATTGTTATCATATCTCCGTCATGCACGAGTGCGATGGCGCCCTTGTTGGCTGCTTCCGGAGAGACGTGGCCAATAGACAGGCCACTGGTGCCGCCGGAGAAGCGTCCGTCGGTGATCAGGGCGCACTCCGCTCCGAGATGCATGCTCTTCAGGAACGATGTCGGATAGAGCATCTCCTGCATGCCGGGGCCGCCTTTCGGGCCTTCGTAGCGGATTACCACCACATCGCCCTTTTTAACCTTGCCGCCTAGGATGCCGGCCACTGCGTCTTCCTGACTCTCGAACACCACTGCCGGGCCGCGGAACTTGAAGATCTTCTCATCCACTCCTGCTGTCTTCACGATGCAGCCGTTCACGGCGATGTTGCCGCTTAGAACTGCCAGACCGCCGTCCTTCATGTATGCATTCTCTATGCTGCGGATGCAGCCAGCCTTGCGGTCGAGGTCGAATTCCTTATAATATTTGTCGCAGCCGCCGAGAATTCCGGTGCGTTCGCCGAGCGGCGCTGCGAGATATTTGGCCAGGTGGGGGTGTGCAACTGCATAGCGGGTAGCGTCCTTCCCTGCTGCAGCGGTGATGTCGTTGTCAGCTATGGCCTCGGCCAGAGTCGGGTAGTCCACCCTCTTGGCATCAGTGTGGAGCAGACCGCCCTTGGCCAGCTCGCCGAGGATGCCCATTATACCTCCAGCCCTGTTGACGTCCTGCACGTGGTAGTGGTAGCTAGGGGCAACCTTGCAGAGAACAGGAACCTTACGGGACAGACGGTCGATGTCGGCCATGGTGAAGTCGACGCCGGCCTCGTGGGCTATCGCCAGCAGGTGGAGCACTGTATTTGTCGAGCCGCCCATAGCGATGTCGAGGCTCATTGCGTTCTCGAAAGCGGCCTTGTTGGCGATGGCGCGCGGGAGCACGCTCTCGTCATCTTTGAAATAGTAGTCGTTGGCAAGCTTTACTATAAGTTCTGCGCCTTTCTCGAAGAGGTCGCGGCGGCATTTATGGGTCGAAAGGATGCTGCCGTTGCCGACCGGAGCTACGCCGAGAGCCTCGGTGAGACTGTTCATAGAGTTGGCGGTGAACATGCCTGAGCAGCAGCCGCAGGTCGGGCATGCGGCGCGTTCGTAGCGCAGCAGCTCGTCGGCAGGGGTAGCGGGGTCTCCGCCCTTCACCATTATATCTATAAGGTCGCAGTCCTTGCCGTCGACGTTTCCGGCTTCCATGGGGCCTCCGGATACAAAAACGGCCGGAATGTTAAGCCTCATGGCGGTCATCATCATACCGGGCGTTATCTTGTCGCAGTTGGAAATACATATCATCGCGTCAGCACAGTGTGCATTGCACATATACTCAACGCTGTCGGCTATTATTTCTCGGGAAGGGAGGGAATAGAGCATTCCGCCGTGGCCCATCGCGATGCCGTCATCTATTGCTATGGTGTCGAACTCTGCGGCAAAACAGCCGAGCTCTTCGATTTTCTTCTTTACGATCTGGCCTATCTCATGGAGATGCATGTGGCCGGGAACGAACTGAGTGAAGGAATTGACTACCGCGATTATCGGCTTGCCAACAAAGCGGTCGTCCATGCCGTTGGCCCGCCAAAGACCTCTGGCCCCCGCCATAGTCGCACCTTCAAATGTTACACTGCTTCTGAGTTTCATTAGCTATTTATAAAAAAATTCACTTACTGGAAAGAATCCAACAAGTGAACTGCATATTATAATTCCGTTGTGGATTCTTGTTTACAAGGCGCTCACGACCAGCACCAGCAGGTCTAGGGTAAGGACGAGTCGGATGCTGTTGATAATGGCGGTTTGCATTGTGAATCCTTGATTAACGGTTCTGCACGCAAAGGTAAAATTCTTTTTGCATATTTCACAAAATTTTATTAGATTATTGGCAAATATCCATACCTTTGTCACCATGAACGACAAATTATACATTTTCGACACCACTCTCCGGGATGGAGAGCAAGTCCCCGGCTGCCAGCTTAACACTATTGAAAAGATAGAGCTCGCCAAGCTTCTGGAATCTCTGGGAGTCGACATAATCGAGTGCGGCTTCCCTATTTCAAGCCCCGGTGACTTCAAGAGCGTGGTCGAAATCTCCAAGGTCGTCACTTCTTCCCGCATTTGCGCCTTGTCGAGGGCTGTCGAGAAGGACATCGATGCTGCCGCCGAGGCTCTGCACTTCGCCGAGCTCAAGCGCATCCACACCGGCATCGGCACTTCCGACTACCATATTAAATATAAATTCAACTCCAACCGCGAGGACATACTCAAGCGTGCT
Organism: Bacteroidales bacterium; assembly: GCA_017551785.1. Classification (GTDB taxonomy): domain Bacteria; phylum Bacteroidota; class Bacteroidia; order Bacteroidales; family UBA932; genus Equibacterium. The sequence goes on along the minus strand of JAFZKU010000218.1, from coordinate 3,448 downwards.
ATTGCATGTGTGAAGTATGCCCGCAAATATGTCGATGACGTGGAGTTCTATGCCGAGGATGCCGGGCGCACCGAGAATGAATATCTCGCCAGGGTCGTGGAGGCTGTAATAGCCGCAGGAGCCACCGTTGTCAATATCCCGGACACCACCGGATACTGCTTCCCCGCAGAGTATGGCGCCAAGATCGCCTATCTGATGAACAATGTGCCCAACATAGACAAGGCTATTATTTCTACCCACTGCCACAACGACCTCGGCATGGCTACCGCCAATACTCTGGCCGGTGTGATGAACGGCGCCCGTCAGGTAGAGGTTACTGTCAACGGTGTCGGCGAGCGTGCCGGCAACACCGCTCTCGAGGAGGTTGTGATGGCTATCCGCAGCCGCAAGGAGTTCCCTGTACATACTGATATCCTTACCAAGAACATAACCAAGATTTCTCATCAGGTGTCATCTCTGATGAGGATGCCAGTGCAGCCCAACAAGGCCATCGTGGGCCGCAACGCCTTCGCCCACTCTTCCGGCATCCATCAGGATGGTGTGCTGAAGAACCGCGAGAGCTACGAAATAATCGACCCTCAGGACATCGGCGTCAATGATTCTACCATCACTCTCACCGCCCGCAGCGGCCGTGCGGCGCTGGACCACCATCTCCGCAGGCTGGGCATCGTGCTGGGTACCGAAGAGCTCGCCGAAGCATACAAGAAATTCCTCGACCTTGCCGACCGCAAGAAAGAGATTGAGGACAGCGACCTCTATGCCATCTCAGGCATCAGCCAGGACGACATAGTCCAGAAGATAAAGCTTGATTATCTGCAGGTTGTATGTGGTAAGAATTCCATCCCCATGGCTACCGTCGGCCTCATCATCGACGGCGAGAAGTGCAGCGCCACCTGCAGCGGCAAGGGCCCCGTGGACGCAGCTTTCACCGCCATCCGCTCGCTGGTGCACCGCCGCATCAATCTCGAGGAGATGCTAGTGCAGTCCATCACCCGCGGTACAGAAGATAACGGCATCGTGCACATCCAGGTCGAGAACAACGGTCAGTTCTTCTACGGCTACTCTGCCAATCCTGACATAGTCACCGCCGCCGCCGAGGCCTACATAAACGCTATCGCGAAGATTATCTAAAAAACTGATTGTTGCTTTTCGGACCGATGCTTCGCGACGAGCAGTCCGTGCAGAAGTGTGCAACGGCGATGTGCCCCAGAACGCGTATAAGCGCGATTGGCGGCGCACACTGGCCTTTAAACGAGGGGTGTGCGCTGTCGATAGGCCCTGGAGGGCTTTCCAGAGGGGGTGAGCGGCGCACACTTCTGCGCGAAGGATGAGTGTGGAGCCGGTAAAGGGAATCCGGCGGGACGCAAGTTTCGGGGAAAGAAAGATTTGGTATCTTTGTAGATATGTTTTACCACACGATTCTAGATGAAAGGCTGTCGGCTCTCGGATTCGGGGCGATGCGGCTGCCGCAGCTTCCGGACGGGAGCGTAGACCGCGACACTGTGTTCGCGATGGTCGATGAGGCAATCGCCAACGGCATAACTTATTTCGACACCGCCTTCCCCTATCACGACGGTCAGTCCGAGCAAGTGCTGGGAGCGGCTCTCAACCGTTACCCCAGAGACAAATGGCTCCTGGCAGACAAGTATCCCGGCCACCAGCATTACGACGTGTTCGACCCCGCCGGAGTGTTCGAGCGCCAGCTGCGCAGATGCAGTGTAGACTACTTTGATTTCTATCTCTACCACAATATCTGCGAGAACAGCATCGCCGACTACATGGATCCGCGCTGGGGCATACTGGATTATTTCGTCAAGCAGCGCGAGGAAGGCCGCATCCGTCATCTTGGTTTCTCCTGCCACAGCACTCCCGAGCATCTCCAGACTATCCTCGACGGCCCTTACGGACAAGTCGTCGAATTCGTGCAGATCCAGCTGAACTACCTCGACTGGACCCTGCAGGACGCCCGCCGCAAGATCGAAATTATCCGCGACCACGGACTGCCTATAATCGTGATGGAACCGCTTCGTGGCGGCAAGCTGTCGCACCTCTCCCCCGCCGCCCATGCCCGTCTTCAGGAACTGGCCAACTCAGAGACAGCGAGTTCCGAAGCTTCCGGGAACGGCGCTACTGGAAACGGGCCTTCTGTCAGCGCCTCTTCCCCTACCGACACTTCATGGGCATTGCGCTGGCTCCACGATATCCCGGGCCTTGCCGTCGTGCTGAGCGGCATGTCCTCCCTGGAGCAGATGAAAGAAAATATAGCGACATTCGATCATCCCGATCCGCTGTCTGAGCGGGAGCGCGCCGTCCTGGCAGAAATCGCCGAAGGCATGAAAGATTCCGTTCCCTGCACCGCCTGCCGATATTGCTGCAAAGGCTGCCCGGCAGAGCTGGACATCCCCGCCCTCATCTCAGAGTATAACGACCTGAAGGTCCAAGTATCCCTCACTCCCGTTATGCGGCTGGAGAGCCTTCCGGAGGACAAGCGGCCCCACGCCTGCCTCCAATGCGGAGCCTGCATGCAGATCTGCCCGCAGGGCATCCACATCCCCGACATTCTCGCCGAGCTGGCTGAATTGTTCGACAAAGCACCCAAATGGGCCGACATCTGCGAGAAACGCAACGCGCTCAGCGCCCAGGGAGATCATTGACCCACATTAATCAGATAATAATAACCGTACAGATATGAAAAAGATTTTCCTCCCCTTGCTGATGCTGCTTCTGGCCATCCCGGCTACAGCTCAGGACAAAGTTGTCAAAGCTGTCATGGAAGCCGGACGCACTGACAACCACACCATGGAATACGCCGACTACATCGCCCGCAACATCGGAGGGCGTCTGGTCGGCTCGCACATGCTCAACCACGCCGAGGACTGGGTTGCCCAGCAGTTCCGCTCATGGGGGCTGGAAGTCATCGTTCAGGAAGCCGTCACCATCAATGTGGGCTTCGACCGCGGTCCCTGGTCCGGACGTATGCTTTCCGAGGACGGCATGATGCTGCACTTCGGCACTCCCGCCTACACTGCCGGCACCCGCGGCCCTCAGAAAGGCCGGGTGTATCTGGAGCCGAAGAACCAGCGCGAATTCGACCGCGTCAAAGGCGCCCTGAAGGGAGCCTGGGTGCTGATCGAGACCGGTCCGACCAACGGGCTTGCCATCGACGCCAGCGCAAAGGCCGATTCCACCAGGGCTGCTAAACTAGCTGCCGGAGAGGAAGTTTCGGTGCCGATGTACCGCCAGATGGTGGAAGCCGGAGTGCTGGGCTTCATCCGCCCGGCGAAGCTGCCCATGCAGGTGCTCTACAACCGCGCCACCTGCTTCGACATTACCATGTACAATCTGCCCACTGCCTGCGATATCCTGCTGGACGAGCATCAATTCGCCGTCATAAAAGAGAAGGTGGTGGACCGTCAGGATTTCCTGTTGGAATTCGACATCCGCAATC